>NZ_JBHTDH010000003.1:0-468911 GCF_042666555.1 Herbaspirillum sp. GCM10030257
CATAGCGGATCGCTTCACGAAAGCTCGGTGCGCCCACCGGAATGATCATGAACTCCTGCAAGTCCAGGTTGTTGTCGGCATGGGCGCCGCCATTGATCACATTCATCATCGGCACCGGCATTTGCATCGCAGCCGAACCGCCGAAATAGCGATACAGCGGCAGGCCGGACTCTTCGGCAGCGGCCTTGGCCACCGCCATGGAGACAGCGAGGGTGGCATTGGCGCCGAGGCGGGCCTTGTTGTCGGTGCCGTCGAGGTCGATCAGAGTGCGGTCGAGGAAGGCCTGCTCATTGGCATCGAGGCCCATGATGGCTTCGGAGATCTCGGTATTGATGTTTTCGCATGCCTTGAGCACGCCCTTGCCGAGATAGCGGCTCTTGTCGCCGTCACGCAATTCGATGGCTTCGCGCGAGCCGGTGGACGCGCCCGATGGCACGGCGGCACGGCCCATGACGCCCGATTCCAGCAGGACGTCGCATTCGACGGTAGGATTGCCGCGCGAATCGATTACTTCGCGGCCGATGATGTCAACGATGGCACTCATTCACTTCTCCCAATTCAAAGAAAATTCTGTAGGCGACGCTGCGCACCTTGTCACTGCAGTCAATGCAGCATTATTCATGGATGGGCGCGCAACGTCCCGGCAAAACGCAAAAACTGGTCAAGAACCGGTCTGAGACAGATCACAAATCACGCGCGAACGAATCAAAAACGGTTCACGAGCCGATCAGGAAAAATCGGTCTCAATAAACCCGGCTTTCTTGACGACGCGATCAAGCTCAACCAGTGTTGAAAGCAGATCCTTCATGCGGCCTAGCGGCACTGCATTCGGACCGTCAGACTTTGCTTCCGCCGGGTTCGGATGGGTTTCCATGAACAGGCCGGCAATACCGGTTGCTACGGCGGCGCGTGCCAGTACCGGGACGAACTCGCGCTGGCCGCCGGATGATGTGCCTTGCCCACCTGGCAACTGAACCGAATGCGTGGCATCGAAGACGACGGGACAGCCTGTTTCGCGCATGATCGCCAGTGAGCGCATGTCGGACACGAGGTTGTTGTAGCCAAAAGAAACGCCACGTTCACAGGCCATGAAATTATCCTGTTCCAACCCGACTTCCTGTGCCGCGGCACGCGCCTTGTCGATGACGTTTTTCATATCGCCGGGCGCGAGGAACTGGCCTTTTTTGATATTGACCGGCTTTCCGGATTGTGCGCAGGCGCGGATGAAATCCGTCTGGCGGCACAGGAAAGCCGGCGTCTGCAGCACGTCGACAACCGCGGCAACAGGCTTCACTTCGTCGATTTCGTGGATATCGGTCAGGACTGGAACACCAATCTGCTTCTTCACGGCAGCAAGGATTTCAAGACCTTTTTCCATACCCAGTCCACGGAAAGACGTGCCCGACGAACGGTTGGCCTTGTCGAAGGAGGACTTGTAGATGAAGGGGATGCCCAGTTCAGCCGTCAGCTCCTTGAGCCGCCCCGCCGTATCGAACGCCATTTGTTCCGATTCAATCACGCAAGGGCCAGCGATCAGGAAGAACGGCTTGTCGAGGCCGGCTTCAAATCCGCACAGTTTCATGCTGCTTTCCTTTGTGAAGACGTTGCCTGCTTATGTGCCAGCGCCGCCTTGATGAAAGAGATAAACAAGGGGTGACCATCACGCGGTGTCGACTTGAACTCGGGGTGATACTGTACGCCGACATACCAGGGATGCGCATTGTCGCCAGTGCGCGGCAATTCCATGATCTCGCACAGATTCTCGGTCGGAGTCCGAGCCGAAACAACGAGACCGGCTTCTTCGACGCGTCCAAGGTAATGATTATTTGCCTCATAACGATGTCGATGGCGTTCGGTCACTTCATTGCCATAGATCTCAGCGGCGATGGTGCCGGGCTTGACCGCACAGGTCTGCGCACCGAGTCGCATGGTGCCGCCCAGGTCGGAGTTGGCATCGCGCTTCTCGACCTTGCCGTCATGGTTCTGCCACTCCGTGATGAGCGCTACGACCGGGTGCGGTGCTTCAGGATCGAATTCGGTTGAGTTGGCTTGCTCGAGGCCAGCTTTGTTGCGGGCAAATTCAATCAGCGCAACCTGCATACCGAGGCAGATACCCAAATAAGGCACCTTGTTCTCGCGTGCATACTTTGCCGCGGCAATCTTGCCTTCCACGCCGCGCTTGCCGAAGCCTCCGGGCACCAGGATGGCATCATACTTTTCGAGTGCTGAAATGCCTCGCTCTTCGATCTCTTCCGAGTCGATGTATTCGATGTTTACACGGCTCTCGGTATGGATGCCGGCATGACGCAACGCCTCGGTGAGCGACTTGTACGACTCGGTCAGATCGACATACTTGCCGACCATACCAATGGTCACTTCAGCCTTGGGATGCTCGAGTGCGAATACCAGCTTGTTCCAGACAGAAAGGTCCGCCGGCTTCGGGTCGAGCCCCAGCTTTTCGCAGACGATGCGATCCAGACCCTGGTCGTGCAGCATTTGCGGGATCTTGTAAATGGTATCGGCATCCCAGACAGAAATTACCGCCTCTTCCTGAACATTGGAAAAGAGCGAAATCTTGGCGCGTTCGTCATCCGGAATACGGCGGTCCGCACGACACAGCAAGGCATCGGGCGAAATACCGATTTCGCGCAGTTTCTGAACGCTGTGCTGGGTCGGCTTGGTTTTCAGTTCGCCAGCCGAAGCAATATACGGAACCAGTGTCAGGTGCACAAAGGCAGCCGCATTGCGGCCAGCGCGCAGACTGAGCTGGCGAGCGGCTTCCAGGAACGGCAGGGATTCGATGTCGCCAACGGTACCGCCGATTTCAACCAGCGCCACGTCAAAACCTTCGGCGCCGCGATGGATGTAATCCTGAATCTCGTTCGTGATGTGGGGAATCACCTGCACGGTCTTGCCGAGGTACTCGCCACGTCGCTCCTTGCGGATTACGGATTCATAAATTTGGCCGGTCGTGAAGTTGTTGAGCTTCTTCATCTTCGCGGTGATGAAGCGCTCATAGTGTCCCAGGTCAAGGTCGGTTTCGGCACCATCATCGGTGACAAACACTTCGCCATGCTGGAATGGGCTCATCGTACCCGGATCCACGTTGATGTACGGGTCGAGTTTGATAAGAGTGACTTTGAGGCCGCGCGATTCAAGGATCGCAGCGAGAGAAGCGGCTGCAATCCCTTTACCGAGGGATGAAACAACGCCGCCAGTAACGAATACAAACTTGGTCATTGCTGGAGATGTGCCGAACGGCACGTGCGGGAAATTCAAATTATACCTCAAACAGGTTTTTCGATTCGCGTCTTTGCCGGTTTTTGTATTTCCGTCCTGGGTTTTTATCCAGCATACCTTGCCGCCCTGTCATTCAGGGCGTGTACGAAAACTGCATGCGCACATAGTTTTGTGAGCCAGCAGAATCAGGTAAGTTCCTGATTTCATTGCCTCGCCGGACCAGACCGATTCGCGCCCCGTATGGTCCACCCGTCCATGTGAGTCCGATTTCCGCTTCACCAACCACACGCTTCGGATCGACGGTATGCGGATTATTGTCTGAAAAATAGCCGCCCTGCAGCGTCGCGTTATAGCCGACGACGGTGACATTGGCTCGCAGGAACCCATAAAGCGCAGGCTGGTTGGGCAGGACATTGAGTCTCCCTGCCCGCGCCATGAAACCAGCGCCCAGGTCGGTGAAAATATTGCCGAAACGTCCTCGTAATGATGGGGTGAGATCGAAGGAGTCGCCGGCGCGCCAGGTTGCCGGCGCAATTTCGCCATGCAGCACCACGCCAATCTCGTTTTTTACTTGCCGCGACCAGCCTTGCGGAAGCGGTTGGTCGATCACGCGATGAAAATTGGTCTGAGTCCAGCGTCCACCTGCGCAGGGACCCAGGCAACCAATATCCACGCCGACGCGATAATGCGTGCCATCTTCTCTGTGCATCTCCTTGAAGGCGCCGCCGAACAGCCAGCCCGCATAAGGATGATCCGACGGAGTAACCAGCGCAGGCGGTAATTTGATATCCGATGCGGTGTATAGCTCTTGCCCGATGTGCCAACCGTATACGTCGGCCTGGCTGCCCTGTTGCAGGGTATGTGCCTGTGTGTAGCTTATGCCGCTTGTATAGAAACCGTCATTTCGATTAAGGAGCAGCGTGTCATTATCGATCCCTAACCTATGTGAGGTTTTGCCATTGTCGCGAGCCAGTCTAAAATTGTCGAAAAAGTCAGATAACGGATTGGCGTAAGCAATATGCGTACTGAAAGCAAGCAGACTGCCGATAACGAGGCTGCGTGGCACAGGGCGACTTTTATTTTTGTGCATGGGCTGCTCGACTGGAAAGTAAAGACGTGATCATGTCATGGGTCGCTGTGGCGGCGACCGCCGGCGACTCCATCGGAAATAAATGTCCACCCGGTACTTGCATGAAATGCTTGCCAACCAGTTTGCGCGTCGCAGCAAGTCCTGCCTGGCGGCATTCCACCGAGTCGACGCCTCCGATGAAACCAACCGGAACCGCAAAGTCACGCCTGACCAGCGATCCGATATGGTGCGGCAGACTTCGATACACCGCAGTTTCCGTTTCCCTGGTGAAGCGTAGTGTGACGCCCTGCCCGTCAGTTGCCGGCTTGAGGCCATGCTTGAGGTAATCGCGCAGAACCTCTTCTGGCCAGATCGCAAACATCGGCTTTGCCGCATAGTGCTCATAAGCTGCCTCCACGCTGGGCCAGTGATTGCGGCGCTTTTCGGAAAACTTTGCAGGTGAAAAATTTTTGTCCGCACCGGCATGCTTTGCCATACGTAAAAGGGCGGCACGCCAACCGGCAACAACTGGCGAATCCAGCAGGACCACGCAACGCACCAGGTCGGGGCGCGCCTTTGCAGCCAATAGGCTTAGCATGCCTCCCATGGAGTGACCTGCAAGTATCACTGGCTCACGATGGCGCGCCTGCAAGTCATCCAGCAATTCACGTGTCAACGCAGCCCATCCATTCGTTACCGGATAGGCAGGGTTATGGGCATGCATATCGAGCGCATGTACTTGGTAATGCTTCTTCATATGTTCGAAGAAGACGCGATAAGTCCCTGCTGGATAACTATTGGCGTGGGCAAAATGCAGGACAGGACGGTTCATCGATTGGTCTGGGAATAAGGTAATGTTGCGGCAGTAAATCCGTTTTACGGAATTGTAATGGGATTATTCCTGAGAGGTTCGAGAACCCATATCCTCTCCGGATAGCCGCTTTAACGCCGGCACTTGCTCAATGTCCGTACCAGTAACGTGCATGCTCCTTGCGATATTCCTTCCACGTCACCGCATCGCCATTACGATTGCCATCGAAAACTATACTCACAGCGCCTGCATCATCACTGCGCACGCGTTCAATTCCAAGATGTGCATATCGCTCGAAGACTTCCGTCTTGGGATGGTGATAGCGATTGCGATAACCGACCTGAAATAGCGCAAGTCGTGGCTGCACCGCGTTCAAAAACGCTTTTGTGGAGGAGGTGCCGCTCCCGTGATGCGGAGCGAGCAAGACTGTCGAGCGTAATTCTTCGCCGCGACGTCGAAGCAGATCTGTTTCCTGAGGTGCCTCTATATCTCCAGCCAAAAGCATGGACTGCGAACCGATCGCTATCCTGAGCGTACAACTTCGGCCATTGGGTTTCAGTTTCGCATTGTCATAGTTTTCTACAGATGGATGAAGCATCTCGAAATGCATGCCGTCCCATTCCCACTGTTGCCCCGCCAGGCAGTGCTCATGCTGACTGCTTTGCGTTACGATCGAGTGGTTGGCCGGCAAGGACGACATGAGTTTCTTCACGTTGATCTCGCGCAGAATTGACAATGCTCCACCCGAGTGGTCATTGTCACTGTGGGACACGATCATGGCATCAAGAGTGTCGATACCGCGAGCTTTGAGATAAGGAAGAATAACTCGGTTGCCACCGTCAGATTCGGAAGAAAACGCGGGGCCGGTATCGTAAAGAAGACGCTTGCGCGGAGTTTCGATCAGCAGCGCCATTCCCTGTCCCACGTCGAATGCCGTCACCCAGGCCTGCCCATCATTCGGATGGGTTGGCCGTGCGATAAGCAGCGGTACCAGCCCCGCCACACCGAGCCATCGGACCGGCCAACCGCGCGGCGCAAGCATCCAGAGTGTCCCAATCAGCGCTGCCATGAATGCGGGCCATGACGACAAAGGCGTCGTCCAGACAGCGGACGGAAATGCACTCATCCATGCCAGGACACCGGCAAGTGACTCGATGATCCAGTGAGCGCAACCAAGCATCCAAGCCGACCACGGGGAAGGCAGTACGCTGCCTGCCAGTGACAGCGGTGTGACGACAAAACTCACCAATGGAATGGCAATGGCATTGGCAACCGGACTGATCAATGAAACCTGCCCGAACAACAGCATGGTCAGCGGCACCAGGCCGATAGTAACGACATACTGGGTATGACTGGCGGCTTTTAGTGATGAAAACGTTTTTTCCGTGCGGGTATGCTGCACCATCGAATAGCTTTGGGCCCGCCCCACTGTCGCATACAGCAGGATCGCCACCGCCCCGAACGACAGCCAGAAACCGGGCCAGAGAACCGCCCAGGGATCCAGCAAAACGACGAGTCCCAGAGCAGCACAAAGGACATGAGATACGGCGGAAATCCTGCCGACCCATAGCGCCAGCGCGACTACTGACAGCATATATAGCGTACGCTGGGCGGGAATGCCAAACCCGGCAAGCGATACATAAGTCAGCGCAATACAGACGCCCGCCAGCGCCGCTGCCTTTTGGGCGGGCAACAGCAAGGGCAGATCAAGCGCCGTAAAGAAAGAGCGCCGCCACAGTGAAAAGACCAATGCAGAAAACAACCCTGCAATCATCGTGATGTGCAAACCTGAAATCGAAATGAGATGCCCTACCCCGCTTCGATTGAAAACCTGCCAGTCGGATTGGTTCACGGCACGCTGATCGCCTATGACCAGCGCAACGATGACACCTGCATAGTCCTTGTCCGGCAACGCATCCAGGATACGCTCACGCAGCCAGCCGCGAGAACGCTCAACAATACTTCGGGGAGATACAACGAAGGTGTCGAGTCTTTGATTCTTGTGCCGCGTATTGGCATCTGGCCGAACATATCCGGTTGCGCGCAAATTCTGCTCCAGCAACCATACCTCATAATCAAAACCGTAGGGATTGGCATTCCCGTGTGGCCGACGCAGACGCACTGTCAACTGCCATCGCTCTCCTGGAAGCACCTTGCCGACTGCCTGCAGTTCTTCTGCCCGGAATGCCGTGTACCATGACAAAGCAAGCCGGGGCGGAATCGCCTCAGCAGCATCTGGTGGTTCCACCACCCTTTCAACAGCGAAGTTGAAACGCACGCCCTGTTCCATACTGGAAGGAAGGCTATCGATCGTACCGACAAGGGTGACGTCGCGACCTTCCCATTCTTTCGGCAGGTCGTGAGACAGATGATAGTGGGCATACAACCCCGCCCAGGCAAAACCCGCTATTGCACCGCCAAGCAAGCAGCATGCAACGCGGACCGCGACATGATCAAGCTTGCAAGTAAAAACAAATGAGATCAGCGAAAGCAATAGCAGCAGCAAGAGAATCGGCTTCGGCCACAAGCTTGCCTGATTTTGCAATAACGCAGCGCCGGCCACCAGGCCGAGAATCGCACATCGCATGCTGTTCAGGCCGGATGTATCAACCGTGGCAGCACGTCCCGCGCATTGGCAGACGTTAGCTGCGCGATATGCGCTTCTGAAGTGTCACGCAGTTCGGAGAGCACCTTTCCGATCTGCGGCAGATGTTCAGGGCTATTGCGGCCGGGATGAACCCATGCCGGGGAGATATCCGGAGCATCTGTCTCGAGGACGATTGCTTCCTCCGGCAATTCCGTTGCGAGCCTGCGAATCTGCAGTGCTCTCGTAAAGGTCATGGCGCCGCCAAACCCAAGACGGAAACCGCGTCGGATGAATTCATCCGCCTGCTGGAAGCTGCCGTTAAAGGCATGAGCAATGCCGCCGCGCACCGCAATGCGGCGCAAATATTTCAGGATGACGTCTTGCGAACGCCGCACATGGAGCAATACTGGCAGGTCAAAATCGCGTGCGATCTTTAGCTGCTCGCTGTAAAAATGTTCCTGTTTCTCACGAAGCGCACCATCGCCCAGGCCAGGAACAAAGAAGTCGAGACCGATCTCGCCGATGGCGACAAAGCTGGGGTCACGCATTGCATCGCCAACTTCCTTGCGCAAAAACACAAGGTCGCTCTCGTCCGCGTTCGGCACAAAGATCGGATGAATACCGAGTGCATAGCTACAATTTACCGATCCCCGGGCAAGCTGGCTTACCGCAGCGAAGTTGTCTTTTGCGACTGAGGGAATAACGATCATCGATACACCCTGCTGTCCGGCGCGGGCGGCAACGTCAGCATGTTCTCCGGCGAATTCGCTCGCGTCGAGATGGCAGTGGGTATCAATCCACATAGGGATGCAATCCGTCTTCGGACAGACGCAGGACGCGATCGCAATGGCGCGCCAGTTCGATATCGTGGGTCACGATCACAAAGGCCGTTCCCAAAGTGCGGGACAGTTCCAGCATCAAGTCAAAGGTCTTATGGGCAGTAACGCGGTCGAGGTTGCCAGTCGGTTCATCGGCAAGCACGCAGGCCGGTTGGGTTACCAGGGCGCGCGCCAGTGCGACGCGCTGACGTTCACCGCCGGACAACTCGCCCGGCACATGCGTTACGCGTTTTTCAAGACCGACCCGTGCCAACACTTTGCGCGCCTCTGCCTGCGCATCTTCACGGCTCTTGCGACGAATCATCAGCGGCATTCCGACATTGTCCAGCGCAGAAAACTCGGGAAGCAGATGGTGAAACTGATACACGAATCCGAGCGAATTATTTCGCAAGTCGCCGCGCGCCTTTTCACCCAGACTGGCGAAGTCCTGCCCGAGCAGTGTGACACTCCCCGCCGACGGCACATCAAGCCCGCCGAGCAAGTGAAGCAAGGTGGACTTACCCGAACCGGATGCGCCCACAATGGCGACCCGCTCTCCGCGCGAGACGCTGAAGTCAATCCCGGTAAGAACACTCACTGAATATTTTCCCTGCGTGAACGTTTTCGCGAGACCGCGACAAGACAATACTGTTTGATCCATCGTCATTCCGGCGAATTGTTGACCGCCTTCAGGCAGCGGCAGGGCTTATTAAATATGTTAATTGCACTCATGGTCATCGTTATTCGTAGCGCAATGCTTCCGCAGGACGCACATTGGCTGCACGCCAGCTGGGATACAACGTTGCAAGGAAAGCCAGCACTATCGCGACACCGCCAATGGTCCATACATCCGGCCAACGGAGTTCGGACGGCAGCGCGGTGATGAGATAGATTTCCTTGGACAGGAACTGCACCCCCAGCAAGTGTTCAATGAACGGCACGATCACATCGATGTTGAGGGCGACCAGCACGCCAAGGCCGACCCCGATCGCCGTGCCTAGAAGGCCGACCATCGCACCCTGAATCATGAAGATTTTTAGGATAGAAGTCGGCGATGCGCCGAGCGTGCGCAGGATGGCGATGTCAGCCTGCTTGTCGGTGACTGTCATGACCAGCGTCGACACCAGGTTGAATGCAGCCACCGCTATGATCAGCGTCAGGATGATGAACATCATCCGCTTCTCAGTCTGGACGGCCGCGAACCAGGTGCGGTTCTGCTTTGACCAGTCGAGAATAAACAGGTTACCGGTCAGGATACGCGACAACGTCAACGCGACTTCCGGGGCAAGTTGCATGTCTTCTACCCGCAGGCGCAACCCGGAAGGGGCTTCCAGCTTGAACATGCGCATCGCATCGTCAATATGGATAAAGGCAAGACTGGAATCGTATTCGTGATGCCCGGCCTCAAAGATGCCGGCGACCGTGAACTGCTTGAGGCGAGGCAGGACGCCAGCCGGCGTAATCTGCCCCTGTGGTGCGATCATCGTGACCTTGTCGCCGACACCCACATGCAGGCCGCCGGCCAGCTCCCGCCCCAGGACGATATTGAACTCGCCGGACTTCAGGTCGTTGAAACTGCCTTCGCGTACCTGCGAGGCGACATCGGATACCTTGGGCTCTTCTTCTGGCAACACGCCCCGGATAATGACTCCGCGCACCGTGCTATCGCGTGTCATCATGGCCTGGGCGGCAACATAAGGAGCCGCGCCCTTGACTTCCTTGACCTGGGTTGCCTCCTTGGCGGTAGCCTGCCAGTCCGGCATGCTACCCGTGGCGTCATACACTTCGATATGCGACAGGACTGAGAGCATGCGGTCGCGCACTTCTTTCTGAAATCCGTTCATTACGGACAGCACGACAATGAGTGCGGCGACGCCAAGGGCGATACCCGCCATTGAAATCAAGGAAATGAATGAAATAAAGCTATTGCGGCCGCTGCGACGACCGGCACGCGTATAACGCAGGCCGACCAGCCATTCGAACGGCAAATTTTTAACAATACTCAAAAGAAAACTCCATAGTAGAAGTTGCCGAGGCACCCGACCGGCGGCCATGGCGCCTTTCCATCGCATATGGAAGGATTGGCAACATCCGGCGAAGCGGAAGTTTGCCATACATTTGCCCTACAATCACACGATGACTCATCTTGATATCCTGATTCCTTTTGGTTTACCTCCACCGGAACTTGCCTCCGACCTGTTCCGGGAGCTGAATGCTCCCGCACTTGCCACGCTGACCGCGCGCGCAAAAACCGAAGCAGCCTCCCGGCATGAACGCCACGATGATTTTTCGCGCACGCTGCCCCATGAATCATGGCTGGGGCGACGTTTCGGCCGTGACAGCCGGTTACGCGTTTCCGGCAGCCTGCCAGTTGCGGGCAGCATGATGCGGCATCTGGGCGTAACCGCCGACAACGTAGCCGACAACGGTCTATGGTTCGTCGTCGAACCGGTACATATCCATATCGCGCGCGACCACCTTGTTCTTACCGACCCGCGCCAGCTTATGCTAACGGAACCGGACGCGCGTGTTCTGTTCGAAATCGCAAAACCTTTATTTAATGAATGCGGGCACGACTTGCGTTATGGCAATGCTCGTTACTGGTTTCTTCGTGCGGATGCCTGGGACGCGCTGCAAACCGCATCTCCGGAAGCCGCTACCGGCCACAATATCGATATCTGGATGCCAAAAGGCCCTGGGGAGCGTGACTGGCGAAAAGTGCAAAACGAAGTGCAGATGCATTGGTTTGATCATGCGATCAACAACGCGCGCGAAGAACGCCGTTTAAAACCGGTCAACTCAATTTGGTTATGGGGAGCCGAACACATCGGCATCAAGTATGACGCCCGCCCCTATGACGCTGTATTCAACTTCGAGGGCTGGTTGCAGGCACTCGCGGCTGGAGATGTCACTGTAAATACGGCAACCGCCGCATCCTCAGTCCTGTCATCCCAATCGCGCCAAGCCCTCGTTGTGCTCGACGATCTCCAGGAACCGGCGCTGTCGAGCGACTGGGCCAACTGGATCGACGGACTGCGCCGCATCGAAAATGACTGGTGCGCGCCATTGCTCGACGCGCTGAAATCAGGAACAATCACGTCAATGACACTGATCATCACCAATGACACAGGTCTTTCCCGTTTTACCACTACCCGATCCTCCCTGCGGAAATTTTGGGTCAAGCCCTCACTCGCAACACTATGTCCATGACCCGTATCGCCCCGCGCAGCTACCCTTTTCGCACCGCCGAGATGCTCCGTCAGCAAGGTGTGCATCCCGTGCTGGCGCGATTGTACGCAGCGCGCGGACTCACCGATGCGCGTGAGCTGTCGAGCGAACTGACGGCGCTGATCAACCCCTCCGGCTTGCTGCACGTGGATGCCGCGGCCTCGTATCTTGCCGATGCCATCGATGCCGGGAAAAAACTGGTGATCGTTGCCGACTACGACTGCGACGGCGCGACGGCCTGCGCGGTCGCCCTGCGAGGCTTGCGGGCACTGGGTGCCCGGGTCGATTACATCGTGCCGAACCGATTCGAGTACGGTTACGGCCTGACGCCGGAAATCGTCGAGCTCACGGTCCGCGAAAAGTCGCCGGATGTCATTGTCACCGTCGATAACGGCATCGCCAGTATCGACGGTGTGGAAGAAGCAAAACGACGTGGCATTGATGTGGTGGTGACCGACCACCACCTTCCGGGCGACAGGCTTCCCGACGCGCGCGTTATCGTCAATCCCAACCAGCCGTCCTGCGGCTTCCCGAGCAAGAACCTGGCGGGAGTCGGCGTGATGTTCTATGTATTGCTTGCCTTGCGTGCCGAACTGCGCAAGCGTGGCCGCTTCGATGCGCAAAACCAGCCGAAGCTTGATGCCTTGCTCGATCTGGTGGCACTCGGCACCGTCGCCGACGTAGTTAAGCTCGACGGCAACAACCGCATTCTGGTCGCCCAGGGCTTGAAGCGCATGCGTGCAGGACGAATGCAACCGGGTATTGCAGCCCTTTTCCGCGCGGCAGGCCGCGAAGCACGGCGTGCCACGCCGTTCGACCTCGGCTTTGCGTTGGGTCCGCGATTAAATGCTGCCGGCCGGCTGGCCGACATGTCGCTGGGTATCGAGTGCCTTACGACGGACGACGAAGGCCGGGCATGGGCGATTGCCCAACAGCTCGATACCATCAACCGGGAACGGCGCGATATCGAAGCCGGAATGCAGGACACGGCGCTTACGCTACTGGATTCCTTTGAGCCGCGTACCCGCAATACCATCAGCGTGTTTGACGACTCCTGGCATCAGGGTGTGATCGGGATTGTCGCCTCGCGCCTGAAAGACAAATTTTATCGGCCGACCATCACGTTTGCGCCCGGCGGCGAAGGTCTGATCAAAGGATCGGGCCGTTCTATCGCAGGATTCCATTTGCGCGATGCGCTGGACCTGGTGTCCAAGCATGCGCCTTCCGTCATCCAGAAATTCGGCGGACATGCGATGGCCGCCGGACTGACCATCCGGGCAGAGGCTTTCGACGCCTTTGCCGAGGCATTTGAAGCGGTCGGGCAGGAATGGCTGACTGAAAGCCAGCTGGAGCGCATCATCGAAACCGATGGGCCACTGGAAGAGGCCTACTTCACACCACAGTTCATCGAGCTCATCGATGGCCAGGTCTGGGGCCAGGGTTTCTCCCCTCCGGTATTCTGCGATGAATTCAGGGTGCTTAATCAACGTATCCTGAAAGAAAAACACCTGAAGCTCACCCTGGAAAAAGGCGGGCGCCGCTTCGATGCGATCTGGTTCGGCCACATCGATGACTTGCCGGAACGCGCGATGGTGGCCTATCGGCTGGACGCAAACGAATACAACGGCGCGGTACGAGTGCAATTGCTTGTGGAACATGCGCAGCCCGTCTGAGCAGCGACAAATCGACAGTTGGTCAGCTCCTTTGCGGGCCGCAAAAATTGCATTCCATGCAATGCACGACACTCCGAAAAGGCCGGCTTCCGCTCGCTTGAGCGGCCCTCCTGTCAGGTATAATGACAGGTTTGATCGCACAAGAAACTGCCATGGAAGCCGAACGCCTCAATTCCCTCTCCTCGCTGCTCGCAGACCTGACTACCCGCGCAGCCGAACTTCGGAGGTATCTTTGACGTCGATGTAAAGTCAGAGAAACTCGAACAAGTCAACGCCGAACTGGAAGACCCTGCGGTCTGGAACGACCCCAAGCGGGCGCAGGATCTCGGCAAGGAAAAGAAATCGCTGGAAGCGATTGTCCTGACGCTCAACAAGATCGATGCCGACCTCGCCGACACGCGAGACCTGTTCGACATGGCGCGTGAAGAACAGGATGAAGACACGCTGATCGCGATCGAGACCGATGCCGACGAACTCAGGAAACTGGTCGAAGGCATGGAATTCCGCCGGATGTTCTCGAACCCGATGGACCCCAACAACTGCTTCATCGATATCCAGGCCGGCGCCGGCGGTACCGAGGCCCAGGACTGGGCGTCGATGCTGCTCCGCCAGTACCTGCGCTATTGCGAACGCAAGGGTTTCAAGACCGAGATCCTCGAAGAATCCGAAGGTGAAGTCGCCGGCATCAAGACAGCGACCATCAAGGTTGAAGGCGAATACGCCTACGGCTTCCTGCGTACTGAAAGCGGTGTACACCGTCTGGTCCGGAAATCGCCTTTCGACTCGGCCAATGGCCGTCACACGTCGTTTTCCAGCGTGTTTGTCTATCCGGAAGTTGACGAGTCTATCGAGATCGACATTAATCCGGCCGACGTGCGTGTGGATACCTTCCGTGCGTCCGGCGCCGGCGGTCAGCACATCAACAAAACCGACTCGGCGGTGCGTCTGACGCACGCTCCTTCCGGTATCGTTGTCCAGTGCCAGAACGACCGCAGCCAGCACCGTAACCGAGCGGAAGCTTGGGCCATGCTGAAATCGCGTCTCTATGAAATGGAGTTGCGCAAGCGCATGAGCGAACAGCAGAAAATGGAAGACTCCAAGACGGATATCGGCTGGGGCCACCAGATCCGTTCCTATGTGCTGGATCAGTCCCGCATCAAGGACCTGCGAACAAATTACGAAGTCGGTAATACCAAGGCTGTCCTCGACGGCGATCTCGACGACTTCATCGCCGCATCGCTGAAACAGGGTGTGTAAACCTTCGCGAAGCCGGTTGCAGGCGTTGAGCGTTTTACATCTGCAACCGATCGCCGCGATGGTTTGCACAACGACCTGCAAATCATTAGCGACAGGCGACTGGCAAGAATCGCAGACTGCCTCTCCGACGCAATTTCCATATCACGCATTATTCACATGACTAACCAAACAGAAAACGCCGCGCCCGCACAAGACGAAAATTCCATTATCGCGGAACGCCGTGCAAAGTTGACGGCGCTACGCGAACAGGGCGTCGCCTTCCCTAATGATTTTCGCCCGGAACACAAAGCCGCCGACTTGCATGCCCGCTATGGCGAACTGACCAACGAACAGCTGGAAGCCACCCCGATCAAGGTCTCGGTAGCCGGCCGCATGATGCTCAAGCGCGTAATGGGCAAGGCATCGTTTGCCACCATTCAGGATGGCTCCGGCCGCAACGCCGAAGGCCGTATCCAGCTCTACATCACCAACGACAATGCCGGCGAAGAACTCCACGCCATGTTCAAGCATTGGGACCTGGGTGACATTCTCGGTGCAGAAGGCCTTCTGTTCAAGACCAAGACCGGCGAACTTTCGGTCAAGGTGACCGGCCTGCGCCTGCTCACCAAGTCGCTGCGTCCGCTGCCCGACAAGTTCCATGGCCTTTCCGATCAGGAAACCAAATACCGTCAGCGCTACGTCGACCTCATCACGAGCGAAGACACGCGTCGCACCTTCAAGGCACGTACCGCAGCCATGTCTTCGATCCGCCGCTTCATGGCGGAACACGATTTCATGGAAGTCGAAACGCCCATGCTGCACCCCATTCCCGGCGGCGCAGCGGCCAAGCCTTTTATCACGCATCACAATGCGCTCGACATGCAAATGTTTCTCCGCATTGCGCCCGAGCTTTACCTCAAGCGCCTGGTGGTCGGCGGCTTCGAACGTGTCTTTGAGGTAAATCGTAATTTCCGTAACGAAGGTGTGTCGCCACGCCACAATCCGGAATTCACGATGATGGAATTCTATGCGGCCTATGTCGATTACAAATGGCTGATGGACTTTACCGAGGCCGTCATCCGGCAGGCGGCGATCGATGCCCATGGCACTGCGCAACTAAGCTACCAGGGTCGCGAACTGGACCTCAGCAAGCCTTTTCATCGTATGACGATCGTCGGTGCAATCAACAAGTTCGCACCGCAATACACCAATGAGCAGTTGCACGATGCTGCCTTCCTGAAAGCGGAACTGAAGAAATTCGGCGTCACGCCGTTCGCGACGGCTGGCCTCGGTGCATTGCAACTCGCGCTGTTTGAAGAAACTGCGGAATCGCAGTTGTGGGAACCCACCTACATCATCGACTATCCGGTCGAGGTATCGCCGCTGGCACGTGCTTCGGACACTGTTGCTGGCATTACCGAGCGATTCGAGCTGTTCATCACCGGCCGCGAAATTGCCAACGGCTTTTCCGAGCTCAATGACCCGGAAGACCAGGCAGCCCGCTTCCAGGCGCAGGTCGCAGCTAAAGATGCCGGCGATGAAGAAGCGATGTTTTATGACGCCGACTATATCCGCGCGCTCGAGTACGGCATGCCCCCGACCGGCGGTTGCGGTATCGGCATTGACCGCCTGATGATGCTGATCACCGATTCTCCCAACATCCGTGACGTCATTCTCTTCCCTCACCTCCGGCGCGAAGACTAAATATTCGATGACCCGGCAACGGGCCCAGAGATGTCATGCTTAAAACAGGGCCGCAATGGCCCTGTTTTTATATTTTGTTTTATATTTTTCTTTGTTAGCTGATTCGCTTCTGCAGACGGCTTTGACATCCTGCAAACAGGGTTACAAAGCCTTACAGCTTACACATTAAAGGTCTTTTTTCCAGCCTTGTTACCTTCCATAATCATTTCATGTTGTTGTATCGGCGTAGTCCATCACAGGAGGTCATTATGGAAAACAAAAAGACATCGAATCGCATTCATCCCTTGGTCGCCGGCGCAGCCGTTTCGGTCATGCTTGTCAGCCTGACAGGGGTCGCGGCAATTACCGGCCTGATTCCCACCTCACACGGCACTGCTCCATCCTCAGCCATATCGACTGAAAATCCGGTCGCCAAATCCGTCGGCGCAGCCTCAGCGGCATCATCACCTGCGGCACTGGTAGATTCCAAGGTGGCGGACGCCGCCGAGCCGGAACCTTCGCCTGCCAAACCTGCGCCCGTGCAAAAACGTGCTGCGGCACCACGCACTACCCAAACACATTCCGAACCGCGTACCGGTTATAGCCAGCAGCCTGCCATGGCCCAAGCTTCGGCTCCCGCAATTTGCAGCAGCTGTGGCCGTGTCGAATCGGTACAGGCAATCCAGCAACCGGCTCAGGCAAGTGGTGTGGGCATGGTGGCTGGGGCCGTATTGGGCGGCGTGCTTGGAAACCAGGTAGGCGGTGGCACCGGCCGTAAAATCGCAACGGTTGCAGGTGCAGTCGGCGGCGGCTATGCCGGCAATGAAGTGGAAAAGCGGACACGTTCAACAACCACCTACCAAGTTCGTGTTCGTATGGAAGATGGACAGGTGCGTAGCTTTCCGTTTGCGCAGCAGCCTGGCTGGAATACCGGGGACCGTGTACGGGTAGTGGATGGCCAGCTGACAGCGCGCGCATAAATCCGCCTAGTCAGTTGGCGGGGCGCCGACTACCAGGAAACAACTTTTGATTTTAGATAAGAAAGGCAGCATGTGCTGCCTTTCTTGCTTTTGCCCGATGTGCGATGTGCGATGTGCGATCCATTTTGCACACGAGTAATCGTCCTTTATCCAGGCAATCCAACGTGATTTTCGAACTCAAGCTTATGTTCGCACATAGGGCTTGCCATCGTCGCTCGGGAGATCCATACTTGTTTTTTTTACACTACATTATTCCCTGTATCACGGGGAAAATCACTTGTGGAACACGGCAACGATAAACCACCGCATCGACATCAACCGCCTCGCCGGCGCGCCGGTGAACAACAGTCCTCCGACGCCGGTACTGCGCTGACGGGATTTTCCAAAGTACATCACCTTCCCGCCCAGTACGGCCTGGCCAGCATGCATGCGGCTACGGACTCCGATCCAGAGAGGAGAACTGCGCGGTACGCAGACCTTTATGACTTTGCTCCGGTAGGGTATTTTTGCGTCGACCGACGAGGGCTCATACGCGACGTCAATCTCACCGGTGCAGGTTTGCTTGGGATATCACGCGCCACACTGACCGGTCGCAGCCTCGCGGATTTCGTCGCGCTGGACCAGCACGGGGACTTCAAAAGCTTCCTCGATCACGTGTTTCATTCCGATGCGAAGGCAACTTGTGAACTGACCTTTCTTGATGCAGACAAGCGGGCGTTCTATGCACATATGGAAGCCAATGCTGACCATGGGGCACAGTTTTGCCGCATGGTTCTGTGCGACATAAGCGAACGTAAACAAGCCGAACTATCTTTAGTGCAAAGCGAGGAACGCTTTCGCCTGATGGCCGATTCCGCCCCTGTCCTTATCTGGATCATGGATGGGGACCAGCAATATGTCTGGTTCAACAAGATGTGGCTGGAATTTACCGGACGTACCTTGAAAGAAGAACTTGGTAATGGCTGGACCAAGGGCGTACATGAAGAAGATATTCAGCACTGTCTTGCGATACAAGCCGCCGCTGTAACAGAGCGCAAGCCTTTTACCATGGAGTATCGCCTGCGTAACCGTAGCGGACATTACCACCATATGCTGGCCCAAGGTGCGCCGCGTACCGCGCGCTCTGGACGTTTTCTTGGGTATATTGGAAGTTGCACCGATATTTCCGAACGCAAGAAAGTCGAGGAGCGGTTGCGACATTCTCGCCAAATGCTTCGGCATCTGGTGTCATATCAGGAGCGCGTTCGCGAGGACGAACGAAAGCGCATTGCGCGCGAAATTCATGACGATCTTGGGCAAAACTTGCTGGCATTGAGAATCGATGTCTCAATGCTGCATACGCGAACAGGCCACGCTCACCCAAAATTGAATGAGCGCGTAGGTATTGCTCTCAGCCATATCGATGCAACCATGAAAGCCGTACGCGCGGCAATCAATAACCTGAGGCCGACGGTGCTCGATCTCGGCCTGACGGCAGCAATCGAATGGCAAGTCAAAGATTTTCAGCGCCGCAGCGGTATTGCGTGCGACCTCCATGTCATGGACGATTTTGTGCTGGAGGATGACCGTGCGACCGCCCTCTTCCGTATTCTCCAGGAGTCATTGAATAACGTGATTCGCCATGCAAAAGCATCGTATGTGCAGATAACTCTTGACCGAAATGCGGATAAACTTTTTATGAAAATCGCCGACAACGGTATCGGTATTTATCCGGACTGCCGCAGGAAAGCGAATTCCTTCGGCTTGGTCGGCATCGAAGAGCGCATTAATGCTCTTGGCGGTGAGTTGACGATCGATAGCCAGCCCGATAAGGGAACAGCCCTAAGTGTGTCATTACCGTTGAAGGTGCTTTGACTGTCTGGCGGCCCAAGCCTGTAACGTAAACAGGTCTTGCGACAGGCGAGCGCATCAAGTCTGTTCCGGGAGTGCGCAATGAAACCGAGGAATCTTGACGCCCTGCTCTCCTGCTTATTGCACTTCTTCAATCCAGGCCATTTGGATGGCCTCAAGAATCTTCTCACCTGAACGATTTGGATCGTCGTCGAAGTCCTCAAGTTCGCAGACCCATTTATGCAGGTCGGTAAAGCGCACCGTCAGCGGATCAACATCCGGATATTTGTCGTGTAGTTCCTCTGCAATGCGGATCGTATCGGTCCATTTCATGGCAGCCTCCGCTTAATGATTTTCACTGGCGTGATTGATCGTGTATTTTGGAATCTCGACTACAACATCCTGATCCGCCAAAACAGCCTGGCATGAAAGGCGTGATGTCGCTTCCAGGCCCCAGGCGCGATCCAGCAAGTCTTCTTCCTTTTCTTCCAACTCGTTTAGAGACGCAAAACCTTCACGGACCACCACATGGCAGGTGGTACAGGCACAGGATTTTTCACATGCATGCTCGATCTCGATATCATTTTCGAGCAAGGCGTCACAGATGGATTTGCCTTCCGGCGCTTCGATAACAGCGCCTTCAGGGCAAAGGGTTGCGTGGGGAAGAACAACGATTTGGGGCACTTCGTTTACCTCGTGATGTAATATGTGATGACTGCTTTGCCTGCTACATGCCTGTTTCTCAGACAATCCTCAGACAATCTGGTCCAGCTTCTTGCCGGATAGTGCAACGCGTACGCTGCGATCCATACGCCTCGCCGCGAACTCTTCAGTGCCATGGGCAAGCGCTTCAACGGAGGCCTTGATTGCATCATGATCATCGCTGCTTGCTGTCTGGCGCACCGCGTCCATCAGCGAGACGATCTGTGCACGCTCTTCTTCGGATAACAGGTTGGCGTCGGCATCCAGTGCAGACTGCGTGGCGAGCAAAATACGCTCAGCCTCCACCTGCTCTTCGCGCAAGGCACGCATTTTCATATCGATGTCCGCAGAACTGTAGGACTCTTGCAGCATCTTGGCAATATCATCGTCGCCTAATCCATACGATGGTTTGACCGCAATCGATGCCTCCACGCCGGAGCGTTGTTCGCGTGCCGATACCGATAGCAAGCCATCCGCATCGACCTGATAGGTCACGCGGATACGTGCAGCACCTGCGGCCATCGGCGGAATGCCGCGCAATTCAAAGCGCGCCAGTGAACGGCAATCGCTGACCAACTCGCGTTCGCCTTGCACCACATGGATCGCCATCGCCGTTTGTCCATCCTTGAACGTCGTGAATTCCTGGGCACGGGCGCAGGGAATCGTCGAATTGCGTGGAATAACTTTTTCCACCAGTCCGCCCATGGTCTCAATCCCGAGCGACAGCGGGATAACATCGAGCAGTAACCAGTCATCACCCGGCGCACGATTGCCGGCAAGCAGGTTGGCCTGGATAGCGGCACCAAGTGCCACAACTTTGTCGGGATCAATATTGGCGAGTGGCGTAGTCTGGAAAAAGTCGCCCACTGCCTTGCGTACGTGTGGCATACGGGTCGCACCACCAACCAGAACGACGCCATCGACATCGTCCACCGTCAACCCGGCATCGCGCAGTGCCTTCCGGCTCGGCGTAATGGTCTTATTGACTAGATGTTGTGTAATCTGGGAAAACGTCGCTGCGCTAAGTGTAAGGTGGACTTCTTCGCCGGAATTGAGCACCGCATCGATGTGTGTTTCTGCGTGCGTCGACAGAACTTCCTTGGCTTCCCTTGCCTTTACCATCAGGATGCGGGTGTCCTTGTCGGACAGGGGCGCCAGCTTTTCCTGTTCGATGATCCAGCACAGGATGCGATGGTCGAAGTCATCACCGCCCAAGGCTGAGTCGCCGCCCGTAGCCAAGACTTCGAACACGCCCTTGGTCAGCTTCAGAATGGAAATATCGAAGGTGCCGCCGCCGAGGTCGTAGACAGCGTAGATGCCTTCAGACCCGTTGTCGAGACCATAGGCAATAGCAGCGGCAGTTGGTTCGTTCAGCAGGCGCAGCACATTCAGTCCTGCGAGTTTGGCGGCATCCTTGGTTGCCTGGCGTTGCGCATCGTCGAAGTATGCGGGGACGGTAATTACGGCGCCGACCAGTTCATCACCCAATGCGTCCTCCGCGCGCTGACGCAGCGTCGCCAAAATTTCTGCGGAAACCTCAACTGGGCTTTTAATGCCTGCGACAGTCTTGAGCTGGACCATCCCGGGTGCGTCCACAAAATCGTAAGGCTGATTTTCGACATAGGCAATATCCTTCAACCCACGTCCCATGAAGCGCTTGACCGACACGATCGTATTTTTTGGATCGGTGGTCTGTGCCGCTTGGGCCGTGTACCCGATATTTGCATGGCCATTGGGCAGATAGCGAACGATGGAGGGTAACAGCGAGTGCCCCTCCTCGTCAGTCAGCACTTCAGGAATACTGTTGCGTACAGTAGCCACGATGGAGTTAGTCGTCCCGAGGTCGATGCCGACCGCCAGCCTGTGCTGGTGCGGTGCGGTCGACATGCCCGGTTCTGAGATCTGGAGGAGAGCCATAGGAGGTTATCTGTATTGACGGCTGCTGGAAGCGTGCGAGAGTTATCAGCCTTCGAGTTTTTCAAATACGGCCTGCACTTCTTCGCCGAATTTCTCAAGGAACATCAGTTGCCGCACGCCTTGTGCGGCAGTGGTGTAATCATTTGCGTCAAGTAGCGTGCCGATTTCAGCGAGCTTTTCCTTGCGCGCCATGCGCAAGTCGTTGTCGAGTTGCTCGAGGCCTGAAATATCCTTGCCTTCCTTGGAATCGTCCAGCGCCTCACGCCATTCCATTTGCTGCATCAGGAACTCGCGCGGCATCGCGGTATTCGATTCGATCTGCAGATCGACACCATTCAGTTCGCACAGGTAGGCGGCGCGCTTGAAGGGATTCTTAAGGGTTTGATAAGCCTCGTTGGCACGTGTAGCCCATTGCATGGCAACACGCTTTTCCGTGTCGCCGGCATTGGTAAACTTGTCCGGATGCACCTGGTTCTGCACTTCATGATAAGCCGCGTCCAATGCCGCCATATCGATGGCGAACTTTTGCGGCAAATGAAACAGCTCGAAGTGGTTTTGCATGGGCATCCAAAAGAAAAGCCTGTCCGGACATCAACAGGCTTGCAGTGCATCTCCCTCCTATACCGCAGAGGGCTCAATTGATCTCAAATACGGAAGCTTTCACCGCAACCGCACTCGTCCTTGACGTTCGGATTATGGAACTTGAATCCCTCGTTCAGGCCTTCGCGGGCGAAATCGAGTTCAGTGCCATCGATGTACGGCAGGCTCTTCGGATCCACGAAGACTTTCACGCCATGTGATTCGAACACGTTGTCTTCCGGTGCGCTCTCGTCAACATACTCCAGCTTGTACGCAAGGCCGGAGCATCCGGTGGTGCGCACGCCGAAGCGCAAACCAATGCCCTTGCCGCGCCGTTCAATATAACGGTTGATATGCTTGGCAGCTTTTTCGGTCAATGTGATTGCCATAACGATTCAGTCTCTTTCCATTCCTTTCCGGCCAGGCCGGAATGTCTATCAGGCAGCTTCCTTCGCTTCCGCGCCGTGTTTTGCCTTGTAGTCCTGCACCGCCGCCTTGATCGCGTCTTCCGCAAGAATGGAGCAGTGAATCTTTACCGGCGGCAGGGCAAGTTCTTCCGCGATCTGGGTATTCTTGATGGTCAAGGCTTCATCCAGCGTCTTGCCTTTGACCCATTCAGTGACCAGCGAGGACGATGCAATTGCAGAACCGCAGCCATAAGTTTTGAATTTTGCATCTTCGATCACGCCGTTTGCGCCGACCTTGATCTGCAGCTTCATAACGTCGCCGCAAGCCGGTGCACCGACCATACCAGTGCCAACGGTTTCATCGCCTTTTTCAAAGGCGCCGACGTTGCGCGGATTTTCGTAGTGGTCGAGGACTTTTTCAGAGTAAGACATGTTAGTGCTCCTTGTATCTTGTAAATGTCAGTGTGCAGCCCACTGGATCGTGCTGAGGTCGATACCATCCTTGTACATATCCCAGAGCGGCGATAATTCCCGCAACTTGGCGACCTTGGTTTTGATCAGGTTGATCGTAAAATCGATATCTTCTTCAGTCGTGAACCGGCCAATGGTGAAGCGAATCGAGCTATGCGCCAATTCATCGCTGCGGCCCAGAGCCCTCAAGACATAAGATGGTTCCAGACTGGCCGAAGTACAAGCGGAACCTGAAGAAACTGCGATGTCTTTGATTGCCATGATCAACGATTCGCCTTCGACATAGTTGAAGCTGACATTCAGGTTATGCGGAACGCGATGCTCCATATCGCCATTGACGTAGACTTCTTCGATCTCGGTCAGGCCTTTGGCGAGCCGGTCGCGCAGTGCTTTGACGCGGGTAATCTCGGAATCCATCTCTTCCTTGGCAATGCGAAAAGCTTCGCCCATGCCCACAATCTGGTGAGTCGGCAAG
Organism: Herbaspirillum sp. GCM10030257; assembly: GCF_042666555.1. Lineage (NCBI taxonomy): Bacteria > Pseudomonadati > Pseudomonadota > Betaproteobacteria > Burkholderiales > Oxalobacteraceae > Herbaspirillum > Herbaspirillum sp. GCM10030257. The sequence continues at coordinate 23,707 of NZ_JBHTDH010000003.1, forward strand.
GTGCCGGAACGCAGGCCACGCTCGTGACCACCGCCATGCATCTGGGCCTCAATACGTACACGTGGCTTGCGGCGGACATACAGCGCACCGATTCCCTTGGGACCGTAAGTCTTGTGCGCGGTAAAGGTCATCAAGTCGACCTTCCACTTTTCCAGGTCGATTGCGACCTTGCCGGTTGCCTGGGCAGCGTCGCAATGAAAAATGATGCCCTTGGAACGGCACAGTTCACCGATCTCCGGGATCGGCTGGATCACGCCAATTTCGTTATTGACCAGCATGACCGATACAAGAATGGTGTCAGGACGGATGGCCTCCTGTATCTGTTCAACCGTAATCAGGCCGTTGTCCTGCGGCTGCAGATAGGTGGCTTCAAAGCCTTGGCGCTCCAGTTCGCGCACGGTATCCAGCACTGCTTTGTGCTCAGTCTTTACCGTGATGATGTGCTTGCCCTTGGTCTTGTAGAAATGCGCCGCGCCCTTGAGTGCGAGGTTGTTCCCTTCCGTCGCGCCAGAAGTCCAGACAATTTCGCGTGGATCGGCATTTACCAATGCGGCAACCTGGGCACGCGCTTCTTCGACAGCCTTCTCGGCTGTCCAGCCATACATGTGGCTGCGTGACGCCGGGTTACCAAACTGCTCTCGCAAGTAAGGAATCATCTTGTCGGCAACGCGCGGGTCGATCGGCGTTGTCGCCGAATAATCCATGTAAATCGGAAAATGGGGGGCCTTAATGGTATCGAGCAGGCTTTTTTCCAAAGGGGCATTCATACGATTCAACTCCAAATCAAGCAGCTACATGTGGACGGGGCATCAGCACCACGTTGTGTTCGGCATTCTTTTGTCGCTGCTGATCGACCAGGTCTTTCAGCGAGACGGAATCCAGGTATTCGACCATCTTGGCGTTCAGTGTCGCCCACAGGTCATGTGTCATGCAGCGACTGCCATGCTCGTGACCGGGGCTATGGCAATTTTCCTTGCCTCCGCACTGCGTTGCATCAATTGGCTCATCCACGGCGATAATGATGTCGGCGACGGTGACGTCTTCCGCCTTGCGCGCCAAGGTATAACCACCGCCCGGACCACGTACCGACTCGACGATTTCATGGCGGCGCAATTTTCCAAACAACTGCTCAAGATAAGAGAGGGAAATTTCCTGCCGCTGGCTGATGGCCGACAGCGTCACGGGACCCTTGCCCTCGCGCAACGCCAGATCGATCATCGCAGTGACCGCAAAGCGGCCTTTAGTTGTCAGACGCATATACCTCAGCTCCAGTACAAAACCTCGACCGTCTCGCACAGGATTTGGAGCCCCGTGGTACGACGTTCTTGTCTTCCCGGAATCGAATATCTTGATTCCCGAAGAATTTAGTCAAGTATATCAAAGTTGAGTGATTTTGTCAGGTATTAGGGAAATGCGGGCGTGACGGCCAGATGGGTGTCAAGAAAGCAGCTTCGGACAAAAGTGATGACTGCAAGTTGTGAATAAGACGCAACCTGGAGCTGCAACTTAAGGATTCAGCATTATTTCATATTTCTTATCGACATGCCGCCGGACGCCCTTCCTTCTGACAGGGCCGGCGAAAAGCTCAGCGCATACGGAAGCGCACGAACATCATGTAGGTAGTGGGATCGTTTCCGTAGGACGGCTCCATGGCCGTAGGAACAAGATGGCGACTGACAAGGGCACCGACGTCCAAGTGTAGCGGGCCGGTGGTGCGAAGATCGTAGAAGTAGCCAAGCGACAGTCGATTCATCTTGAACAACTGCCGCTGAACCGATTCATCTTCGCGAGTCAGGCCGTCGCTGCCTACTTGCTCTATTCGTCCGAAGAGCGCATGGGTACCGCTAAATCTGACGGTCGACTCCAGCAAGTATCCCATCGTGCTCTCGCGGAATTTGCGGGCATTTCGGCCCCACGCCACCGTGGTTTGCCAGTCACCCTGCTGGAACGGCACGGTATAGGTTGCTGCAATTGCCGTGCGCCGCACTTCGTCATTGGGGACAAGCTGGTCCAGAGTGCTGACCGTACCGCGACTTAGCCGTAGTACCCAGTTCGGCGCTAGGTTATAGGACAACTTGGCAGATCGCACATCGAATTTCGGAGACTCCGAACGGATCGGTCCGTCATGTTGATTTTCCGCAGCGATCGTCGAACTTTCGACAGAAACATCTCGCCACGCATAACCGAGCGTGACCGTGCTTGAGCGTTCCCGGGACGTATCTAGCCAATAGGCGCTTTGCATTGGATTCTCGAGCGCAAAGCCGGGATAGTCGTACATGAGCGCCCTGCGTGCCGGAGATCCTGCAACGGATGTGTAAAGCGTGCCATGCCGGCCAGCCTGGAAGGTCCGCAATGTCGCCGATTGGTCGATGCTCGGATAGAGAAACGGCAGTGCCAGTGGCGTGCTCGCCTCGTAGTCGGCGCGGTCTTCTTCCGTCCCCAAACCCGCCAGAAATGTCGTAGCGGTCGACGCATCATCTTGTGAAATCACGTAAGGCTGATCAGCATCAGTCGTACTCGGCGCTGTCACCGCTGCACCAGTCAACGGATATATTGCCAGCGTACTTGCCGAAATCATTGCTACTGTCAGCGTTTTCATAATTTCACTCTTTTGCGTCAAGGGTCCGGCAAAACCCTTGCAATTTTTATACCAAAAGCGTTGGCAAATTAGAATGAATGCACTCATCCCCACCGACGGCATTTCAGGTCGGTACGATGCTTATCTAAGTTTAAGTCGTGTTTGCGGTCCGTACTTAGCCGCAAGATTTACTTGTGCGAGGTAACCGTTTTACACGCGTGGCTGCAGTGCTCGCATCCAGCGGGACACGATTGCCTTCTGCTTCGGAAGCGGATGGTCGCGGCGCGGGATGACATGGCCGCGTGCTAGGCTGGAAAGCAAACCTTGGCAACCGTCCTCAATGTAATTCAGTACCAGGTCGAAATCCCTGGAACCGCGATAATACGGATCATGAACAATAGAGCCGGCACGAGAGTGTGAAAAGCCCATCAGCAAACCTAATTTGTGTTTGTGCTCGGGTGGGCAAAGCGTTTGCAAAATTTCCAGATTATTGAAATCCATGCCAAGGATCATGTCGAAGCGCGAAAAGTCTTCCAGTTCGATTTTCCGCGCACGAAGCCGACTCAAATCGTAACCACGCTTGCGTGCCGCCGCCTGAGCGCGAGGGTCCGGCGCTTCGCCGACGTGGTAATCGTGAGTACCGGCAGAATCAATCAGGATATATTGATGGAGACCGGCATCGGTCGCCATCTTGCGCATCACTCCCTCGGCAGTTGGGGAACGGCAAATATTGCCCATGCAGACAAAGAGTATGCGGGTAGTTTCCATAATGGCTCCGTAACATAGGCGAGCCACCTGAAAAACCAATATAGATCAAAGTGGGCCCGGTACGCCTTTATCTTCGCAAAACGATACGCGCTCACCATGATTTCCGACAAATTCACGCGTTTACGCGTTTGCGCAGCCTTGAGTGGCGGTGCTGCTGCAGCGTTTTAATATCGTTCCCGGTATGCTCTGCTCTACTTTTGCTGTTGCAGCAAATGCATTGGACCGAATAATTCCTGCATGGTCTGGTTGCCGATAAAGGACAGGTTATACGGGTGTTCAGATACGGCGTTTGGGAAGCGTGCCGTCGCCGGAAGAGTAGCCAGTTGTTCAGCAATCTTCCCCCACAATACGAGCATTGGCGGCGTTTTGGACTTTTCGACGGCGTGATCGGCGAGCGCTTCGAGCACCGTCTCCAGGAAAGGCTTCCATGCCTTCGCATCCTTTACGGGCGGGACATCCGGGCGGAAAACCAGACTGGCATTGAGAAGCAGGAAACCATGACGAGTCAGATTGGCCTGCAGCTCCGTCAGCGTCTGAATGTAAGGCGAACCAATTGCACGCGCCTTCAGCGAAATATACGTCAATGCATCTCCGGAAGTATTTTCCAGTTGCAGCTGGCCGTCCGCAACCAGGAGCATTTTCATGAAATTACGTAGCGAGGTTGCGCGATTGACTTGCTTGGACAATCCCTTTTCCGACCACAGCGACTCGACGGCGCCATCCATGAAACACACGCCGGTCGCACTCTCCTCGCGTGGATACGGCCCTTCCCCGACCAGCACATACCTGACCTCGTTCAGAGGCTTGGTGAATGCAGCGAACAGGCGCCCCTCGGTAGGGAGATAGTGCGCTTCAGCCAAGGTGGCCAGGTAAGCGGGGTCGGCCGACGCCACAGCTTGCAAGCCGCGCTTGAGGATCGGATGCCAGGAGATATGCGCCAGATCGAGCGCAGCAAGAATAGGTTGGGGAATTGTCTCGGACATCGCGGTTACATGAAATGAAAATCAGACATTGTAGCGTTGCCATAAAAGACAAGGGCCGCCGGCAATTTTGCGGGCGGCCCTTGTTAGCGCTAGTCAGGTGGAGCTTGCATCGCCATTATTTGCTGATAAGCGGGACGACGTTATCCATGCCTGGAGCGCCGAACAACTGTTCCTTAAGAAGATGCAACTGGTCGCGCACCTGAGCCGCTTTTTCAAACTCAAGATTTTTCGCATGGTCCACCATGAGTTTTTCAAGCCGCTTGATTTCCTTGCTGACCTGCTTTTCGCTCATGGACTCGTACTTCGCCTGCTCTTGTGCAACCAGTAATTCGCTGCGTGCTTCCTGCGGGCTGTAGACGCCATCGATCAGGTCGCGAATTTCCTTTTTTACGCCAGCCGGCGTGATGTTGTTTGCCTTGTTGAACGCCACCTGCTTGGCACGCCGGCGCTCGGTCTCGTCAATCGCGCGACGCATCGACTCCGTCACCTTGTCTCCATACAGGATCGCCATACCGTTAAGGTTACGCGCGGCGCGACCAATGGTCTGGATCAGACTACGTTCGGAACGCAGGAAGCCTTCTTTGTCCGCATCGAGAATCGCAACGAGCGACACCTCAGGAATATCAAGACCTTCTCGCAGCAAGTTGATGCCAACCAGAACGTCAAAGGTACCAAGACGCAGATCACGGATGATTTCCACACGCTCGACGGTATCAATGTCGCTATGCAGGTAGCGCACCTTGATGCCGTTGTCGCTCAGGAACTCAGTCAATTGTTCGGCCATACGCTTGGTCAGCGTAGTCACAAGCACGCGCTCATTCTTCTTGATGCGTTCAGTGATTTCCGACATCAGGTCGTCCACCTGCGAACTCGCGGGGCGTACTGAGATCAGCGGATCCACGAGGCCGGTCGGGCGCACCACTTGCTCCACCACCTGATCTGAGTGGCTGTTTTCATACTCCGCCGGCGTAGCTGACACAAATACGGTCTGGCGCATCTTGCTTTCAAATTCAACGAATTTCAGCGGACGATTATCGAGCGCAGACGGCAAACGGAAACCGTAATCGACCAAGTTGGTCTTGCGCGCCCTGTCTCCGTTGTACATGCCGTTCAATTGGCCGGTCAGCACGTGGGATTCGTCAAGAAACATGATGGCGTCCTGCGGCAGGTAGTCCACCAGTGTAGGCGGCGGCTCACCTGGCATTGCTCCACTAAGATGACGTGAATAATTTTCAATGCCTTTGGTAAAGCCGATCTCCTGCATCATTTCCAGATCGAAGCGCGTACGCTGCTCAAGGCGCTGCTCTTCAATCAGTTTGTTTTCCTTCCGGAAAAATTCCAGGCGGTCGCGTAACTCTTCCTTGATGCTTTCAATCGCACGCAGCACGGTAGAACGCGGCGTGACGTAATGCGAACCCGGATACACGGTAAAACGTGGAATCTTCTGGCGTACACGCCCGGTCAGCGGGTCAAACAGTTGCAGGCTGTCGATCTCATCGTCAAACATTTCGATGCGCACCGCCAGCTCAGCATGTTCAGCCGGGAACACGTCAATCGTGTCACCGCGGACGCGGAACGTACCACGCCCGAAATCGACTTCGTTGCGCGTGTATTGCATCTGGATCAAGCGGGCGATGACATCACGCTGGCTGACCTTGTCCTTGGCACGCAAGGTCAGGATCATCTTGTGGTATTCGTTCGGGTTACCGATACCGTAGATCGCCGATACGGTCGCCACGATCACGACATCACGTCGCTCCATCAGGGACTTGGTGCAGGACAGACGCATCTGCTCGATATGCTCGTTGATCGACGAGTCCTTTTCGATGAACAGATCACGTTGGGGAACGTAAGCTTCCGGTTGATAGTAATCGTAGTAACTGACAAAGTACTCGACGGCGTTTTGCGGAAAGAATTCGCGGAACTCGCTGTACAGCTGCGCAGCGAGTGTCTTATTTGGCGCAAAAATGATTGCCGGCCGACCAAGGCGCGCAATCACGTTTGCCATGGTGTATGTTTTGCCCGATCCGGTCACCCCGAGCAATGTCTGAAATGACAAGCCATCCTCGACACCTTCAACCAGCTTTTCGATGGCTGTCGGCTGATCGCCTGCCGGTGGGAATGGCTGGAATAAGCGATAAGGCGAATTCGGGAAAGTGACGATTTTTGATTCGTCGATGGGGCTGGAAACCTGGGATAAATCTGCCATCTGCTTTCGACCTTTGGTAGAATAATAAGTTGCACCTTGGTTTGAGGCTACAAGCCCGAAACTGACTACAACCCTGCTGCATCTGCTTGCATCCGCAGCCAACTTTTCATGTTATCACGATGAGCCAATCCCATCCCGCCTCTCTTTTTACTGCCGTCGAAATGGCGCCCCGCGACCCTATCCTGGGTATTACCGAAGCTTTCAACGCTGACAAGAACCCCAACAAAGTGAATCTTGGCGTTGGTGTGTACTACGACGACAACGGCAAGGTGCCTCTGCTCGATTGCGTACGCAAGGCCGAAACACAATTAATGGAAAAACCGGCACCCCGCAGCTACCTGCCGATCGACGGTCTGGCCACTTATGACAAGGCAGTGCAAGAACTTGTATTTGGTGCCGACAGCGCAGTAGTTCAAGAGAAGCGCGCAATCACCGTTCAGGCACTCGGTGGTACAGGCGCATTGAAACTGGGCGCAGACTTCCTCAAGCGCTTCTCCCCGAATTCCCAAGTATGGATCAGCGATCCCAGCTGGGAAAACCACCGTGCGCTGTTCGAATCTGCAGGCTTCGTTGTCAACAATTATCCGTACTACGATCCGGCAACACGTGGCGTCAATTTCAACGGCATGCTGAATGCCCTCAAGGAAATGCCATCCGGTGCGATTGTGCTGCTACACGCATGCTGCCACAACCCGACTGGCGCCGACCTGACCGATGATCAGTGGACCGACGTTATCAACGTGGTTACCCAGCGCGGCCTGATCCCCTTCCTCGATATGGCGTACCAGGGTTTTGGCGACGGCATTGATGAAGACGGTAAAGTCGTGCGTCGTTTTGCCGAGACCGGCACACCGCTGTTCGTATCGAACTCATTCTCCAAGTCCTTCTCCCTGTATGGCGAGCGCGTCGGTGCATTGAGCATCGTCGCGGTCAGTGCAGAAGAAGCCGCACGCGTACTGTCGCAACTCAAGCGTGTCGTCCGTACCAACTACTCCAATCCACCGATCCACGGCGGTCAGGTTGTGGCAACGGCATTGGCCAATCCAGAACTGCGTAAGCTGTGGGAGGACGAACTGGCAGGCATGCGCGTACGTATCCGCGAAATGCGCCAGCAATTGGTTATCAAACTAAAGGAAAAAGCACCAGCCCACGATTTCGATTTCGTCATCAAGCAGCGCGGTATGTTTTCCTATTCCGGCCTGACCAAGGAACAAGTCGGGCGCCTGCGCGACGAGTTTTCGATTTACGCGGTTGATACAGGGCGTATTTGCGTTGCGGCGCTAAACTCCCGCAACATCGATGCTGTGGTCGATGCAATCGCCAAAGTCTTGTAAGGATCCTCAAAGCACTCTTTGGCAAGGGTAGCCGACTGAGGATGATTTTGTTTTTCCTGTCAGATCGGCGAACCTGCAAGGCTTTGACAATTTCGGAAAGATCGGCCTATAATAGCTGCTCTGTTCCCTGATAGCTCAGTCGGTAGAGCGACGGACTGTTAATCCGCAGGTCCCTGGTTCGAGTCCAGGTCGGGGAGCCAAAATTTGAAGGCCAGATAAATCTTGAAAACGGTTTATCTGGCCTTTTCTTTTGCTCTATTGATTTGCTTCGTTGATTAACGCATAACGCGTTTGTATGGATATTGCCGAGGTATTTGCATGCATATCCCGACCTTCCACCCTCGTCGAGCCGGCCAGTTTCGGTGGGTTCTTCGTAACTTACTGATCAGCGCTACTCGCTCTTCGTCAACTGTCGGCTGATCGACGCCATGAGCCGTTTATCTTTCCAGACAAAATAACACGGCCTACCCCCTACGCATTCACACTTATACGTGCCGACATCTTGTAGGCTCATATTGGCATTTATCAGTACCAACCGATTCCATTAAAGGCCTCGCCCGCTCCTATCAAGTCACATAGCCTTCCAATCCGCTTTATCTTTCCGAATTAGCCCTACCATCACGTCTTATTATCTCTCCCTCTAAAGAAAGATTCCGTATCGCAATATATTTGCGGGAAATCAATTCTCTGGGGTATTCGTCTGCTACATTGAATTCATTGCACATGAGCAACAAGAGGTCTCTGTGTTCACCTTACCTTATTGCCGCGTCTGGTTCGGCTTATTCAGATACATTGACGCCGCTTCGCACAATGAAGTGCACAGGTATCTCTCGGCAGATATGACGCACTGCGTCCCAGTCAGCCTTCCATTGGAATCCTGTCTGTCTTTCCCTTAATGCATCTCCGTAATTGGTATCAGATTGAGGAGGAACAGATCATGACAAAAGCATACTCAAAAGTCGAGACGACAGAGGGTAGGTCCCAAGCACATGGATCGCGCCTTGCTTTGCATTGTCCGGTGGCTAGCCTAGCTGGGCTGCGCGCAGCGGTAAACAATGGTGCCGACGGTATACTTCTTGATTTTGACCGACCCTCTTCCTTACGCAATCATTGCGTCGGACACGACCAGTTTCAAGCCCTTGCACGGGGCATACGTTATGCAGCAGAACAGCAAGTCGATACCGTCTTGGCGATCAAGCCATGCCATATGGACGCATCATGGTCTTTGGCACGACTGGCAATCGACACTGCTGCGGAACTTGGCATGGACGCCGTAGCCATGTCCGATCCGGCGCTGATGCTCTATACCGCCGCGCGTTATCCCGAACTGCAGCAACACTATACCGTTCCCGCTTCCTGCGTCTCTGCAGAGGCGATCAGCTTTCTTTGCAAGCAAATCGATTTCGGCAGGCTGGTGCTCCCACGGATGGCTTCTCTGAATCAGGTGAAGCGTGTAGCGGAGCACACAGGCGTCAACGTGGAACTTGTAGGTTTTGGCCCATTCTGCAACGTCATTGATGACTTTAAGCCTGCGTTCGGGTTACGCGACAACGAAGCTGTACATTTGAGATCCGGTCTTGAAGCTGCTTACTTGGACTTCGCCGCACTCGACGCCAGTGGAGGTAGATGCGCACTGGATGAAACGGCAAGTAACGATCATTACTATCTCGACATCAGAAATGCCGATGCAAGCGCGCTGCGCCTTCTGCCACAACTCTCGGAGGCCGGCGTTCGCGTCCTGCGCATCGAGGCGCATGTCCATTCACCTGTAAAGATCGGTCAGGTAACGAAGGTCTGGCGCGAAGCCATTGACCACTGCCTGGAAGATAAGGAAGGTTATGCAGTTCGCATGACGTGGGTTGAGCGACTAAGCCATTTGTCACCAGTGCTTCATGCGTGTTATGAGAGTTAGCATGATCCATGCAGCGAGACGCCGGAAACTCGGTGCGACTCTCGTTACAGGACGCTACTACGCACGACTCTTACCATACATCCAAAGCGGGACGCTAATCGCCTTGCCGGCAGTACAACTGCATAACGGAAATAAGACAAAGTCCAACGTCGCAACTTAAAATCCGGGCGTGAGAATCGTTCACATCAGCGAGTCATCGACGCGATCAAGTCCGGGGGAGATGAGCGATCACCGGCGCGGCCTTATTATTCTGCTGTTGCATGTGATTCCAGTCTGATTACCCAGCGCTAAGATTACTTCTGCCTTGAACGTATATTGCGCATTGATACTGTTTTGGTCGCGACGAAAATTTCGCGAAGCAGATAAACAAAACTTCCGATCAGGCAAAACATCCCGAGCACAAAACAAAGGGCAATGAAGCCAGCCAGGCCCAGATTCAGTGCATCGCCGATAAAAAGTGCCGCCACAACGATGCAAACTAACAAACCACACGAAGTACTTAAAGTGATGGCCCGGTTGATCAGGTGCGAACGTCGGTACAAGGTATCCAGTTCAGCATAAGCATCCGTATGGTCGGCACCCGTCGTTGCCTGGATACGATCTTCAAGGACACGCGACCGGTCAATAATCCGGGCAAGGCGATTGGTCAACACCGAGAGTTTCGTACCCACGCCAGTCAGCAAAAACACAGGAGCAATCGCGAGCTGAATAATATGGCTGATCTCGCCTAACTGGATGTCGATATTCATGAGGTTGGCTTAGTTCGTAAAGCAGATCTGTCTTAATTGCATCTTCTCGATGCCGTAGTCTACCAGCTCACATCTGCGACGCGCGAACCTGCATTCGCGGGCCTTTTTGCATGTGTACGGCGATACGATTGAGCGAACGCAAACGGCTTTATCACAGGCGGAATCGAGTCTACGCTGTGATTACCATGCAGCAACCGCGCGATTGTGATTTCTCAACGGCGGTTGATTTCGCCCCGCTACTTTGGATTTGGCACTGTCTGACGCTGAGATATCTCTGAAGTCCCAACGCAAAGATATTGGTTTCGTCAACATGAGAGGCGTCGAGCGCCGATATGATCAACCTGCATGTCTACAAAAGCGATACGTTCCACTAGCAAGCGTTCGGGTGCAGATCTTAATACTGCGCACCTGCGGCCCCATCATGCGGCGCGGCTCCCATCGGCACGCCGCCTTGCAACTAATCATTCGCGAATGCATAGCGCCGACCATCGGCCCTCAGGCAACAGAGAAATTGTGATGACAACCTATTTGGAACCCAGCACCGGCAAGCTGACAAACATCATCACCACACTTGCCCGATTTCCCGCAAGCAAAGTGGGATCATCGCTTCTTTCTATCATCCAGTCCTCGATGGATGGGGTCATCATTATCGACGCCATGCGACAGATCGTATTGGTAAATCAGACGGCAGAGCACATTTTCGGACATCCCGCGCAAACTTTGCTCGACCAGCCAGTGGATATCTTGATGCCTGCACATTACGTTGATGAGCAATGCCAGAGAATGAACCGGCTGGCAAGCGCACGTATTACCGGCCGTCGCACCAAGGTTGAACTCAAAGGCCTGCATGCGGCAGGTAACCTGCTTTCCCTCAATGCAAACGTCGCACGGATAAATGTGTGCGGCGAGTTGTTCCTTGCGCTTATTGTTCAGGACCCATCTATGCACCAATCCTTTGCAGAATCCAAGCAAAGGCCAATACGGCCTTCCGAACTACGTAAATGGGCGGCATCAACGCAGCAGGCAACCGAAGTCGAGAAAAGGCGATTTTCCAAAAAACTGTACGACGACATCGGCCAGCGACTCAGCGTACTCAAGTTGGACCTTGACTGGCTGGAAAACAGTCTTGCGCAGACAGATGATGGCCTACCGGCGCGAGTCGCACAGATGCAAGGTTTGCTGGACAACGTTATAACAATGACAAAAACCATGGCCTCGGCCTTGCGACCGCCGCTGCTGGACGATTTTGGCCTCCTGCCTGCCGTGGAATGGATGGCGGAGAATTTTCAGAAAAAGTCAGGCATTTCTTGCCGTGTCGAAAGCCAGGGGTTTCACAAGAAGCTTGAAGACCCAATCGAATCAGCGATCTTTCGAGTGATTCAGGAAGGGTTGTCAAATATCGAACGCCATTCACATGCTTCCCATGCGCGAATTTCCTTTGCGCATACAGGGAGCCAACTCGATGTTATGATTGAGGATGATGGTATCGGCATAGAAGCCGGAAGCGAAAGCAAGCCGGGATGCTACGGGCTCATTGCGATGCAGGAACGTATCTTCGTATTGGGGGGTACAATCAGTATCCAGAGCGCCGAACCACATGGTGTTGTCATTTACGCATCGATTCCAGTGGAGCCGATTTTTCCAAACGACCAGTTAACTTCAACGCCCGCAAACCGCCTATGATTCGCATTGTTATTGCCGACGACCACACCATCATGCGTGAAGGACTCAAGCGCATTCTCGATGGAGCCGACGATATTGAAGTCGTTGGTGAGGCAGTAGATGGTTTCGAGGCATTGGCACATGTGCGGAAAGGCGGTTTCGATCTGCTTATGCTAGATCTGTCCATGCCAGGGCGTAGCGGTGTGGAATTGATACGCCAGATCAAGGATGAAGTCCCCAAGCTTCCTATCCTCATCCTGACCATGCACGAGGAAGAACAATATGCCGTACGCGCGATCCGCGCGGGCGCACGCGGTTATCTGACCAAGGAAAGTGCCGGTACGCAGTTGGTCAGTGCAATCCGTAAAGTTGCTTCCGGTCGTCCCTATATCAGTCTGGAAGTCGCTGAACAGTTGGCAATGGATGTTATGCCCGCCAATGAGGACCTGCCCCACAAGCAACTGTCCAATCGCGAGTTTGAAGTATTTACCCTTCTGGTCAGTGGCAAATCGATTACCGAGATCGCCGACTTTCTTCACTTGAGCGCGAAAACCGTCAGCACCCACAAGACCCGCATCCTAACCAAAATGAATATGAACTCGCTGGCCGAAATGGTTCAGTATGCCGTTCAGCACCGCCTTCTCGGCCCCTTGAGAAATTAAACCTTTCAAGGTTTCCGGATACGGGACCTTGCTCTCCAGACTCACCTGTTTCGGCCTGTCCTATGCATGTTATTTCGCATATTTTCTGTACCGGCAAGCCACTATTTTTGTAACTGGCTTGTCATACTTTCCTTACAGACTCTTGCTTGCAAGTTCCTGCGATTTTCCGTCAAAGTGAGCTAAGAGCCTTATTCCTTGCGGGTTCTCAAGGAATGCAACAGATTTTCCTATCTTTTTTATCAGTAAAGTTCCCGCGTGCTTGTAAGGATAATCCTACGAGAAGCGCGAGTCTCCTACATTGCAATTCAGCCCACACCGATAGCAATTCGCTGTTGCGATTGCGATACTGGCCATTCATTCGAAGCATGACAGACTAGAAACCGCCACTGATTCTGGACGACCTGATACTACGTAGTACATAGGACATCTTCCAAAAATCATAACTGGTGAAGCACTGATAGTCATGCGGGCATCCCTGCCTCCGCATGAACTTAACTGATTGATCTGAATTAGGAGATGACCATGTTGTCAACGCAAACCCCCGACGTCCGCCCTGAGTCCACTTCGTCGACCATGCACTCCCCGTCGATGGAAGCGGGCTGGCAACGTCAAGGCAAGCTGTGGTCCAACCTTAAGGAATTGTGCGAAGTCCTTCGCATCCCTTCGGCGGCGATCCATACCGACGAAGAATTGCTGTTTCAGCATGTCCAGTTCAAGACCGGGCAGCGCATCCACACAATCGGCCAGCCATTCGATACCTTGTACATTGTGCATTCTGGCTTTTTGAAAACCGTACTGATCGACGAATTCGGTAATGAACAGGTGTTGAGTTTTCCAATGAAAGGCGACCTGTTCGGCGTCGATGGAATCCATACCAAGCGCTATGCATCCGAAGCTGTTGCTCTGTCGAACTGCGACCTGATCCTGCTTCCATTTAAGAAGTTGACTGCGCTTGGTCGTGCGCATGTCGAATTCGAACACGCCATGTACAGCGTCATGAGCCGCGAACTGGTGCGCGAGCAAGCGATGGTCAGTATGCTCGGCGCCCTAAGTGCGGAAGCGCGTGTGGCACGCTTCCTGGTGAACCTGTCGGAGCGCTATGCCGACATGGGTTACTCGAGCAAGCTCTTCAATCTCCGCATGACACGCCATGAAATCGGCAGCTATCTCGGCTTGACCCTGGAAACTGTCAGCCGCACACTGTCTGCCTTCAATGAAATCGGTCTGATTACGGTAGACCAGCGCTCCATCGGCATTAAAGATCCGGAAGCCTTGCGCACCTTGCGCCGCCTGCCACCGTCGAGCTCCCGTGCCAAGCAAATCGCGGCCAAAAAATCCAAGCAGGCTGCTCAAAAAAATGACCAGCCTGATGGTGAAGGCGACTGGGGCCAACTCGCATCTGCCTGACACCTTAGAACATTTTTTGCAAGATAAAAAAGCCCGCTTGATGCGGGCTTTTCCATTTGGCCTATTTAACGTGCATCTGTGATTGCACGCTGGCCATTTAACTTGAAAGCTTATTTCTTCTTGCCGCCTGCCGTTGGATAGATTTTTTTATCAGAGCCGCTTGCGTCGCCGGCGGGATCAACCGCTGGCACGAGCACCTCCGGCGCGGATGCCGTTGCCTGGATACCGGAAGTGACTGTTGTGGCCGCTGCCGCCGTCGCTGCATCGGCCACATTGGTCGCCGCATCGGAGGCTGCCTGTGTCATATTACTTGCGGTTGCCGCTGCTGCTCCCATGTTACGTTGTGCCAGTGTCGCCACATCCTTGAATGCGTTTTGCCACATCGAAAACATGTTGGCCACTGGGTTGTCATTCGTCATGGCATGACTGCCTGTAGTTGCTGCAGTTGAGGCGGTGGAGGCTGTTCCCGCAAACGGCGTCTTAATGCCATTCACGGCTTGGTTGCGAAATTGCTCAACATAATCTTGCATGCTTTGACCGATTTCGCTCTGCATCTCAACGACGATACGCACCAGTTCACGCTGGTACTCAGCCGCCTGGCTCGAGTTGCGCGACATCATGCGTGATTGCAGCGCAGAACCGATGGCTCCCGGATCGCGGGCTGCCGTCAGTTCCCTGACAAATTCAAGCTGGTCAGTGAAAAGTTGATGCGTCGCTCCGATCATCACGCTGTCTATCTTTTGTGTGCCGGTGAAGAAGGCGTCTGCAAGACGACGCGAAGCTTCAAGCTGTGTCTGATAGACGCCGGCAAGCGGGTTAAGTGCGTTTTGCATATTTTCAATCCTGATATGAAATGTCGAAGGAAGGCGAATTCAGCGCGCCCTATTTTCTACGTTTTCTGACTGCGCGCACGTATCCGTCCATGCCCGGTTGACGTACGTCAATCAGGCATGGACGCAGTTCATTGCATGTGCTGTCCGCCATTGATAGAGATATTTGCGCCGGTCACAAACCCAGCCTCGTCGGAGCAAAGATAGACGACAAGACCAGCGACCTCATCCGGTTCGCCAAGCCGGCCCAGAGGTATTTGTGGAAGGATTTTCTCTTTGAGAATGCTCTCTGGTATCTGCGTCACCATTTTGGTTTTCAGATAGCCCGGGGAGATGGTGTTGACGGT
Source organism: Herbaspirillum sp. GCM10030257 (assembly GCF_042666555.1). Classification (NCBI taxonomy): domain Bacteria; kingdom Pseudomonadati; phylum Pseudomonadota; class Betaproteobacteria; order Burkholderiales; family Oxalobacteraceae; genus Herbaspirillum; species Herbaspirillum sp. GCM10030257. The sequence continues at coordinate 39,148 of NZ_JBHTDH010000003.1, forward strand.
AATGCCTTTATTGGCGACTTCCAATGCAAGCGCCTTGGTAAAACCGTGCATTGCCGCCTTCGCCGCCGCATAGTTGGTCTGCCCAAACGCGCCTTTCTGCCCATTTACTGAAGAGATATTTACGACGCGGCCCCACTGGTTTTCCAGCATGCCATGCAAAGCCAGCTTAGTCATATTGAAGACACTGTCAAGATTGGTTTTGCGGACGATTTGCCAGTCCTCAAGTGTCATCTTCTTCAATGTTGCATCACGTGTGACACCGGCATTGTTGACGAGAACGTCAATACGGCCCTGATCACGCAAGACTTGCATAATGCCTGCTTCACAGGAGGAAAATTCCGCGACATCAATGCAGACGGTGCTGAAGTCGTATCCTTGACTACGATGGGAAGCAATCCACGCCGATGCCTCCTTATTTCCGGGTGAATGCGTTGCGACAACGCGAAATCCTGCATCATGCAACTTCCTGCAAATGGCCTCTCCTAGCCCTCCCATTCCACCCGTCACGATGGCCACTCGATTTTTATCCATGGCTGTCTCCTTGTGTTGAATGAAGATAGATTTCTAGCGATCGCTTCGACATGGTCGGGCGCAATGTTCGATATCCACGACGAAGGAATATTTAAAGCTGATCAAATGAATGGACGCAGATGTGCGGCAAGACGCTCTCGCTGTCTTGCCGGGGAAGATTCGAGTATGGGAATGTGAATTAGTTCGGATGCAATCCAGATCCAATGTCTTGGGTCACGGATGCCTGTTAATAGCCATTATGCAGGTCGATATGTCGAGCCAGTTCAGTGTTGGCACACGAATAGAAACGCCGGCTTGCCTGTTCGGCTGGCATCATTTGATTGCCATTATTCACGCCTGAGTTGAGTGGGCCGGCCCATCACAGAACTATCAAGCCTCAATTAGTCGCTCAACAGTTCAGGCGCGATCGCCTGAGTGTCCTTCAGAGTCTGCAGAACAATATTGGACTTAATGTCGAGTACACCCGCAGTCTTGTATAACTTCTCCAGGACAAACGAAGAAAAATGCTTGAGGCTGCGTGCCCTGACGCGTAACAGGTAGTTCGCCTCACCGGCAATGATGTACGAGCCGACCACCTCGGGCCAGGCGGCAATGGAAGCCGTAAAGTTTTCGTGCCAGTGTTCGACATCGCGCCGCATCGTGACCTGTACAAACGCATCCACCTCAAGGCCCAGAGCGGTAGCATTCAGCACTGCGCTATAGCGGCTAATCATGCCACTTTCCTCTAACATACGGACACGGCGCAGGCAGGAGGAAGGTGATAAAAACACCTTTTCCGCCAGTTCCAAGTTGCTCATCCTTCCATCTTGCTGGAGCAAGTTAAGTAACTTGAGATCAGTTGCATCAAGCTTCATGGTGACTTCGGTCATTTTTTCCAGGATCCTTGCAATGATATTCTAATTTCCACGAATTTTACCGATCAGATTGCGTAAAAAATGCAGTCTTTACGGCTTAAAATTCGAGCAGAACATCAAGGAAATCTTATGCCCTCTTCCAATACTCTTTGGGACATCAGCCCTGTCCTTTCTCCTGCAATTCCGGTCTGGCCTGGCGATACGCCATTCAGCACCGAGCCTACCTGGAAAATTGAAGGTGGTTGCCCCGTACAGGTCAGCCGCATCACCATGTCAACTCACACGGGTGCGCACTGCGATGCGCCCTCTCATTACGACGCTCAGGGGGAATCCATCGATAGCGTAGCCCTGCATGCCTATCTCGGGCCATGCCGCCTGATCGATTGCGTAGGCGTGAGCAGTGTCGAGCCGCATCATGTCGAAACCGCGTTGACTGATATGCCGCCACGCGTGCTGTTCCGCACCTATGCGACGGCGCCTCAGGACCGTTGGGATGCACAGTTTGCGAGCGTATCGCCCGCCACGATCGCATTGCTGGCCCGGCATGGAGTCGTACTGATTGGCATTGATACGGCCTCTCTTGATCCACAGGAATCCAAAACCATGGATGCACATCGCGCGGTTCGCGCCAACCGCATGGCAATCCTTGAAGGCATCGTCCTCGACGGTGTGCCGGTGGGTGACTATGAATTGATTGCATTACCTCTGAAGCTGGCGGGAATGGACGCGAGCCCGGTGCGGGCCATACTTCGCAGTTTGCCTGGAGGTGCGCAATGATGACCCGTGACGATTGCCTCGCCAGGGATAAAGCCGACAAACTTTCGTCGCTGCGGGACCAGTTCGACCTGCCCGATGGCGTCATTTACCTTGACGGCAATTCATTGGGTGCGCGCCCGAAAGCCGCGTTGTCCCGCGTACAGCAAGTGGTGAACGACGAATGGGGAAAGGACCTCATCCGCAGCTGGAATAAAGCAGGCTGGTTCGATCTTCCGTCCCGTCTGGGTGACAAGCTTGCTACGCTGATCGGCGCCAATCCGAATGAGGTCGTGGTAACCGATTCCACCTCGGTCAATCTCTTCAAGGCGCTCGCTGCCGCGCTGCACAAGCAGTCGCGTGAAGGACGATCGCAGCGCCATGTCATCGTGACCGAACGCGCCAATTTCCCAACCGACGTGTACATCGCTCAGGGACTGGCATCCTGGCTGGATCGCGGCTATGAGATCCGGATGATCGACTCCCCGGAACAGTTAAATACTGCTATTGACGAGGAAACCGCTGTCGTCATGCTTACTCATGTCAACTACCGCGCCGGCCATATGCATGACATGCGTGAGGTCAGCACACTTGCCCACGCGCGCGGCGCTCTGATGCTGTGGGATCTTGCCCATTCAGCGGGCGCCGTACCGGTAAACCTGAATGCGGATGGTGCCGATTATGCGGTTGGTTGCACTTACAAGTACCTGAATGGCGGCCCGGGGTCGCCGGCCTTCATCTGGGTCGCGGCGCAGCATCAAGAGGATTTCCGTCAGCCGCTCTCTGGTTGGTGGTCCCATGCAAGCCCGTTTGCCATGCAGCCGCAGTTTGAAGCGACTGGCGGCATACGGCGCGCATTGTGCGGCACGCAGCCGATCGCTTCTCTGGCGATGGTCGAATGCGGGCTCGACATCTTTGCCCAAACGTCCATGGCGGCGCTGCGCGAGAAATCGCTGGCACTAACCGATCTCTTTATCGATCTGGTGGAATCGCGCTGCAGCGTTCATCCCCTGAAACTGGTAACACCGCGTGAACATGCGCATCGCGGCAGCCAGGTGAGCTTTGCCCATCCGCATGGTTATCCGGTGATGCAAGCCTTGATCGCGCGCGGCGTCATCGGCGACTACCGGGAGCCACACATCATGCGCTTTGGCTTTACCCCGCTTTACACACGTTTTATTGACGTGTGGGATGCGGTCGACGTACTCGTCGACATTCTGGACAACAAGCGATACGATCCGGCCGCCCTACGCGACGCGGTGACCTGAGGAGGCAAGCATGGATACAGACAAGAAAACCCCGTCCTGGCATGGCGCCCAGATGGACTTCTCGAAGTCAATGAGCTACGGGGATTATCTCGGCCTTGAGCAGATCCTGACAGCACAGCATCCGCGTTCGCCCGATCACAATGAAATGCTGTTCATCATTCAGCATCAGACCAGCGAACTTTGGATGAAACTGATGTTGCACGAGCTTTACGCAGCAAGACAGCAAATTCGCCAGGATGAGCTTCCGCCTGCATTCAAAATGCTGGCACGTGTGGCGCGCATCATGGATCAGCTGGTCCATGCATGGGATGTGCTGGCCACCATGACACCCCCCGAGTACTCTGCCATCAGGCCTTATCTGGGACAGTCCTCGGGCTTCCAGTCCTGCCAGTATCGTGAGATTGAATTCATTCTGGGGAACAAGAACCCTTCACTGCTTGCCGTCCATGCGGCCGTGCCCGAAAACCATCAACACCTGGAAACAGCATTGCACACGCCCTCGATCTATGATGAAGCGATCATGCTGCTTGCCCGGCAAGGCTTTCACATTGATGCCGACCGCCTGAAGGCTGATGCCACTCAGGCGACGGTCGCCAATGAATCCGTCAAGCAGGCATGGCTTGATGTTTATCGCGAGCCGACAAAGCACTGGGCGTTGTACGAACTTGCGGAGAAGCTGGTGGATCTGGAAACGGCGTTCCGCTTCTGGCGCTTTCGCCATGTGACGACGGTTGAGCGCATCATCGGATTCAAGACCGGAACCGGCGGCACCGCAGGAGCAAGTTATCTTAAAAAAATGCTGGACGTAGTGCTATTCCCCGAGTTGTTCGCGCTACGGACAGCACTGTAACGAAAAGAAAAAGTATGGGGAATCAGGAGGATAGCGCCACAGCAGCAGGTATAATACGGCGCGAAGCACAGAGCGAGTGGTGAGCAATTGTTCAATGCGCCGTAATGAAATCCGCTTTCCCCAGACCGTTCGGGCCGCTTTCCATGCGGCCCGTTTCGTTTGGCAGGCGGTGCATTCCATTTTGCTCACGTAGCGATCGCGTCTACCGATAAGGCGATTACCCGATGAGCCGATAAGCGTTTATGTCAACGAAACAAAATAGCAAGCCGATAGAGATCAAGATTTCAACCGTTGTCGCCGTGTCGGCCATCCTGCGCACGGCCGACCTGGAAACGCTCGACGCCACCCTGAAGAAAACCACGGGTGGCGCGCCGGATTATTTTGACAACGATCTCGTGGTGATCGATGTCAGTGCCATCGACTTCAGCGGGACCGCCATTGATTGGTCTGCCCTGACTTCATTGTTCAGTTCGTACAGCCTGAATCCGGTTGCGGTGCGCGGAGCCCCGCCCGAACTCGAACAGCAAATCATCGCCCTTGGCATGAGTATCGATACGCTCGCCCCGCAGCGCCAGGAAGCTTCATCCGAAGAAACCGGGGCCGCACCGGCGCCCGTCATTGCACCGCCCCCTGCTTCAACACCTGCGCCAGCGCCGATTCAGCAATCTCCCGAAGTCCATAGCCCCGTCGCGGCCGCAGTCCCCGCTATGATCATCGATTCCCCGGTACGCGCCGGCCAACGCATTTATGCCCGCGGCTGCGACCTGATCGTCAATGCAATCGTCAACAATGGCGCCGAGCTTATTGCAGACGGCAGCATCCATGTATATGCTCCGCTTCGCGGACGGGCACTTGCGGGGGCCAGCGGCAATGCCGAGGCACGTATCTTCACACTCAGCATGGAGGCCGAACTGGTATCCATCGCAGGCATTTACCGCACGTTCGACAGCGGGTTACCGAAGGATCTGGCGAAGCAACCGGCGCAGGTCCGTCTTCAGGGCGACCGGATAGATGTTCTGTCCATTCGCGCCTAGTTATTTGTCAATTAAGGAGTTTTTTTGTGGCCAAAATCATCGTTGTAACGTCGGGTAAAGGAGGCGTAGGTAAAACCACCTCCAGCGCCAGTTTCGCGTCAGGACTCGCCCTGCGCGGACACAAGACCGTTGTGATCGATTTCGACGTCGGTCTGCGTAACCTTGACCTGATCATGGGTTGCGAGCGACGCGTCGTCTATGACCTGATCAACGTGATCAACAAAGAAGCCACCCTCAACCAGGCCCTGATCAAGGATAAGCATTGCGACAACTTGTTTGTGCTGCCCGCATCGCAGACACGTGACAAGGATGCGTTGACCGAGGCAGGCGTGGAGGGCATCCTGAATGACTTGCGCAAGATGGATTTTGAATACATCGTCTGCGACTCGCCAGCGGGTATCGAACACGGTGCCGTCATGGCGCTGACATTCGCCGACGAGGCGATCGTCGTCACCAACCCGGAAGTTTCGTCTGTGCGTGACTCGGACCGCATTCTGGGTATCATCCAGGCCAAATCGCGCCGCGCCCTGGCCGGTGGCGAACCCGTCAAGGAACACCTGCTGATCACCCGCTACGTTCCCAAGCGGGTCGAAGCTGGCGAAATGCTGTCGTTCACCGACGTGCAGGAAATCCTGCGCATTCCGCTCATCGGCATCATTCCGGAATCGGAATCGGTTTTGCACGCGTCAAACCAGGGTAATCCGGCGATTCACATTACAGGCAGCGATGTTTCGGAAGCCTATCAGGACGTCGTGGCGCGCTTCCTGGGGCATGAAGTGCCGATGCGCTTTACCGCTTACGAAAAACCTGGCTTGTTCCAGAGACTCTTCAAGGGTAAGTGATATGGCGCTACTCTCATTCCTGTTTAATAACAAGCCCAAAAGCGCAAGTGCGGCGAAAGAACGCCTGCAGGTAATCATTGCCCGCGAACGCAATGGCCGAGACGGTCCTGACTTTCTGCCAGCACTGCATAAGGAATTGATCGCGGTGATTTCAAAGTATGCGAACGTGAACGCCGACGATATCAAGATTTCACTTGACCGCCAGGGCAACCTGGAAGTTCTGGACGTAAACGTCGTGCTGCCGGATGCCGTCCCGGGCAAGTAATCGGTGTCAAACCGACATACCAGCTTAATTTGATGGAACTCCTCTGAAGCCGGACCGACCCGCCTTCAGAGGAGCATTGGTCATGAGCTCTTATCGATTCGCCATCAGCCATATAGGGCAGGACCGTCAGCCTTTACTTGCGCTGCAGTGATCGGCTCAGCGCTACAGTTCAATAAAACACCTCCACTATCCGCATCAGTGCAACTGGTGTTTCAGGTCAGATAGTTCACGGTGAGCCTGCATCACCACATCCCTGAGTTCGCTGTCGACCATCGGCGCGTTTTCGCAGGCATCCTTTGCGCGATCACCCAGCTGCTCCAGATCATCCACGCACTGCACGATCTGTTGCTCATCTTGCGATTTCATCATGCCTCGCGCCTGGTCCATTCTCTGATCCAGCTGTTGCATGCAATTTTTCAGCTCCATCGGTACGCTTTGCGTCGATTCGCAGCGCTGTGCGGCTTCGTGAATCATGCTTTCCACATGACTAAAGCGTTGCTGCAGTTCGTTTGCTTGCATCATGATAGATCTCCTGTCATTGAGCGATGCCATAGCGGCAACGGGAAAGTTTTGATGACGGACTGACAAGCGAGTTCCGCCTGTTATGGCCAGCGGCCATCAGGAAAAGAAATCACCGAGGAACACTGATAGTCCGTTGTGCAACGGGTTTTGCATGGTTCCCTGCTGCGATCCAAGCGTGGCATATTGTCGAACTCATCACAAATGAATATGTCCAATAACATGGCCCCATTGCACAATCGTGCAGGCCGTTGCACGGAGGCGTCCATGAAAGCATTCAAACCACGGTTTCTTATTATCCTGGTCATTGGATTACTCTTCAGCGAACTAGCCTGGGCACACGGCGGGTACGGATATTACGGGCGCTGGCATGGACGGCCGCATGCTTCAGTCGGCATTGTCCTTGGGGTTCCACTGGTCGGCGCCTGGAGCTACTACCGCCATCCCGGCATTTATACCTATCCACCCGTCATCACCGTTCCTAGTGTTCCGCAGGCCTACATGGAAAAGAACGCGCGTGAGCAGCAGGCAAACTCATGGTGGTACTACTGCCGTTCCGCCCAAGCTTACTATCCGTATGTTCGCGAGTGTCCCAATGGTTGGGAACTGGTGTCGCCGCAACCATCAGATTTGCGGTAAACAGGAATGGCCATGACGCCGCACAGCTTGCTGGTTGGCACCGTCCTTGTTTTCGTTGCAGGTTGCACAACTGTGCCACCCAACCAACCTAGCGTCATGGTGCTTCCCGGTATGGGGAAGAGCTTTGAAGAGTTTCGGGCCGACAACGAAGTATGCAGGCAGTTCGCCTCTGAGCAAGTCAGTGGCGGTACGCCTGACAGTGCCGGAATTGACAGTGGTACGCGCTCTGCCGCGCTCGGGACTTTACTTGGTGCTGCGGCGGGAGCCGCAATCAACGGCGGACGTGGAGCAGCAGTTGGGGCCGGCAGCGGCTTGGCGCTTGGCGGACTTGCCGGAGCCGGCGCAGCTGAAAGCAGTTCAGCGCAACTTCAGCGGCGTTACGACATCGGCTTTCAGCAATGCATGTATGCCAAAGGCCACCGGATTCCTTCCGGTGGAGGCATCATGGGGCAGTTTTTCCGTGATTTCCCGGCGCGGTCAACCGCAGCACCTCCCTTACCACCACCCGGTCGGATTGTTCGCTGACTATCTGAATATTGCCTCCAATTGCCTCTTATCCGGCAACTCCTGACTACCCTGCCTGTCTTAGCACACTGGCCTCTTGACATGCCCACTCGGGAGCCGTCAGCAACGCATTTCCGGTACAATCCGCCCCAACATGAACACACCCAAAAACTTGTTTTCCTATCCCCGCTATCGGGCCGATTACACCTCGCCTGTTCCCTATCTGCCCATGTCGCGCGCGGAAATGGATAAGCTTGGGTGGGATTCCTGCGATGTCATTCTGGTCACAGGGGACGCCTATATCGATCACCCAAGCTTCGGTATGGCGCTGGTCGGACGTCTGCTTGAAAAACAAGGTTTCAGGGTGGGTATTATCAGCCAGCCAGACTGGCATTCTGCGGACGCATTCCGTGCCCTTGGGCGACCGAATCTGTATTTTGGCATTACCGCCGGCAATATGGATTCAATGATCAATCGATATACCTCTGACCGGAAGATCCGCTCTGAGGACGCCTATACCGCCAATGGCGACCCTAACAGGCGACCAGATCGCGCTCTCGTTGTCTATGCGCAGCGTGCACGCGAAGCCTTTCCAGACGCCAACATTGTCGTCGGCAGCATTGAAGCTAGTCTGCGCCGCATCGCCCATTACGATTACTGGTCTGATAAGGTCCGTCGCTCGGTACTGCCAGACTCCAAGGCCGATATCCTGCTGTACGGAAATGCAGAACGCGCTTTGGTCGAACTGACGCATCGTCTAGCCGCAGGCGAAGCCATCAAGGAAATCCGGGATCTGCGCGGAACTGCCTTCATGGTCCCAAGCGGGTGGAAACCTGCGACCGACTGGGCAGAAGCGAACTCGACCCGCTACGACACGCCCGGACGCGTGGAGCCGCATCCGGACCCGTATGAAATGAAAACCAAGGAACCGGAAAGTTGTGCCTCCGGACCGACTCTTGCAGCCGAAAAGCCGATTCTGATCCTTAGCCGTGAAGAACGTCAGGCAGCATTAAAGGAACAGCGCAACAAGACCGTTGTACGATTACCGGCCTATGAGGCCGTCAAGGATGATCCTGTTCTGTATGCCCATGCATCACGCATTCTGCACTTGGAGTCCAATCCCGGTAACGCCCGCGCACTGGTGCAGGCGCATGGTGAGCGGGATGTCTGGCTGAACCCGCCGCCCCTGCCGCTGGCGATGGACGAAATGGACGGCGTCTACGACATGCCCTATGCGCGCGCGCCGCACCCGGTGTATGGCAAGGCGCGGATTCCCGCATGGGAAATGATCCGCTTCTCAGTCAACATCATGCGAGGCTGTTTTGGCGGTTGCACATTCTGCTCGATCACCGAGCACGAAGGTCGCATAATCCAGAGCCGCTCCGAGCCATCGATCCTGCGTGAAATTGAGCTGATCCGCGACAAGACCAAGGGTTTTACCGGCACGATCTCTGATCTGGGCGGACCAACTGCCAACATGTACCGCCTCGCATGCAAGGACAAGAAAATTGAAGAGTCCTGCCGCAGACTGTCTTGTGTATATCCGAGCATCTGTTCGAACCTCAATACCGATCACAGCAAGCTGATCCAGTTGTACCGGAAGGCACGCTCCATTCCCGGCATCAAGAAGATTCTGGTCAGTTCCGGACTGCGCTACGATCTGGCAGTTCGTTCACCCGAATATGTGAAGGAACTGGTGACTCACCATGTCGGGGGTTTGCTGAAGATTGCGCCAGAGCATTCAGAGGATGGCCCGCTCTCGAAGATGATGAAGCCCGGCATGGGCTCGTACTATGCGTTCAAGGAAATGTTCGAGCGCTTTTCAAAGGAAGCAGGCAAGGAACAGTACCTGATTCCCTACTTTATCGCTGCACATCCAGGCACAACCGACGAAGACATGCTCAACCTCGCTATCTGGCTGAAGAAGAATAACTTCCAGCTCGATCAGGTACAGACCTTCTTACCCACGCCAATGGCGATGGCAACCGCGATGTACCATGGGCGAAAGAATCCGCTGCATAAAATTTCTGCAGACTCTGAAGCGGTAGAGACTGTACGTGCCGGCAAGATCCGGCGCTTGCATAAAGCTTTTCTCCGCTACCACGATCCGGAAAATTGGCCAATTCTGCGCGAAGCCTTGCAGCGCATGGGCCGTTCCGACCTGATCGGCAACAGTGACCGACATCTGGTCCCGCGCTATACGCCGCCTTCAGTAGGAACGCCAACGCGAGCTGGTCAACGCCCCAATACTGTTGGAACGGCAACCAAATCACGGAAGGTATTTACAGGTGCTGCCCCGGTTACGCCAGGCAAGAATGCACGTAAGCCCTTCAGTCAGGTAGCGAGACCCGGTAGAAAAGGATAGCCGTTGCCAGTGTAATAACATCAAGAGGTCTGTTTGACCAAGTCGTGCGAATAATTTGCTTCGAACAGCTATATGAGTCTGCACGACAGGTATGGTATTCAGATTTCATATATCAGTTATTGCGAGAAAAAAGCAGACGAGTCCCGATCAGTGGACTATAGTGAATCTGTCTCCTCCAACTCTTCTTGAATTGGATTCAGCCCGCAACCGAAAGGTACGCGGGCTTTTTTTCGTCGATATGCTTCCTTCCATAGAGAATGCATACGCGTTGTGCCATGTGCGTGCATGACCATCACTCCATCAAATCAACTTGCCGTAATTTCCTGAAAGCATCGTTAGTCAAAGTTTGCTTTTAATCAAAAGTAAATTCAAGAAAGTTGCCTGTTGAACTATTGATTAGTGTCATGATTTCGTTAGAATGACATAGAGCAAGCAATTGCCATTTATCAACGGGGATGCCATGAGAAACGCAAGACAAAATGCAGTTGCTTATCAAGCCGAATCCGGATTTAACTTTAATAAGCTGCAAGCTGCCCTTTGCATTGCTACGTCCTCCGCGGTAAGTATTGGTTTGATGTATCTCGGCATTCGCTGGTTGAGCTAAACATTCGATTTATATATTGCTCATCTGCGACCGCTGGTTCGTTGAATGCAGCATGATCATATATACGTATCCGCGGGCCGAAACTTCCTCTCCGCGGTACTCACATACTTTCCTCCCAAAGCGTCTTTGTATCCTTGTAGATTGAGGCGGATTGCTTGACTCGCAGGGCAAAGCGCGCATTGAAATGTCGTTGCACTCCGTGCTACACAAATGACCGGCAACACGGCCATACCCCCGGAGCGGCAGAACGCGATAGCATTCTCAATACAAAATCAAATTCCCAATTTACCCAGGTCAACGGCTAAACGTCCGCTCAGCAACGATCCATCGTGATACAAAAATAGTACATGGGTGTGTTCTGCTGATTGGAAGAAGGCTGACCGTAGCCCATGAATTTCGGAATCATCCAGTTGAGCAAGATTATTGGTCGACAGATGGATCACTTCACGATAATAGGGAGCGTACCACCCTGCAATATGCCGCCCAAACGAATCGGACAACATAACCAAACGGCGATTGGGAGCAAGAGGATTGATATAACGTGATACGTCACCAAGCTTGGCCATGGCCGCCTGAAGTTGCGGGTAGCAGCTTGGCCCTCCGCATTCCGTAATACCCGAAGCCTTGAAATCGGCGACTTCGACCGAGCTATTCAATTCAACGCCAGGAAAAAGATGGGCGATATCTGACGGCAAAGACTGCTGCGACGTATGGAGTGTCGGTGTGGCACGTGCCTTGGCGTCCCAGAAATGACGCACACTGGCTTCGGCGACCATACGTGGTCCGGTCCCGGACCAATGAAACCAGGTCACGGGAATCACGTTTGCAGTGCGCTCGATGGCACGCATGTCGTCTATTGGATAATAGACGCGCTGACGTGCTTGGGGCGTCAAGATATCCGATGCAAGCACACGCGGGACTGGCTCAGTGGACGGATCACAGCGCTGAGCAAGCCATGTCGGCAATTCATTCCGATAAAGAACCGGCGAACTCGGGGCAACCAACATCTTGGCATCGACGCCCAATTTGCGGAATCCCGCATCAAACGCGCTAAGCTGCTTCGCAATTCCTTCGACATGCTCATACTCGTAGCCACAGGCTTGAGTGATTGCTGCATAGGGCGCATGCGCTGTCGAATGCGCAGCCAGAAATATTCTTCCTCCTTTGCCCTCAATGACTTGCATGGTCGGGAACTGCTTGAACAACGTATAGCGGACCCGGTTATTCAGCTTGACGAGCAGATCGCGAAATCCGAAATGGTCGTTGATCCACAAATCAAGTTGGGCAGGAAATTTGACGATGCTGTCCCAGTCGCGCGGTCGCTCGGGGAAATTGGCAAGGTTGCGATTCTCCCCTACCCCTTCCTGCCGACCGCCGGTCGCCAGCAACGCGGGGATGAGCAGCACGGTCACAACCATAATCTTTGCCGCGTTTGCAGCAATCTGCGTAGCGAAGCCTGCCATGTCAGAAACGGAAATAAATAAACGGGTTATAGGTGCCGGCAGCAAGGCTGGCCGCGCAAAGGACAAATGCCGCTGCCGCGCCGGCAGCTCGCAAAGGCAAGGAAGAAAATGCGAGATGCAGGCCCTTCCGCGGTGTGGCACTCGGGGCCGCCATGTCGTCGGAAAAACGCCAGGTCGCAATCAAGGTGCCGATGATCAGTGCTGCCGCAGCAGCTGCACCAAAATCCATCTGCCAGGGATGCGCGCTGCTGGATGCGCCGCCAAACATCACGCCCAGGAACTTCAACGCATGCGGTACATCATTGGCCCGGAAGAATACCCATCCGATCATCACCACAAGCAGCGTATAGGCTTGCGACACCATCGCCGGCAATCTTTCCAGCATACGGCCAAGTCCCATGCGTTCTATGATGAGGAGCGCGCCATGCCAGGCACCCCAGATGATGAATGTCCATGCTGCACCATGCCACAAGCCGCACAGTAAAAATACAATGCCAAGATTTGCGTAGGTCCTGAGCGGCGAAACGCGATTGCCACCAAGCGGAATATAAAGATAGTCACGGAACCAAGACGACAGGCTAATGTGCCAGCGTCGCCAGAATTCAGTCACCGAGGTTGAAGAATAAGGGCGATTGAAATTGGGGGGATAACTAAAGCCGATCATATGACCGATACCGATGGCCATGTTTGAGTATCCGGCAAAGTCATACAGGATCTGGATGGAATAGCACGCGATTCCTATCCACGCCCCGGTGGTCGACAGCTGGTCAGGTGCCACCGCAAAGAGCTTGTCTGCCGACAGCGCCACGGTATTGGCAATCAACACCTTCTGGGCGAGCCCAACGATAAACTGTTGCAGACCTGCCAGTACCCGTGCATTCGGTATCGCCCTGTGGTCAACTTCGTCCGCTATCTGTCGGTACCGGACGATAGGCCCGGCGATCAACTGGGGGAACATCGCCTTGTACATCGCGAAGGTCCAGAAACTCTTTTGTGCATTGACGTCGCCCCGGTACACATCGATAAGATAGGAAATCCCCTGAAATGTGAAAAACGAAATCCCTAGCGGGAGGATGATTTCCGGGACATGTAGCGGGCTCGAAAACAACGAAACCAGTTCGTTAGCGATGGTTACAAAGAAACCGATGTACTTGTAATACATCAGAAAGACAAGATTGGCGGCCACACCAAACCACAACAGCGCCTTTTTTCTGGCAGCAAAACGCTGGATCGCGTAACCAACACCGTAATTCAGCACCGCCGAAAACATCAGCAAGGGCACGAACCGCGGCTCGCCCCATGCGTAGAACACGAGACTGGCGACCAGCAGTACCGGATTCTTCCATGGCAGTACATAGTAGAGAATCAGGAATGCAGGAAAGAAATAAAACAGGAAAGTTGCGGAGCTGAATACCATGTCACCCGGATACCGTTCTTGTAATAGCGGCTATATTGCCGCGTGAGAATGGGCGACACTTTACCATGCCTTCGTCTATGTTTTATTGACCAGGACGGCGACAATCAAGACTGCGCGACGAATGAATAAATAACGAACCAGGCGGATTATCGCTTTACATAGGTGAGATACAGATAACTTGCTGAAAGCACTGTCAGGACTATGCAGGCAAACGCAAAGCCGATTCCGGCGCTCATGCAGAAGAACGCCGCACACATGTAGTTGGCGCTTTGGGTACTTGCCGTCGCCATCAGGTCAGACAATACCCGGGTGAGCTGCATCATGCAGACGGCAATCCCAATCCATTTCCCCATAAAGAATGGCAGGATTTTGCGTTGGGCTCGGTTATACCGATAGTTTGCGATGCGCTGCTCCACGGTTCCACGCCCGGCGTCGCGAAACATCCAGAAGGGGATGGCAAGTCGCCACAAATATTGAAGAGTAAAAGCGAGTTTTTTAAGTAGTGTCTGATCATTGCTTTTCATAGGGCCTTGCACCTCCTGCTACTTAGTCAGAATTTGAAGGTAGTTGTTCACGAGGACATGGTGTCTCAACCAATCGAGCGCAAGCAAGGCCAAGGAAATCTCGAACAGTTGAAGAACCGTGCAGACACGTAAAAATTCCGGATTGCATGATGGCCGCAACATCTTGTCGTGACAGACGGCAACCATATGAGGGCCAATGCGGGACGTGTCTACTTGGGATAAAATTCCGGCCCATCATGCTGCCAACCATCCTGCTAGTCGAAGACGATCCACATGATGTGGAATTGACGACCACCGCTCTTGACCAGTGCGGCATTCCCCATAGACTGGAATGTGTCCGCGATGGTGAAGACGCATTTCATTACCTGCTTGGACTTGGGCAGCATGCACAACGCCGGCCCGGCAATCCGGCGCTCATCCTGCTGGATTTGAAGCTGCCGAAACTTGATGGCATTGAAGTTCTCAAGCAGGTACGCTGGTTCAATCCTGGCCTTGCCGCCATTCCGGTCGTTGTCTTATCGTCGTCATCGGAAGAATCCGACCGCTATCGTGCCCGTGCACTCGGAATTAGCGAGTACATCGTCAAACCAATGGAATGCAGGGGCTTCATCGATGCGCTATGCCAGGTGCTCTCGGTGTACATGCCGTCACCGCGTGGCACCTGAAGGCCACGTCAAGCGTACTTGCCTCCAAGAGCCATCAGATCGCGCGCTTCGCCTTTTACAAGTTACGAACGCACGCCAAGCAACCTTTCAAATTGTGCCCTGACGATGCCATAACACTCGCAAGCCACCTCTTCGAGTCCCTCGCGGTCAACAATATGCACATTGCCTCGCTTGTACTCGATGAGACCAGCACGTTGCAGCGTCCCCGCAATCAAACTGACACTGGGACGATGGACACCTAGCATCATCGCCAGGTATTCCTGCGTAATCTGAAATTCATCGCGCTTCATCCTGTCGTGGCTCATGAGCAACCAGCGCGCCATCCGCTGCTCTAGTCCATGTAACCGATTACACGCAACCGATTGGGAAACCTGGCTCAGATACGCCTGAAGGTATTTCAACACGACGCGTCGCAAGACGGTGTCCGTTGCAGTCATCTCCTTGAAAACGCTCGCGGGCATCCTCAGAGAACTGCCGGGGATTTGGCACACAGTACGTTCGATGGCCAAGTCTCCCCCAAGAAGGAGGTCAATTGTCGACATGCCCTCATAACCAACAGTGCCAACTTCCACGGCCGAGCCATCTTCCATGGTCGCCAGAATGGAATGCTCGCCGATCAGGGGAAAGTACGCGTAGTTAATTGGTTTGTCCCGCTCGAAGAGCACAAAATGAAGCGGTGTATCGATAAACTCAAGATGCGGAAGCAATGCCTGATATTCGGACACAGGCAACATTGACAGCAAAAGATTGCTGCACTCCGACGGTGAGCCAGGGACCGTTCTCATTCAAGCCTCCTGATAGATCTGCTAATCCGATTGACAAAATTGCAATCTATGAGACTGTACCGGACCTACGCAAGTTTCTTTGTTTTGCAAGTAGCTATGACTATATAGAAGTCCTGTCTAGCCCGCTTCGGGGCCATGAGGCAAGGATCACCGTGTTGGTCCCGGTCTGCGATTTCGTCACCGGAGATAAGAGCAGATTCCAAAATGGAAAAAGCCCACGTTTTACACGCGGGCTTTAACTTGTTTCATACTATTATTTTTACTTTTGCGGCACTGCCGTCCGTCTGAATTAATTCATCGGTAGAAATACAGTTTGCTGCAGGAATCTGGTGGACAGTACTGGGATTGAACCAGACCGCGCAAGCCGGTAACTCAGACGCCGCAAAGCTTTGCGCCCTGCTCTTGTCTAGTAAATCTGATTTGTCTAATTGATTCGGCAGTTTAAATCGCTCTACCAGCGGCCCAAGCCGTTTCGTATGTGTGCAGCATAGCGCTGAAAGCATCGGTTACCTGAGTCAAAAGCGTTGCGGATTTGACGGCACCGTCCTTGAATGTTGCGCCGCTGTGAAAGCACTCGCGCTGGTCGATGAAGATGAATCGATCATGCATGTCTTTGGACTTACGTACCTCGACCTGTACGCCGTTCTGTTGTGCAAACAGATCAACAGCGGGTTTTACCTGATTGACTTGGTTCTCAATAAGCAAACGTATGTTCACCCCAGGCTTCACATGCGGCAGGTAGCGCGACACGAAATCTGCACCCAGATATGGGTCTACAACCAGCACATCAATAGTTGCCGACTCTAAGATTTTGCGAACCTCATCAAAATAATCAAAGGGCTTACCGGCTTCAAAAGCAACCGTAAGCGGCCCGCCTGACTTCATCCGCCACTCCGTTTTATATTGCTGCAAAGACACGATTATTTTCTGAATGATGTCGGCGGGATTAAAAATAGGGCTATATAAATTCTCAACTAGTCCTTTGAAGAAACTACCACGTAAAGGATCCGCTAACATGACCAAGCCGACTGCTTGACCCAGCCATTCATGGTTTACGTCGATATCGTGGTGCAGTGTCTTGCGATTTGGTATCGCGCGAATAAGTGCGTCAAATTCCGCCGCAAGCTGTGCTGGTGGTATCTGTGGCTGCATTCTTTCTCCTTCGAAATTCCGAGATCGTAATATACCTCCTACTGCCCCCAGCTCCCGCAATGGCTTGATGCGCTATTTTGCGCAGATCGACATAAATCGAAAAAAGAAATTATCTATAATCGAAAGTTTCTGTTATAGTGTTTCCTGTCATCAGCTGATGGCGTTTATTTGAAATAAAATTTTATCAACCCGCTGTTTCATTTATCCCTTTTCCTATTTGGAGTTATGCATGAGTTACATGGCCCCCGACGAGTCGTCAATCCCAATTTACCTAATAGGTCCGACCAATGCTTTCTTTGCACAACGCCGATCCGGCTGCATCACAGAATGACAAAGCAACAGAAGTTCAGAAGTTCATAAAGGAAATTTCTTTCCTTATCGAAAGTTACAGCGAAGTACAAGACTCATCTGTGCGACGCGCTGTAAAAGAGTTGAAAGATGTAAAAGCTTGTCTTGAACAAGGGAATCAAAGACGTTCACGGGATTGGGGCGCGACAGGAAAAAATCTTCTCCTAGCCGCCCAATGGGTAAAGATCATTTGTGACTTTCTCCAGGAGTAAATTCTTTTTTATCTCGGGGCAATTGAAGCAATTGCCCCGAGATAAATTACATTTGTTTGGAGCAAAAATATGGAACTAACTCAAATTGGTTTCGCCGTCCGCACTGCTCGACAGGCAGCACGGATGTCCGCCACAGAGTTAGCGTCTGCAGTTGCGCTAACCCCAGCCGCACTCAGCAAGATAGAGACAGGTCGACAAAATCTTGATTTCAAAACTGCCATAAGCATCGCACATGCTTTGAAAATTAGTCTCGACCATTTAGCCGTTTTGGCAGAGAAAGTATCCGATGCCAGCATGGAGAGCGGTAACGTACGACGCGAGTTCGCGTCGCGCCTGAAGTCGCTCGAGCAGAGCGCCATCAAGACCGCGTTATCGGTAATGCACGAGCCCTCTCCGGACGCGGACCGTTCGGCACAGTAAGTTCGTGTAGTGATAAAAAAAGCCCGCAGTTGCGGGCTTTTTTACGGCTGTTCTAATCCAAATGGTTTAGCTTCCCGCCGGCTTGATGCGCTCAGGCTTCCGTCGATAAACCCGCTCTGTCATGCGCGAATCCGAGTGCGCCAGCAGCTGGCGTGCACGCTCCAGGCTCTCCGCATCACTACCCACTTTGGCCCGTAGGTCGTGCTCGGTGAAGCGCTGCGTGACCTTTGATTCTTTCAGCAGGCGCTCTATGAAGGAATGCCAGATCGTGTCAAATCCCTTAGTGGTGCCCTTCTCCTCTTCGAATAGCGAGCGGCCGAATTTGTTACTGAACAGGTACGGTGACAACGCCGGACGTACAGCCACGGCCTCATCGATGGCGGCGCGCAATTCGGGCGACCACTCATAGATCAGCCGCTTGCCGGTGGACTTACGGGTCTTGGACGGCTGCACGTGGATCCCGTCGTCCCGGCAGTCCGTTTTTGTCAGGCGCAAGATATCGCCCTTGCGCAGGCCTGTCAGCATCTTGATGCGCAAATATGCCTGGATCATCAACACGCTTCCCTTGCGGCGCTTTGACTTCATGGACAACGATGGTTAGCGATCTGGGCCTGTTTTATTCCACGCTGGCTGGCGCGGCCAACAGGTTTAGCGTTAAACCTGCTGGGAAGAGCGGAAACTCCCACTCTTTGCCAGGCGTGATTCCGTTTTGAGTGAAAGTGCCGTCGGTAAAACGGGCGCCTTTTCGAAATCACGCCTGGCAAAGAGCCCTGCCCCGAAGGGCAGGAGCTCCGCTACACCAGGCATTCTTCCTCGACTTTCTCTTCTTTAGCCGCAGGAATCCGTTCCTTCTCACCGCCGAACGCTTGGAGCAAAGAGGACAGCAGGCCATTCAATTCACTTGTCATCAGGACGAAATCAGTGTCGAAACGCTCCTGATCGTCCTTTGCCGCCTCGGTGTTTTCCTTCAGCACATCCAAGGGTGCGAGTCGTCGAATGGAAAAATCACTGTGCAGCACGAAGGACACGCGGTCGTTCCACGTAAGAGCTAAGCGGGTGCACTGTTTTCCCGCTGAGATGTGGCGGCGGACGTCTTCGGTATCCAGCGTGTGACGTGTGTACCGGACGGTGGCTTTGCCCTCGCCGACCGCACGCAATTCCGTGTCCTGGTCGACAGTAAAACCCGCTGGCGCCTCATCAGCTGCCAGCCAGTCGGTCAGCTGAGCGGCCACGACACAAACATCAAACGTGACAAGCGCAAATGGGCATACGACACCATCGGCAAAGTCCGGGGCGATCTTGCCCGTTACGGTGTGTCGACACAGCTGCCGTTCGATTTTAGCGGCCGCCTTGGTCTTGGAAATATGCTGCCGGCGACATCCATCCTGAAGCCGTCCGACGCCCAACGGCGCGATCGCCAATGGGCCGAATTGGCCGGTCCGGCCTACGGCGGCCTGGTTAATCAAGCGCTAGACGCCTGGGATGCGTGGGCGCTTGGCGACCGGAGCGGTGCCTTTGTCGCTGTGCTCCCAACGGCGGCGAAGAATGCAGTGGCCGGCGCGAAGTTAGCCGCCACTGGCGTCGCCAAGGACGCCAAAGGTCAGAAAGTCGCCGACGTAACTCTATCGGGTGCATTCTGGAAATCGATTGGCCTAAATCCGACGGTCATCGCGAAACAGAGCCGGACGAACATGCCGATATATCAGGACAAGGCTCTGCATACCGCAGTACAGGCAAAAATCACTGAAATGTGGGTGTCGGGAATTGTGGAACGGGATGACGACAAGGAGGCGCAAGCGCAGAAACTTTTGCACGACTGGAACGAGAACGCGGGCATGCCAATCGTGATCAGGCCACAAACGCTCCGAAGCAAGCTTGCCGCAGCCCATATGGAAGGTCGCGACCGTCTTCTTAAGTCGACCCCGCGTGCCAATCGTGCCGCAGTAGCAGCGCAATTGGATGCAGGACACGAGAATTAAATTAGCGCAACGACATACTTCTACCGTACTCGCTGAATACTTCCGCGCATTTCAAGTTTCGGTTCAAATGTATGCGGTGGTTAGGGTGGCCGCCATAGCTTGCTAATTCACCGCTGATCATTGCGACATCGCTTTCTGACATTCCGTATGCGCTTCCATAAACCGGGCAGTCCCGATACCTAACTTCGTGGTCTCGGTAGAGCAGTTCGACGTTCTGAGGGTTGAAGGAAAACCCAAGAAACACTACACGCTCTGCCGTATGCATGGTGGACCGAATATTAATGATGTCGCTATGAGATTTATCTGTTCCTTCGGTAAAGGTTCTCAGATTCTTTGATATCTCTACCAATTTGCGGGGGTCCGCATCCTCTCCAAATTTAATAGCTCCACGGGGGCTCTGCCAAGGCAAAGGACCTAAAAATCCATAAGGATGGTAGATAGTTAAATTGGAAAGCATATCAACGGCCGCCTGCGGCTCAAGGCCGTAGTAACTTATTAACGCCTCGTACAAATACTGTTCGATGCATCGATCGTAGTTGAAAGTGATTATCGCAACCCGTGACATCCGTTCAGCCATATCTTGCTTCTGACACCCTTCGACTAAAAGCCGAAAAAAGGCGTTGAACCACGTGTGCTGGACTCCTTCGAAATCCAGCTTGTTGTAGATATTGCTTGGATTAATATACAACTTGCTGTTTTGTTCTGCCTCTAATATGCAACGTGCAATGGCAAGCTTTCCGCACTGTGCGATCATAGAGTCGTCACGATGGCCGTCAATAAAATTATCGATTGAAGCAGCCTGCGGCATGTTGTCCCTGATCCTGTGGCAAGCATGGATATAGTGATCTATGACGCCGCTACGGCTTCCCTCCATTGTGACGAGCTCTCTTAAAGCAGCTGTGACAACACGATCACCACTAACTTGATTGAATCCCCTATCGCTGTTGCGGATATCGAGTGCCGTCGCGATGCTACGTTTAAGCTCTGAGCCGATGGGTAAATTGACTTCTTTGCTTGCTCCTGCACCTACGACCAAGACTAGCGATTTTGCATCCAGTTGAGTTTGCATCTTTAAAATTAAAATTTGAACAGTTATTTAAAAGACTGCAAAGGAAGATCACTCGGCTTATGCATAGCGGCTGCTTGAGCTGTAGCCCTTTGGGTCATCTTAATATACTGCTGATAGAAATCACTCTTGCTTGCAAGCGTGCCACGTAAGCCTGATACCAATGCAAGTCTTGCTTGTACGTGGGGATCGTCTTGCTTGAATAGGTCCGCATGGTGCACGGCCATCCATGCGTGAAGTGCCTGGCACTCCATCGGCAACCTACCATTGAGTGCCTGCAACGCAGACGACGCGTCTACCATCACAAAAATTGTACTTTCCGGATTAAACTTATGGAAAGCAAACGGATCTTTGTCACTATGCTTAATAAAATTTGCGGTAGCGTTGCAAATTTCTATGACTTCTTTGCGCTTATCTGCTCGAATGAAATCCTCGAGCATAGTTTCTTCAAAGGTGCGATACCCGGTACCAAACCGTTGATGCAAGCGCCACAATACCTTTAATGCTGCTGTCGCCAATCCGTGAATCGAAACAGGATCCATGTCCTGAAACCAAAGCCAAATCGCCGTACATAACTGCCGTTCGGCGGCATCGGCCTTCGAAATAACAAGTTCGCGTGCAGTCATCGCTTGTTCTCCGAGCTACGGAGCAGTATCGGCAGCATGTCGCATAGTTCGTCCACCAACACCCTGTTTAGTTCCAGCGTTTCGGGTGTCACGGCACTGCAGGACTCGTCTTGACCCGTGAGCAAACCCGCCAGTCCCTGCAAAAGAGTCAATCGCCATTTGAAGTAGTCAACCAAGGCGTCTGGTGCAACTGAAGTGGTCACGTCATTAAATCCAGAAAAATTTAGTGCATCCCTCTGCATACGAATCTCCTTTGCGTGAATCCATAATAACGAGCCGACTGGGGCCGTATCAAGGAAAAGTGGCGCTATATGTTTCGCCGTGCGCTGGCGGAGTCGCTATTGAACCAGACCTGCTGCAAAAAATCATGTGAAACGATTCACATGATTTTTTGTTCATTTTAATGTAGAAAACAGCGAGCACATGCAGAGTGCATGCGTTTGCAACGGAAGTACTACGGTCGCATTACTTTGTTCCAGTCGATGCTGTACCCTGCCGCCTCCAATTCGCGACCAAGAGCCTGTTTCCACCCTGTCCCGGAATCCATCGTTTCCCACACCACGCCGGCGAAATCACTTGGGATTTCAACCGTACCGCGCTTGAGCGCGCATACGTTTTCCCGTCCAAGCTTTCCGATGAAGTAGCCCAGTTCAAGAAGCACGTTCTGCCTGGCGCGTGGCTCAAGCTCGGCATCACCTTTTGCACGCCCAACATCGTCTGGTGTCAGCAAGACAACCGCGAACCCTACATCGCTATTGGCTTCAACCTTTTCGATAACAGTACGTCCCCGGTTCGCCTGCTCATGCAAAATTATCGCTTTCAGGCCTAGGCTCTCAAGAAACCGGGCAACGGATTCGCGCGCTTCACCATCGTGGCCATGCACGATGAAAACATTGTTTGATTTTGGCTTCACAAGCTTAGGTTCCACATTTCCTTGGTTCATGATGTACGCCTTGTAATCTCTGACGAACGGGATTATCAGCTGGCGAATCAAAGAATGTAGTCCAGCATTATGCGTGTTACCAGAATGAAAATAGAAATGCGCAAAGCTGATCGCATAATCCTCTTCTTGGGCAAACTTTTCTATCAGAAGCAGTGTCAGTCCAAGGCCTTTTTCTGGTTCAGCGGGCCAGGCAAGACGATGACTACCTATCATGCTGCCGCCAGTGCCCTCACTTTCAGATAGAAACGCGTCTAAGTCAGCGCCTTCCGTCAGTCGTCGATTCGCGGCTTCCAAGCTCGGATGTTGCAAAAGACGAGCGAGCGTCTTCATCGGTCGTACATACGTTTGGTAGTGTGACGCCTGTAAATCGAGGACCGCATTATTGATTTGTGTAAATACGTCCAGCTCGCCACCCATTATTCCTGCCCACCTTTCGCCCGCAGTTCGGCGGCCCGTTGAATGATGATGTCGCGGTACTTTGCCTTAAGTTGCTCACCTGTGGACTGAACCATCGAGTTGCTTTCGTATTGCCGCAATCTTTCATCGATCATTGTCTCTGCGGCTTGGATCGCTGCTTCAATACTGGCCGGATCGTTCGGGTCGAAGCTCACTTCACCCAACTGACCATCAAGGCCTTCCAGTGCTTTTTGAAAATCGTTTAATTTACGAGAAAGCTGATCAAACCCGCTAAATTTTGCCATGTGCATCTGCCCTTTTTGTCTAGGTTGAATAACAGAAATCACTTAAACAATATCACTAAAAATTACAACTCGGGTGTGTCGACACTTTTATTGCATGGCCTTTACGCTGCCATTTATACTGTGTTTTTATACAGTATATTCTCGGACAATGCGCACTGCTACTTGCTACGCAATTCGGTATCGGCTCAACGGGAAATGGCATTGCTCACAGTGGAAAATGCCTCTTGATTTTGCAGAGTTTCAATATGACGTGACGCAGTGGGAGCCGTTGCTGGACACAGCAGAGGCAATAAAATTCAATGACTCGGCATGGGACGAGAAAAACTGCACGTCGGCATTTCAACGCAAGACGGGCGACCGGCCCCGGCGCAAATCCGAAGAGGCCGCCTATCCTGAACTGGCCGTACTGGCCCAGAGAATACCCAACAGACGAAGAATGGAATGCGCTGACCGACGTATGGAACCGCTGTAAAAGCAGTGGATTTCGCTGATCGCCTGGGCGGCGAAAGCACTGGAAATCTGTCTAATTGCTCGGAAGCAGACTGAATAAAAACAAGGGCTTAAATCATCTAACCGGTGTATTTTGCTAGACACCGAAAGCGACTTAAGCCCTTGTTTATTAGTACGAATTCTTGGTGGACAGTACTGGGATTGAACCAGTGACCCCCGCCGTGTGAAGGCGGTGCTCTACCCCTGAGCTAACTGTCCGGGAGGTCGGCATTATCGCACAGATGCCACGATGAATCAATTTGCTGCGGGAGCCGATTCCAGGCGCCATACGCAACTGCCCTTCGCTTCCTTATCGAGCCGGTCCAGCAAGGCTTCGTGTTCAGCGACTTCATCTTCGCTCGCGCGCACGATGACCATCTCGGAGACTGAAATTGATTCTATCAATTGCTCGCCGCCGGACGTATTGGACTCCACGGTCAAGTCGATTGTGAGGCTGTTCTGGCCACGTGTCATCGCGAGATAAACCTCGGCGAGCAGTTCGGCGTCGAGCAACGCGCCGTGCAATGCACGATGCGCATTCGAAATGCCGTAGCGATCGCACAAGGCGTCAAGCGAATTACGTTTTCCGGGGTGCATTTCCTTTGCCTGCACCAAAGTGTCGGTTACGGCTGCGACGTGTGTAGCGAAACGCGGAAACCCAAGCCGTGCAAACTCGGCATCGAGAAACCCGAGGTCGAATGGCGCGTTGTGGATGATGACTTCGGCATCGCGCACATAATCGCGCAACTCATCCGCAATTTCTGCAAACTTCGGCTTGTCGCTGAGGAATTCAGTCGTCAAGCCGTGTACGGCGAGTGCGCCCTCTTCCGAGTCGCGCTCCGGGTTGATGTAGGTATGAAAGTTGTTGCCGGTCAGGCGGCGATTGACGATTTCCACGCAGCCGACTTCAATGATGCGGTCGCCGGAACGTGGGTTAAGACCAGTGGTTTCAGTATCGAGAACGATTTGTCGCATGTTTAATGTGCAGTAGCGGCAACCGGGGCCACGGGCTCGGCCGGATCAACCGGCGCCGGCAAATGGGCCTTCTTGCGCGCAAGGAAAGTGTAAAAGGTGGGGACGACAAATAAGGTCAGCAAGGTACCAAAACTCATGCCGCCTACAATCACCCATCCAATCTGGATTCGCGATTCTGCACCCGCGCCGGTGGCAAGCGCAAGCGGAATCGCACCAAGCACCATTGCACCTGTTGTCATGAGGATAGGACGCAGACGCAGTACGGCAGCCTCAATGATGGCGTCATGCATGGACTTGCCCTCTTCCCGCAATTGATTGGTAAATTCCACAATCAGGATGCCATGCTTGGTAATCAGCCCGACCAATGTGATGAGACCGATCTGGCTGTACACGTTCAGCGTCCCGCCTGTCCATTTCAATGCCGCCAGCGCACCGGCCATCGAAAGCGGGACGGTGAGCATGATGATGAATGGATCGACGAAGCTTTCGAACTGCGCAGCAAGCACGAGGTAGATAAATGCCAATGCCAGGATAAAGGTTAGTGCCAGGCTGCCACTGGATGCACGGAACTCACGTGATGAACCGGACAGGTCGGTTGCGTAACCCGGCTTGATGATGGATTTGGCAGTCTGCTCCATGAAATCGATTGCCTCGCCCTGCGTGTAGCCATTGGCAAGGTTGGCAGAGATCACGACCGCGCGCCGCTGACCAAAGTGATTCAGCTCACGCGGGGCGACCGTTTCCCTGACCTTGAGCAGGCTGGACAACGGGATCATCTGATCAGGCGTGCCATTCTTGCCGACACCGCGAACAAAGATGTTATTGATATCGTCGGGTGCGTCGCGCTCGCCATTGCGAATCTGGACCACGACATCGTACTGGTCGCCGCCCTTCTTGAAGCGCGTTACGTTGCGTCCGCCGAGCATGGTTTCCAGCGTGCGACCAACGGTTTCGATCTGAACACCGGCATCGGCCGCCTTGTCGCGGTCCACGTCCACGTTGACCTGTGGTTTATTGAGTCGCAGGTCCGTGTCGATGTTAACTAGTCCGGGATTCTTGCTGGCTTCAGCGACGATATTTTGCACCACGCCCTGCAGTTCCTCGTAAGATGCGTTGGTCATCACGACCAGGTTCACCGGGCGCTCCCGGATCGATTGACCGAGTGACGGCGGTGCATTCGGAAAGGCCAGCAGGCCGGGTATGCCTGCCATCTTCGGTTGCATTTCCTTAATCATGTCCAAGGTTGACCGATCACGGTCGGCCCAGTCGACCGTACGGAAAATGGCGATGCCGCGTTCTACTGTCGGATTACCGGCGATGATGAACATGCGGTCAATTTCCTTGGTTTCTTCGGCGATTTTCTCGAGACGGTTTGCATACTTTTCAGTGTATTCCAGCGATGCGCCGTCAGGTCCTGTCAAGGAAGTGAAGATGGTGCCGCGGTCTTCCACCGGTGCCAGTTCTCTCTTGAGGTTGGCACCCAGCCACACCAGGCCGCCGATCACAAGCAGATAGATCAAGGTGACCAGCCAACGGCTGGACAGGCTTGCGGTTAGCAGACGACGGTATCCCTTGGTCAAGCCGTTCAGACCGCTCTCGATCGTACGATACAAAAAGCCATGCTGTTCCTGGTGGCGCAGGAGCACCGAACACATCATCGGGGACAGCGTGAGTGCGATGAGTCCGGACACAACGACAGCGCCTGCGAGCGTCAACGCGAATTCAACAAACAATCTGCCAGTGCGGCCGGGGGTAAATGCAACCGGGGCATACACGGCGGCAAGCGTAAGCGTCATCGCGACGACTGCGAAGCCGATTTCCTTCGCGCCTTTGATCGCCGCATCGAAGGGTTTCATGCCGTCTTCGACATGGCGATAAATATTCTCAAGCACGACGATCGCGTCATCAACCACAAGGCCAATGGCGAGCACCAGTGCCAAAAGGGTCAGCGTATTGATACTGAAGCCGGCCATCGACATCACAGCGAACGCCCCGATCAACGAAACGGGAATCGTCACCAAGGGAATGATGGCAGCACGGAACGAACGCAAGAAAACAAAGATGACAATAGCGACCAGTATCACCGCTTCGCCGATCGTCTTGTACACCGAATTGATGGAGCGGTCGATGAACAACGTGTTGTCCACCGAGATATCGATACGCACTCCTTGGGGCGCCAGCTCCTCGTTCAGCCTCGGCAGCTCGGCCTTGACATAGCCCGCGAGCTCGAGCGGATTGGCGGTCGCCTGGCGAATGACGCCCAGCGATACAGCATTCTTTTTATTGAACCGGACCGACGAGCGCTCGAGCGCCGGCCCAACCTCACCCTGGGCCACGTCGCGTATGCGCACAGCATAGCCATTGACCGTGCGGACGATGATGTTTTCAAACTGCTCCGGCGTTGTCAGGTCGGTTTGCGATACGACGGAAAATTCGCGCTGGCGTGATTCGATACGACCGGCTGGCACTTCAATGTTTTGCTTTCGCACAGCATCTTCAACGTCGGCTGGTGTCAGCCGATACGATGCAAGCTTGTCGCGGTTGAGCCAAACGCGCATTGCATACTTGCGCTCGCCGCTGATACGCACGTCGGCCGCACCCGGGAGTAATTGCAGACGCGGTTTGACGATACGGTTGGCCACATCGCTCAGGTCGAGCGCGGACCTGGTGTCGCTTGAAAACGAAAGCCACATGATGGGGCTGGCATCGGCTTCGACTTTGGCGATGACCGGCTCTTCGATGGTTTGTGGCAGCTTGGAGCGCACGCGAGATACGCGGTCGCGCACATCGTTGGCGCCGGAATCGGGATCTTTCTCGAGACGAAAGCGAACCGTGATCTGGCTTTGTTCAGCGCGTGAAATCGACGTCAGGACATCGATGCCGTCAATGCCGGCAATCGAATCTTCCATCGGCTTGGTTACCTGCGATTCGACAATTTCAGAACTCGCTCCCGGATACCGGGTTTCCACCGTGACCACCGGTTCGTCGATCTTCGGATATTCGCGTACTGCCAGCCTTTTGTAACAGACAAGTCCGATCAGCACGATGATGAGGGACATCACGGTGGCAAAGACCGGACGGCGGATACAGATGTCGGATAAGACCATGTGCTCTCCGCTTAGCGTTTAGCGAGTACCGCACCGTCCGCGGGCGCAGCCGCCTGGCTGGGGCCTCCCTGGACGGCGGGCTTGTCGGAGGGCGAACCACCCTGCGCGTTCGGCGTACCCGGCGCAATCCGGACCGGCGTGCCGTCTTTGGACAGTCGGATCTGGCCGGCAGTGACGACGGTGTCGCCCGCCGACAGGCCGTGCACGATTTCGACCTTGGCCGCACGGCGCAACCCGGTCTTTACTTCCGTGCGCATGGCCTTGCCGTCGACGACCTTCCAGACAGTCACTTTGCCGCCCTGGGGAACGATTGCCTCTTCGGGCACCATCAATGCGTTTTCCCGTTCAGCAAGGAGCAACCGGACCCGTGCAAACATGCCTGGCTTTAAACGGCCTTCGGGATTGTCGATGCGTCCGCGCAGCAGCGCGGAGCGTCCGGAACTGTCGACCTGGGGATCCACGGCGTCGACTTTGGCCTTGAAGGGTTTGCCGGGCAAGGCGTCGACAATCACTTCGATCGCCTGCCCCCGTTGCACCAGATCGGCGTAGCGTTCCGGGATACGGAAGTCGACCTTGACGCTGGAGATATCTTCCAGATTAACAAGGTCCGCACCATCTTTGACATAGTCACCCACACTGACGGTACGTATCCCGACAATGCCCGAGAACGGTGCCTTGATTTCCAGTTTGGATAAGCGCGCTTCCGCCAGCGCCAGCTTGGCCTCCAGAACCTGCACGTTGGCCCGCGATTCGTCACGTGCCCGGTCGGAAATGAATTTCTGCTTGGCGAGGTCGGCGTTGCGCTCGAAGTTTGCCCTGGCAATACCCAGTTCCGCCTTTGCCTGCAAGACTTCAGCCTGATTGACGGTAGAGTCGAAGGCAACCAACACTTGTCCCTTCTTCACCCGCTGACCGTCATCGAAATTGAGGCGGGTAATCCGTCCTGCTACTTCGGGTCGGATCACAACGGATTCATTGGATCGGATATTCCCGACGGCATTGACATCGTCGACCAGATTGACGACGGTCACCTTGGCGACATCGACGGCAGCCGGGCTATTATTCGCCGAAGCGCGTAAGCCCCCGGCTTTTTCAGGCGTCGGTGTCGAAGTTTGTTCGGTGGGTCCCTGGGGTTTGCGCTGTTCGAAATAGGCGTAAGCGCCAAGTGCGGTAATTCCGGCCGCCGCGATGACGGGGTAAAGCAGTCTCCGGGTATTCATTTGTCTTTATATCGTTCCAAATTGCAACATTTTTGCTGTTGGACGAATGTAGCACAACAGAACAGTTCAGGACACTGACGCAACGCCCATATTTGCAAGCGCATCAGCCCGTTCGTTGCCTTCATGCCCGGCGTGTCCTTTTACCCACCGCCATTCAATTGTATGCGTCGCGCGCGCCGCATCAAGGGCTTGCCACAAATCGACGTTCTTGACAGGTTCCTTGGCAGCGGTTTTCCATCCGCGTGCTTTCCAGCCGTGTATCCATTCGCTGATGCCTTTTTGCACATATTGGCTGTCGGTATGCACGATGACCGTGCAGGGACGCTTGAGCGCACTCAGTGCCTCGATCACAGCCTTCAGTTCCATGCGGTTGTTGGTGGTGTTCTTTTCACCACCGAACATTTCCTTCGTATGCTCGCCCGCAACCATCAACGCGCCCCACCCGCCGGCGCCAGGGTTTCCCTTGCAGGCACCGTCAGTGTAAATCTCTACTTTATCCATGTTGTACTTCAGCTCTTACTTATTCACTTATGTTTTTGAACACGATTGGTGACGGCGACGCCCTGCCGCGCGTGGGCGGGCTTCCTGGTCCAGGCTGGACCGATCAGGCGCATGCCGCGTACCCGCTTGATGGCCTGCACTATATAGACTGCACCGAGGTAAGGCCACCACCTGTTGCCGGCTTCTTCCATGAATTCAAACCGGGTCAGCCATTTTTCGGTCATACAGGGAGGCGCGTAACAGCCGAAGTGGCCACGGTTGACTTCCATATTGAGTAGCTTGAGCCAGTCCTTCAGGCGCGGCAGGCTGATGAATTCACCGTTTTGCGGCAGGAAATGGGCGCCAGTCAGGCGACCCGCAACCTGACGCAATCCCCATAGACTGGCGGGATTGAAGCCGCAGATCACCACCTGGCCTTCGGGAATCAACACCCGCTCGACCTCGCGCAGGACCTGGTGCGGTTCCTCGGCGAACTCCAGAACATGGGGCAAAACCACCAAATCCAGGCTTTGTGAAGCAAAAGGCAATTCAGCAAAGTCGTGCACGACCACGATGCGTGACGAACCATCACTGCCGTCGTTCTCGTTCGGGATATGGGTATCCGTCAGCCACTTGTTCGGCATCCGGTTGGCGTTCAGCGCATTAATCTGTGGCAATCCGATTTGCAGCGCGTTGAAACCAAAGATGTCAGCCGTCAACAAATCCAGTCGTTCCTGTTGCCAGGCGCGCACATAGCTGCCCACTGGCGTCTCGAGCCAGGGACCGAGCGCTATAATCGGCTTTTCAGGTAACCGGTGATCCATCGTATGTTAAGTGTATTGACTGTTCCCGCGTTCCAGGACAATTACCTCTGGCTGATTCATGATGGTACTCGCGCCGCCGTCGTTGACCCGGGCGACGCGACGCCTATCCTCGACGCCCTTGCTGCACATGGTCTTTCCCTCGCCGCTATTCTACTGACACATCACCATGCTGACCATGTCGGCGGTGTGCCGCAATTACTGATGCGATTTAATGTACCGGTTTTTGGCCCGCGTCAAGAAGTGATTTCTGGCGTGACCTATCCTTTACAACAGGGAGACAACGTTGATGTACCCGGCCTGAACCTTCGTTTCGAGGTGTTGGACGTTCCCGGCCATACGCGTGGCCATATTGCCTACTATTCGCCCGAGCAATCATGGCTGTTCTGTGGCGATACCCTTTTTGCCGGCGGTTGCGGACGCTTGTTTGAAGGTACGCCGGAACAAATGGCAGAGTCACTCGGCAAGCTCGCCGCATTGCCGGACGATGTAAAAGTGTTTTGCGCGCATGAATATACCTTGTCAAATCTGCGCTTTGCGCAGGAGGTCGAACCGGGAAACGAGGCTTTGCGCGTCCGGATGACGCAAGAGCAAGCCAAGCGCGACAAGGGGGAACCGACCGTTCCGTCGACCATCGCCCTCGAAAAGGCGACAAATCCGTTCCTGCGTTATCGCGAACCAGCGATCGCAGACCGATTATTAGCTACAGGAAATATTTCTAGCAAGGAACCTATTGCCGTGTTTGCTGCCTTACGGCAATGGAAAAATTCCTACCGTTGATGTCCGCGGTATAGTTGTCGAAATATTATCGAGCACCGATAAATCTTGACGCAGGAAAACACCATTACGTAAACTCCGTCGATTAAATTGGGCGCCATATTTGCCCTTACCCATTAGCAAGCGAGGAAACATGTATCCGCTGAAAAGAAGAACATTCCCATTAACAGCGCTTCTCATCCTCGGCGCCCCAGCCGCCACCCAAGCAGCAGACCTTTCTCTTCCCTTCTATAACTGGTCGCAGGTTTCCGCGATGGAGCGGCCTTACGATCCCAACGATCCGCTGGCCCAGATTCTGGCTATCGAAGAAGTGGATGTCTGGGCACGCATCCGCAAAGGCTTTGCCATTCCCGATCTGGAAAGCCCGCTTGTGGTAAGCCAGACTCAGTGGCACGCTTCTCGTCCGGACCATATACAGCGCACGACCACTCGTGCATCGCGTTACCTTTTCCACGTTGTGCAGGAGCTTGAAAAACGCAACATGCCTACCGAACTGGCCTTGTTGCCTTTTATCGAATCGGCATTCAACCCGCAGGCATATTCGAGCGCGCATGCAGCCGGCATGTGGCAATTCATCCCGTCCACCGGGCGTGATTTCAACCTGACACAAAGCATGTTCAAGGATGAGCGCCGCAACGTGTTGGCTTCGACCGATGCCGCACTGTCGTATCTTGAAAAGCTTTACGGCATGTTCGGTGACTGGCAGCTTGCACTGGCCGCCTACAACTGGGGCGAAGGCTCGGTGCAGCGTGCGATCAACAAGGCTCGCGCCGCGGGCCAGGCCACGGATTTCAATACGCTGTCGCAGTACATGCCTCTGGAGACAAAAAATTACGTCCCCAAGTTACAGGCTGTGAAGAACATCATTGCGGCACCGGCGAATTATGGCATTACGCTGCCAAAGATCGATAACCAGCCTTACTTCGTCACTATCGGTAAAACCAGGGATATCGATATCAAGGTAGCCGCGCAATTGGCGGAATTGTCGATCGACGAATTCAAGGCGCTCAACCCGCAGTTCAATCGACCGGTGATTGCCGGCAGTTCCGATACAAAAATTCTCCTGCCGCAAAGCAATGCCGAGAAGTTCAAGTCCAATCTTGCGAAATGGGGACGCACCCTGTCATCCTGGACGGCCCACAAGGTCACCAGTGCGAAGGAAAGAATCGAGACGATCGCATCGCGCTTCGGCACCACGCCGGAAGTGATTCGTGAGGCGAACAACATTCCACCTAAAACACTGCTCAAGGCCGGGTCCACCGTTCTTGTGCCGAGATCCGACCATGCCCCGGAAGCCGATATTGCTCCGGAACTGGTGGATACGGCAACGATGATTACCGCGCCGGATGTACCGGATACGCGACGGATCTACGTCAAGGTGGGTAAGAAAGACACGCTCGCCTCGATCGCACAACGCCATCAGGTGACCGTCGAGCAGATCAAGCAATGGAATAATCTGAAGCATGAGCGTGTCAGCCCGGGTGGAAGCTTGCAGCTGAATGTGCCGTACAAACAGAGAACCGCAGTCGCTCGCAAGGCCGCGCCTGAGCCACGCAAATCGGCGCAGCAAGCGCCGAGGTACCGTAAGGCCGCGCCTGCTTCAGCTCCATCAAAGAAAACTGTCGCGACGAATACCAAGAAAAGCCGCAGTTGACGGATCTGCACTGACAAGTATGTCGGTCGTTCATCGCCTGTCATTCCCGCACGCCGGGAATGACGGGTCTCAACCTCCAAACCTCACACCACTCACTGCCAGGCCATGACGAACCAGGCGGTCTTTCAGGCTTCTTTGGCCTCTTCCACTTCCAGGGTCGAGTAGGTCGCCGCCGCCAGTAGTCGCTTTGTATACATTTCCTTTGGCCGTGATAACACTTCGTCGGTAGGCCCGCTTTCGACAACCTTCCCGTCCTTCATCACCATCACCCGATGCGCCATCGCACGAATTACTGCAAGGTCATGGCTGATGAAAACATAGGCAATTCCGTACTTGTGCTGCAGTTCTGCGAGCAACTGCAGGACCTGCCTCTGCACCGAGACATCAAGGGAAGACGTTGGCTCGTCGAGCAAAATCAGCTCCGGTTTCAGGACGAGCGCGCGTGCGATCGCGATGCGCTGGCGCTGGCCACCAGAAAACTCGTGCGGATAGCGTGTCATCATCTCCGGGGCCAGTCCAACTTCTGCAAGCGCATTGGCGACCGCCTCGCGCAGACCATCGCGCCCCAGATCAGGCTGGTGCAGAGCGAGGCCCTCGCCCACGATTTGCTCGATGGTGCGCCGGGGCGACAACGATGCGAACGGATCCTGGAAAACGACCTGCATTTTTGCCCTGAGCGGCCTTAGCTGGGAGCTGGTCATTTCGCTGATTGGATGACCAATGAAGGAAATGCGTCCGTGAACAGTTGCCGATGACAGCCGGACCAGGGCCATACCGAGGGTGGACTTGCCCGACCCCGACTCACCAACAATGCCAAGAGTCTCATGCGGCTTCAGTTGCACTTCCACGCCGTCGACAGCGACAAAAGGAATGGTCTTGAACATGCCACGCTTGATGGCGAAGGTGCAGCGCAGCTTATCCGTTGCGAGCAGCGGCAGCGCGTCGTCGCGTATTTCATTCACCATCCGTGTGGGATGACTGGCGAGCAGCTTTCGCGTGTAGTCTTCGCGCGGATTGGCAAACAGTTCGGCGGTCGTTGCCGTCTCGATCAGAAGTCCCTTTTCCATGACGCCAACACGGTCCGCAAAATGACGCACCAGATTGAGGTCGTGGGTAATCATCAGCACGGCCATATTCTCTTCGCGCTGTAACTGGTTCAGCAGTTCGAGAATCTGTACCTGTATCGTGACATCCAGCGCTGTAGTCGGTTCGTCCGCAATCAGCAGTTTGGGTTTGCAGGCCAGTGCCATGGCAATCATTGCACGCTGACGCTGCCCACCAGACAACTGGTGCGGGAATGCTAGCGACCTTCTTTGCGGCTCGGGAATACCGGTTTTGTCCAGCAACTCGACAGTCCGCCGGGCAGCCTCCTTGGCACTGATGCCTTCATGCAGCATGAGCACTTCGGCGATCTGGTTACCGATGGTGAACAACGGGTTGAGCGCTGTCATCGGCTCCTGGAAGATCATCGCGATGTCTTTGCCGCGTACTGACCGCATTGCGCGCTCAGGTTTTTGCAACAGATCCTGGCCTTCGAACAATATACGGCCACCATATTCGGCATCGAGGTTCAGGCGCAATATGGAAAGTGAAGTCACGGTCTTGCCCGAACCGGACTCGCCAACCAGGGCAAATTTTTCACCCGGAGCGATACTGAAACTGACATCGTTTACAACGGTCGCCGGCCCAAAGCCGACTCGCAGGTTTTGTACATCCAGCAGGCTCATGCCTTCCTCCGCACGTCGAGGGCATTGCGCAAGGCATCGCCGATATTGGTCAGCAGCAGGAGCGTCATGGTGAGTACGACAAACGTCGACAACGCGATCCACCATGCGTCCAGATTGTTTTTGCCTTGCGCCAGCAACTCGCCGAGGCTGGGTGTCGACGGCGGAACGCCAAGACCAAGGAAGTCGAGACTGGTCAGGGCAAGAATGGCGGCGCTCATGCGAAATGGCAGGAATGTCACCACTGGAGTCATACTGTTCGGCAACACATGGCGCCAGATAATCTGGCCATTCGACAGGCCGAGCGCGCGTGCCGCCTGCACATACTCGAGGTTACGATTGCGCAGGAAATCTGCGCGCACATAGTCGGATAAGCCCATCCAGCCGAACAGCGACAGCAGGATAAGGAGCAATCCCAGTCCCGGCTCGAAAATCGACGCGAAAATGATGAGCAGGTACAGCTCGGGCATTGAGCCCCAGATCTCCATGAAACGCTGGAAGAACAGGTCAGTCTTGCCCGCAAAGTATCCCTGTATCGCTCCAGTGATCAAGCCAAGAATCACGCCGGTGATCGTAAGCGCCAGCCCAAACAATACCGAGACGCGAAAGCCATACAGCAAACGGGCAAACACGTCACGTCCACGATCGTCGGTACCCAGCCAGTTCTCGCTGGATGGCGGCGCCGGGTTGGGCGACTTCGCAAAGTAATTCAGCGTATCGAATCGGTAATGGTTGATAGGATAAATCGCCCAGTTACCGTCGCGCTCAAACTGGTCCTGGATAAACGGATCCAGATAATCCGCTGGCGACGCAAAGTCACCTCCGAAAGCCTTTTCAGAGTACGTCGTCACAATCGGAAACATGATCTGGCCGTTGTAACGGACAATCAACGGCTTGTCGTTGGACACCAGTTCGGCAACCAAGCTGATGCCAAACAGGATACAAAAGATGATCAGGCTCCAGTAGCCACGGCGGTTCTGCTTGAAACGCAGCCAGACCCGCCGGCCTGGTGAAATCGATCTGGTTGGTTCACTCTGATTCATCGGTTCAGGCTTTCGAATTGCACGCGCGGATCAACCCACACATAACACAAATCTCCCAACAGTTTGACGACGAGTCCGATCAGCGTAAACAGGTAAAGCGTCCCCATTACGACTGGATAATCACGGCGTATCACCGATTCATAGGACAGCAGTCCCAATCCATCCAGCGAGAACAAGGTCTCGATCAGCAGACTGCCTGCAAAGAAAGCACCAATGAACGCAGCGGGAAATCCGGTAACCAGCGGGATCAGTGCGTTGCGGAACACATGCTTATAGAGAACGGTTTTTTCATTGAGGCCCTTGGCCCGCGCCGTCAGTACGTATTGCTTGCGAATCTCTTCCAGAAAGGTGTTCTTGGTCAGCATGGTCATGACAGCAAAGGAACCTGCAACCGACGCAGTCACCGGCAAGGCGATATGCCAGAGATAATCCATGACTTTGCCGAACCAGGACAGCTGCTCCCAGTTATCCGAGGTGAGTCCCCGCAGCGGAAACCATTGAACGAAACTGCCACCGCCAAACATCACCAGCAGGAATACGCCAAGCACAAATCCGGGAATCGAATAGCCGATGAGGACCGCAATACTGGTCACGACATCGAACCGGCTACCTTCCCGTACCGCCTTGGCAATCCCGAGCGGCAGTGAGATGAAGTAGGTAAGGAAAAAGGTCCAGAGGCCAAGGCTGATCGAGACTGGCAGCTTAGACTTTACGAGGTCCCACACATCCTTGTGATGATAGAAACTGTTGCCGAGGTCAAAGGTGGCGAACCCCTTGAGCATCTGAATGAATCGTTCGAGCGGCGGCTTATCGAAGCCATATAGCGCCTTGATTTCCTTTACCCGTTCCGCGTCGATCCCCTGCCGTCCCCGGTATTCGGAGCCACCTCCACCGCTTGCTTCGCCAGCGCCGACTTGTCCTTTTTTAAGCTCCATCAACGCTTGCTCAACAGGACCGCCGGGCACGAACTGGATCACTGCAAATGTGATGGCAATGACACCAAACAGTGTTGGAATCATCAGGAGAATGCGCTTGCCAATATAGGACCAGATATTCATTGCTTACCTCGGCTTCTTCTGCCACCAGGTGGATATCACATAGGGATCGGCTGCATAATACAAAGGCATTTTCTCTGGAATGCCGAACCGGTCACGGTAGGCAACACGATGCGTCGACGAAAACCAGTGCGGCACAACGATGTACTTATTGAGCAGGACACGGTCCAGCGCCTTGGCCGCCCCTTCCAGTTCCTTGCGCGATTCGGCAGCAACGAGGTTGGCAACCAGCTTGTCGACTACCGGGTCCTTTAATCCCCACGCATTATTCGAACCTTTTTCGTCGGCAGCCTTGGAGCTGAACATGTCGAACAGTTCATTGCCCGGGCTGGTCGTGTCCGGGAAACGGATGCTGGTCATGTCAAAGTCAAATTCTTCCATGCGTTTCTGCACAAGCGCGTAGTCGGCGGTGCGTTGGTTGACCTGAATGCCCAGCTTCTGCAGGTTACGCACATAGACGCTGATAATGCGCGACAAGGCCGACTGATCGTCCAGGATTTCGAAAGTAAATGGCTCGCCCCTGGCGTTACGCAAGGCGCCATCACGATATTCCCAGCCAGCCTCCTTGAACAGGGCACGCGCCTGCAACAGGTTGGCACGCAGCGATGACGGAGGATCAGTGCTTGGCGGCACGGGTACCGGACCAAATACCGCAGGATCAAGTTGGGCACGCATGGGATCGAGGAGCTTCAGCTCTTCTTCGGAAGGTGTGCCTGTCGCGGCAAGATCGCTGTTATTGAAGAAGGAGTAGATGCGCTTGTACTGGTTATAGAAAAGCTGGCGGTTCATCCATTCGTAGTCGAGTGCCAGCCCGAGCGCCTTGCGCACGCGGATGTCCTGAAACTGCGACCTGCGCAGATTCATCACAAAACCCTGCATGCCGGCGGCATTGGAGTGCTTGAGCTCGCGCTTGACGATCTCGCCGCTGGTGAACTTTGGTCCAATGTAGCTGCGTGCCCAGTTTTTCGCGCTGTATTCGACCACCACATCGAATTCACCGGCCTTGAAAGCTTCCAACCGCGCGACGTCGTCCTTGTAGAACCGGTAGATGATGCGTTCGAAGTTATACATACCCTTGCGTGAAGGTACGTCATTTCCCCAATAATTCGGATTCCGCTTGTAGACAATGGAGCGGCCGACATCGTAACGCTCAATCAGATAGGGGCCCGTTGCAATCGGCGGCTCCAGCTGGATATTGTCGAAGCTTGTGTTGGCGCCCCACTTTCGCGAAAACACCGGCACACCGCCGACGATCAGCGGCAACTCCCGGTTAAGTGCCTTGAAGTCGAAGCGTACGGTGCGGTCATCGACGACGACGCATTCCTTGACGTCGGCGAAGATCGACTTGAACTGCGGCGCGCCCTTTTGTACAAGCATGTCATACGAATGCTTGACGTCCGCCGCCGTTACCGGGTCGCCATTATTAAACTTTGCTTTTGGATTGAGCCGGAATGTCATTGCCATCCGGTCCGGCGCCAACTCCATGTCCTCTGCCAGCAAACCATACATGGTCGCGACTTCATCCGAAGAGCCCGTCGCCAGTGTTTCGAACATCAGGTTCGAGACACCCGCCGCAGCAACACCCTTCAGCGAAAACGGATTGAACTTGTCAAAGCTGGTACGTCGATCGGGATTGGCAAGATAAAGCTCGCCACCACGCGGCGCGTCGGGATTAACGTAATCGAAGTTCTTGAACCCGGCCGGATAGCGCGGCGTGTCGTACAGGGAAAAAGCATGGGCGCCGAAAGCGCTACCGCTGTAGGGAACAAAAAGGAGAAGCAGGAGTGAGGTAAGTAGTGTGCGCATTCGCCTGATTGAAAGATGCCGAAAGATGCGTCTGGCAGCGCCAGGGTCGGGGTATTTTACCCAAAGGTATATTGCATGGTGCCGGTTTTCATCCAATATCAACAATCTTGCCAGATGTTAATGAAATTTCCTTGTTTTATCATGCGAGCCGCAAAGAAAACTTGCGCTTGGCCAAGGCGACCGCTGATACGAAAAGTTGCCCGGTTGACCAAGTCTCCCTACAATCTTGCCCAGTTCACGCAAAGACGGCCTTGGCCGTACACGGCGACCGGCCGCGAAAACCGCGATTCCTATCCCGTACCGCGTAAAATACGACAAATTCATCTGGAGTCATCTATGGCATTCCTTCAAGGCAAAAAAATCCTCATTACCGGCTTGTTGTCCAACCGTTCCATTGCTTATGGCATCGCACAGGCATGTAAACGTGAAGGCGCTGAACTCGCCTTCACCTATGTCGGCGACCGTTTCAAAGACCGTATTACAGAGTTTGCGAAGGAATTCGGCAGTGATCTCGTATTTGATTGCGACGTCGGAAGCGATGAACAGATCGAAGCAGTCTTTGCCGATCTGGGCAAGTCCTGGAACCAGCTCGATGGTCTGGTCCATGCTATTGGCTTTGCACCTCGTGAAGCGATTGCCGGCGACTTCCTGGATGGCTTCACACGCGAGAATTTCCGTATCGCGCATGACATTTCGGCTTACAGCTTCGGCGCGCTGGCGAAAGCAGCACGGCCCATGCTGAGCCAGAACGCATCGTTGCTGACCCTGAGTTATCTCGGTTCAATGCGCGCATTACCCAACTACAACACCATGGGTCTTGCCAAGGCCTCTCTGGAAGCGAGCGTACGTTACCTTGCTGAGTCGCTCGGCCAGCGTGGCGTGCGCGTAAATGGCATTTCCGCAGGCCCGATCAAGACATTGGCCGCAAGCGGTATCAAGGACTTTGGCAAGATACTTAATTTCGTCAAGACTCATGCCCCGCTGAGGCGCAATGTCACCATCGAAGATGTCGGAAATACCGCAGCTTTCCTGCTGTCGGATCTGGCAGGTGGCATTACCGGCGAAATCACCTATGTCGATGGCGGTTTCTCGCATGTGGTCGGTGGTATGGCCGATCCAGATTAAACTTAATAACAGTTACGCAAGTCCGGGTCATGTCAAGATTATTTTTCATTGACCCGGGCTTACGAGGACATATTTTGCACTGGGAAAAATAGTCGGACACGACAATTTATAACTCTGTATAATGCGTCCTGGTGCATCGCAACAAGCGGTCACCCTTAGTCGCATCGCAACCCTTTAGCAATAAACCATAAAGCCCTCCGCCTCTGGTGTCGCCTTAACAGACACCGTCCCGGCGCAAAGCTTTTGTGCCGAAATTTCTCAGAACATTTCTCAGCTGTTTCGTTGGTTGGCGTTGCCTTTTTAATACGCTCGCAGACTCGTCACGAATGTGGTCGCGGCGTTGATTTTTAAGAAAGAAACACAATGACTTTTGAAGCACTAGGCCTGCACTCGTCCATTCTCAAAGCACTGACGGAAGCCGGCTATACAAAACCTACTCCGGTCCAGGAGCAGGCGGTTCCCGCAGCATTGCAAGGTCGTGACCTGATGGTCTCCTCGCAGACGGGTTCCGGCAAGACGGCCGCATTCATGCTGCCGGCTTTGCACAAATTCGCAGAAGCAGAACTGGAAGCACAGCCAGGCGCCAAGACTTCCAACCAGGAACGTCAGTCTGCACGTTCGCGTGGCGAGCGCCCGCGTTTCCAGCCAGCGCAGCCAAAGATGCTGGTCCTGACCCCGACACGCGAACTCGCGCTGCAGGTGACCAATGCCACCGACAAGTATGGTTCGAATCTGCGCCGTGTACGCGCGGTCTCCATCCTCGGCGGCATGCCCTACCCGAAGCAAATGCAATTGCTGTCCAAGAATCCGGAGATTCTGGTAGCGACACCTGGCCGACTGATCGACCATATGGAATCCGGCAAGATCAACTTTTCCCAGCTCGAGATCCTCGTCCTGGACGAAGCCGATCGCATGCTGGACATGGGCTTCATTGAAGACATTGAAAAGATTGTCGAAGCTACGCCCGAAACGCGCCAGACCATGCTCTTCTCGGCAACGCTTGATGGCGTAGTCGGTAACATGGCGAAGCGCATCACACGCGATCCGCTAGTCATTCAGATCGCCAGCGCGGGCAACAAGCATGAAAACATCCAGCAGCGTGTCCACTTTGTCGACGATCTGTCGCACAAGAATCGCCTGCTCGACCATCTGCTGCGTGACGCAACACTCGACCAGGCAGTTGTATTCACTGCGACCAAGCGTGATGCCGACACCATCGCTGATCGCCTGAATATCGCCGGCTTCGCTGCTGCCGCACTGCATGGTGACATGCATCAGGGCGCGCGTAATCGTACCCTCGACGCATTGCGCCGTGGTCAGGTTCGCGTATTGGTAGCAACCGACGTTGCCGCACGCGGCATCGACGTACCGGGCATCACTCACGTCGTGAACTACGACTTGCCGAAGTTCCCGGAAGACTACGTGCACCGTATCGGCCGTACCGGCCGTGCAGGCCGCAATGGTCTGGCAATTTCGCTGGTCAACCATGCTGAAAACATCAATATCAAGCGCATCGAACGCTTTACCAAGCAGTTGATTCCGGTTGATATCATTGAAGGCTTCGAGCCAAAGAAGACAGCATCGGCACCTCGCAGCGCACGCAAGCCGGGCGGCTGGAAACCGGGCGACAATCGCAGCGCCAGCAAGCCGGGTCAGCGTACCTTCAGCAAGCCGGGCGCTCCCCGCAAGGAAGGTAGCGGCGGCTTCAACAAGGGCTCGCGTTTTGGTGACAGCGGCGGCAACCGCCGTTCCTTCGGCGACCGTTGATGTACCAATGATCAAGCATTTTCGCTGCATGCGAATACCTGATCACAAGGCGTAGATAGTAAAAAGAGATGGCCATCGGGTTACCCCGATGGCCATTTTTTATGCCGGCTAGTAAGCAAGAGTAAAGCTGCCCTAACCGTTACAATGCGCAGGTTCGAAAACCTGCAAACAAATCATCGCGCTCCGGCAAGGCGAAATTCCGAAACTTCAAAGACCTCATTCTGCGCCGTGTGGCAAACGATGCGCCGCGCAATACCTGGTGGCTATTGAAATGCGGTGCCGAATACTCCTTATACGCATCGGCGGAAAATCCTGGATAGGGTTCAAAAGGCGAACACGTCCATTCCCACAAATCACCCCAACGCAATGCGGGATGACCGGAAAGAGCCGCATATTCCCATTCAGGTTCCGTTGGCAAACGTCGATCGGCCCAGACGCAATACGCCTGCGCCTCATAGAGACTCAAGTGGCGCACAGGCTCGTTGGGCGGCAATACGATCTCCCTGTCGAAGCGTTGACATAACCAGCGACGCCCATCACGTATCCAGTCGCGTGGTGCAAAGCGGTCTCTCGCCATCAGCCAGGCACGTCCACCATTCGTCCAGAAGTGCGGTTTCTGATATCCGCCGTCGGCAACGAACTCGCCGTACTGTGCGTTTGTCACCAGCGTCGAGTCCATGATAAAGGCAGGAACGTGACAGGCATGCATCCACTTTTCATTGTCGAATACAAAGCCTGCGTTATGCGGACTTCCAAGCTGTATGGTCCCGCCCGGAAAACGGATGTCGCCCTGCGCCCAGCTTGGCGTCTTTTGCTCTGCAAGCGGAGGCGGCAATGCGATGCCAAGCGTCTGCAGTGCCTGGGTCATGAGCTCTGCACGCATATCCTCATAAGCGAGCACCAGCCGGAACGGATAAAGGGATGCATCGTCCTTACCCGTGCGTCCAAGCTTGTCGACAACACGGTCGAGCACCTCGTGGCAATAGGTTTTCAGCGCGCCTGTACGTGGCAATTCCACTTTCCAGCGCGTACGGTGCGACACGGTATTAGGATCAAACCAGTCATCCCCCTTGGTCAGCATTGAGGTACGCTGCGCAGCGACCGGGTCGCTCGAATACGCTTCGCGCAGCACATACCATTCGGCAAACCAGGCGATATGTCCAAGCTCCCACAAGGGAGGATTGAATTGCTCGCTCACAGGCACAGGAACCTTTGCGGCAACATCAAGGCCGGAGGCTGCAAAGGTATCGAACAAGGAGAGCGTATCGCGACGTGCTTCTTGCAAAGCAACGCCAAGCTCGCTCGGTAATGCAGTACGGAAAGAAACGTTCATAATTGCATTTGGGTTACCGCCCTCCCACTGGAGTGCGCCGGTATCGGTGCGGCTCTATGCAAATGCGGCAAGCAAGCCGGCCTATATGCTAATGCCGACCCGCTTTATGCTAATTTTGCACACTCTGCACCGGAGACGAACAATGTACACCAACCACACATCGGGAGATACACCATGCCGGTAAGCACGCGACAGGCCGTTTTGGCCGACCTCGGCCTGATTGCCCCACTGTTTGACGGCTACCGCTGTTTCTATGGCAAAGACACCGACCTTGCGACAGCCCATGCGTTTATTGCCGAGCGATTGATGCTGCGTGAATCTGTCATATTTCTTGCGCTGGATGAAGCCGGCACTGCGCTAGGCTTCACACAGCTTTACCCGTCGTTTTCTTCGGTCAGCGCACGTCGTATCTGGATTCTCAACGACTTGTTCGTCACGTCACAGGCGCGCGGGCACGGGGTTGGCAAGGCGCTGCTGGAAGCGGCCAGGCAATACGCCATTCAGACCGGGGCCAAGCGCCTTGTATTGTCGACCGCGAACGATAATCCGGCGCAAAAGTTATATGAGTCGCAAGATTATGTGCGTGACACAGGATTTTTGCACTATGAACTTGAGCTGGATTGAGATCGGTGCAAGCAGTTTTCGCTTGACACGTCGCCGTAGCATCTTCTACATTGAACGGATGTTGACCACCTACGCACAACTTGACACGCTATCGCTACTAGCAGGCTCCCTGCTATCGGCGGCGCTACTACGCGCCGCTCGCTGATACCCTCCTCGTGTTGTTTGTTGTTGTGTGTTGTACCCGCATCCAGATTGCGGTGCTTAAAATCCCAAAGGTTGACGATCCATGTATTTCAAGCGTATTCCAGTGACGTTCATTCAAGGCGATGTCATCGCTGCGATGATCTTTGCGCGTGCGCTATCGCTGCTACCGCTACCGATCGGTTGCCTGGCCTCGCGTTAGTGGCAGTCAGGCAGCCCTTCCGCCACATCGTACGACCATCCACATTTCCATAGAGGTATCCCATGATGTTGCAGAATCCGGCGGCGAAATATCGCCCGTTTTCCCCCGTACGCTTGATCGACCGAA
The DNA here is from genome assembly GCF_042666555.1 of Herbaspirillum sp. GCM10030257. Classification (NCBI taxonomy): domain Bacteria; kingdom Pseudomonadati; phylum Pseudomonadota; class Betaproteobacteria; order Burkholderiales; family Oxalobacteraceae; genus Herbaspirillum; species Herbaspirillum sp. GCM10030257. Next base: position 82,946 of record NZ_JBHTDH010000003.1, read on the forward strand.
CGTGGCCTGACAAGGTCATCACGACACCACCTGTCTGGATGAGCACCGATCTGCGCGATGGCAATCAGTCGTTAATCGAACCGATGAATCCCGAGCGCAAGCTCCGTTTCTTTGAGATGCTGGTCAAGATAGGGATCAAGGAAATCGAAGTGGCCTTCCCTTCCGCGTCGCAGACCGACTTCGATTTCGTGCGCAAACTGATCGACGAGAAACGTATTCCCGACGATGTGACCATTGAGGTACTTACCCAGTCGCGCGAAGACCTGATCCGCCGTACGGTCGATTCGGCAACCGGGGCCCGGCGTGCCATCGTCCATCTGTACAACGCCATTTGTCCGACTTTCCGCCGCATCGTATTCGGCATGTCGCGTGAGGAAGTCAAGAAGATTGCGGTGGAAGGTACCCGCCTCATCAAACAGTTAACCGACGAGCGTCCCGAGACGGAATGGGTGTTTCAGTATTCACCCGAAACCTTCAGCATGGCCGAACTCGACTTTGCGAAAGAAGTATGCGATGCCGTCGCTGAGGTATGGCAACCGACCCCGGAGCGCAAGATGATTTTCAATTTGCCCTCCACCGTTGAGTGCAGTACGCCCAATGTTTATGCTGATCAGATTGAGTGGATGCACCGCAATCTTGCGCGCCGTGACAGCATCATTCTCAGCGTCCATCCGCACAATGATCGCGGGACCGCCGTAGCGTCGGCAGAGCAAGCGGTCATGGCGGGCGCCGATCGGGTCGAAGGCTGCCTGTTCGGCAATGGCGAGCGCACCGGAAACGTCGACCTTGTTACGCTTGCGCTCAATCTTTACACGCAGGGCGTGCACCCGGGACTGGATTTTTCGGATATCGATGAGGTGCGCAAATGCGTCGAGGAATGCAACCAGATCCCGGTGCATCCACGCCATCCCTATGTCGGCGATCTGGTGTTCACCGCCTTCTCAGGCTCGCATCAGGATGCAATCAAAAAAGGCTTTGCACAGCAACAGCCTGACGGCATCTGGGAAGTCCCGTATCTGCCGATTGATCCAGCGGACGTCGGGCGCAGCTATGACGCCGTGATCCGGGTAAACAGCCAATCGGGCAAGGGTGGCATGGCCTACCTGCTCGAACAGGAGTACGGCTTCAAGCTGCCGCGCCGCTTGCAGATCGAACTCAGCCGTGCCATTCAGAAGGTCACCGATGCGACAGGCAAGGAAGTGGGTGCCGAAGACATCTACGCGATCTTCCGTGAGGAATACCTGGAACGCAAATCACCGTTCATCTACCAGGGCCACCAGATGCTGCAAGACGCCGGGGCCGAGCAACGCGTCGAAGTGAAAGCCAACGTCGAGCGTGCCGGACGCCGTCTTAGTGTCACCGGAATCGGCAATGGGCCTATCGACGCCTTCGTTCAGGCGTTAGGCGTCGATATCACTGTCATGGATTATCACGAACACGCTATCGGCGCAGGGGCCGATGCGCGCGCCGCGTGTTATGTCGAACTGCGCGTGGACAATGGTCCGACGCTGTTTGGGGTGGGCATTGACAGCAACATCGTAACGGCATCGTTCAAGGCGGTGCTGAGTGCCGTGAACCGGCAGCTTGGCGGCGAGTCTAGCGCCGATGCAATCGCTGCATAAACATCAATCGGTGAATGGTTTGGTGGATCAGGCAGGAAGGCCTTGTGCCCGCTTGCCCGATCCATACCGAACGGCACTCCGTCACGTCCGGAGTGCCAAGATCTATCCCCATCAGAGCGAGCGGGCAAGCCTGATTCCCGTGAACTGCCAGCGTGCCGTCGCCGGAAAGAAGTTACGGTAAGTCGCACGGGTATGTCCCTCAGGCGTCGCGCATGATGATCCACGCAGTACATACTGGTTCGACATGAACTTGCCGTTGTATTCGCCGATAGCGCCTTCCGCAACCTGATATCCGGGATAAGGCGCATAGCTGCTAAGCGTCCATTGCCAACCGTAGCCAAACAATTGCGACAGCCCGCCCTTCTCGTGCGAACATGCGCCTCCTGCTGTGGGATGCAGCGCCGGCATGCCAAAATCATGACAGCTGCTTGCTGCGTTTTCCCATTCCGCTTCCGTCGGCAGGCGCGCCCCACTCCAGCGTGCGTAGGCATCCGCTTCAAAGAAGGATAGGTGCGTCACCGGACGATGCGGATCGATTTTCTGAAGTCCATACAAGGTGAACTCCTGCCAGCCGTTATTGGTACGTTGCCAGTACATCGGCTTATCGAGCTGATTGGCCTTCACCCAATCCCATCCCTCGGATAGCCATAGGGATGACTCGGCGTATCCACCTGCTTCGATAAACTTCAGATACTCAGCATTGGTCACGAGCCGTGACGACAAGGCATAGCGCTCGACAAACTGACGATGACGCGGCACTTCATTGTCGAAGCAAAAATCTGCGCCCGCATGCCCGACATGAACAACAGCAGCGTCAAACTCCCGCCACTGCATTGGCGCCGCCGCATCGCACTCTGCAAAATGCTCGTTGCTATAGGCGGGATATAGCGGACTCATCGACAGCATATGCTTGACGTCCGTCAGCATCAGTTCCTGATGTTGTTGTTCGTGATGCAGGCCCAAATCGACCAGCCGCGCAATCGTATCGACATTCGCATCTCGTTGCTCCGCGAGCAGCACGCCAATGCGTTCGTCGATGTTGCGACGGTAAGCCAGTACATCGCCAAGTGCCGGACGTGTCAGCAGCCCTCGCTGCGGGCGCGGGTGTTTGTCACCAACACCGTTGTAATAAGAATTGAACAGGACACGAAACGCCGGCTGGAAAGGCTGGAAATTTCGCTCGTACTGCTCAAGGATAAACGTCTCGAAGAACCACGTGGTGTGCGCAAGATGCCATTTGATCGGGCTGGCATCGGGCATCGACTGCGCACAACAATCCTCATCGGACAGCGGCTCCGCCAGCTGGCGGCTACGCTTGCGTACTGAATGAAACCGTGCAATCAGGGTGTCGGTATCCATGATAGTTTTTCTATGCGACGCGCGCATGGCAAACCAGGAACCAACCGCGCTCGTCAGTCCACGTCTGCGCTGCTGCAAAGCCCGCGCGTTCAAGCAACTGCAAAAAGCCCTGGCGCGTGTACTTGTAGCTGCTTTCGGTATGGATGCGCTCGCCTTCCGCGAACCGGCGCACCCCGCCCGGCCAGCGCACGGTGACGTCGCTACGGGCTTCAAGATGCATTTCAATGCGGCTCGCCGATTCATTGAAGCAGCCTACGTGGCGCCAGTCACGTACATGAAAATCGGTACCGATCAGGGTATTGAGATGCAGCAGCAGGTTCAGGTTAAACGATGCGGTCACGCCTAGCGCGTCGTCATACGCCGCGGTCAGGATATCCTTGTCCTTGATCATGTCGACGCCGATCAGCAAGCTGCCATCGGACTGGCATGCTTCACGGATACGACCGAGTAAGGTTGCGGCTTCGATGGGCGAAAAGTTGCCTATCGATGAGCCGGGGTAAAAGAAAAGCCGCTTTTCCCGCCGCACCACAGGCGGCAATTCCATTGTGCTGGAAAAGTCCATGCCGATACCCGTCATGCGAATCTGCGGAAAACGCTGTCGCAAGCTCTCTACCGCATCTTTCAAAAACCCAACGGAAATATCGACGGGGACGTATTGCAGGGGCTGCAGATAAGGAAAAAGCTGCGCCGCCTTGGCGCAGTTACCCGCCCCAAGATCGATCAAAGTCGATCCGCGGCCGGTTGATTTTGCGATGTCATGCAACCGGGCATCGAATATCGCTTTTTCGGTGCGGGTCGGGTAATACTCGGGCAGTTCACAAATTGCCTCGAACAGTTTCGAACCCAGGGCGTCATAAAGAAACTTGGGCGATGTAGCCGGCTGCTCAGCCAGCAAGCCAGCGGTCAATTCCGCCCGAATGGCGTCATCGTCCCTCCGGTACAGTTGTATGAAGCCGCTATGCGGCAAGTCCGGAGAATTTAGTGGCGCCATGGAATCAGCAATAGTAGATTGCCCATCGGACAGAGCGGGCGGTGAGGGATGAGCGGCAAGGTTTTTAGCTATCATAGTGAACACTTCCCGTCTGTTTTTGAGCCGACACAAGTCTTTTGAGTATATCGATATGCTGATAATGCGCTTATAAGCTTACAAGGCAGAAGTTAGGTACGGCACGCCGTGTTTGTTCTTTGACGACGCATTTCTGGAAAACAACTACAGACTCTTCATGCTGATATTACGCGAGCTTACGAAATCGTACGCAAATGGGCGCCAGATCTTAAACGGATTGAATTACACACTTGAGGCAGGCGAGTATGTCGCAGTAATGGGAGAGTCGGGTGTCGGTAAGTCGACTTTGCTGAACCTGATTGCCGGACTTGACACGCCGGACCGGGGGCGCATAGAGATCGACGGCGTTGATATCGCTTCGCTCAGTGACGATGAGGCGACGCTGTTGCGACGTCAGAAATTCGGCTTCGTGTTCCAGGCATTTCTTATTCTGCCCCATCTCTCGATTGCACAAAACGTGGCGCTTCCTCTGCTGCTTAACGGGATTACCGATCGCAGCGCTGAACATATGCTGGAGGCGGTTGGACTGGGAGGACGCGGGCGCGATTTTCCGCGTCAGTTGTCCGGCGGTGAGATGCAGCGTGTCGCGATTGCCCGCGCCCTGATTCACCGGCCGAAACTGGTGCTTGCGGATGAGCCGACCGGCAATCTCGATCCGGATACCGCCAACGATGTCTTGCGCCTGCTGCGCGAGGAGATCAAGCAGAACGGCGCATCAGCCATCATCGTTACCCATTCACAAGCAGCAGCAGCCAGCGCCGACCGGGTTCTCGAATTGACGAAGACCGGCCTGCACCCCATGGCGACGAGACAACAGGGATGAGGCCACGCCGGATACCTGCGATTTTTCAGAGTCTGCTGCTCGGCGAGTGGCGCGCCCATCCAGTGCGCGCGCTTGTCGCCGTGGCCGCAATTGCCATCGGCGTCGCACTGGGTTTCGCCATTCACCTGATTAACGCAGCTGCCTACAACGAGTTTTCAGGTGCCATCAAAAGCCTGTCCGGCCAAGCTGACCTGCAGGTACGTGGCACGCAAGGACTCATGGACGAAGCGGTCTATGGGCGCATTGCAGGAAAAAAGGAAGTCGCCGTTGCAAGCCCGGTACTCGAACTCGATGCGGTACTCCCCGGGCGACGGGAGTCTTTGAAAGTAATCGGCTTGGATGTGTTCCTGGCGGCTGCCATCGCTCCGGATCTGACCGGCTTGCCGGCGGAGGACCGCCCTTTCGATACGCTTGCCGATGACGCGGTGTTTCTTTCGCCGGCCGCGATGGAATGGCTCAATCTTCGGCAGGGCGATCGTCTTGAGGTGCGTGTCGGCACGCAGTCCGTTTCACTGCGCGTCGCTGGCGGACTGGTGCGTGCGCGTCCGGGCCAACGTCTCGGCGTCATGGACATTGGGGCGGCGCAGTGGCGGTTTGCACGTATCGGCAGTTTGTCCAGGGTGGACATCAAACTGGCCGCAGGGGTTGATCGTGACGCCTTTCGTGCAACACTGACCCGTGAACTGCAACCGGGCTTTCTGGTTACCCAACCGCAGGATGAAGAAGCGCGCACCGCCAACATGTCGCGCGCCTATCGCGTCAACCTCAATGTGCTGGCCCTGGTCGCTTTATTCACCGGTGCCTTCCTGGTGTTTTCAACACAGGCATTGTCTGTCATTCGACGTCGAAGCCAACTTGCCTTGCTGCGGGTGGTCGGTATGACGCGACGGCAAGTCCTGTTCCAGATTCTGCTGGAAGGAAGCATTCTTGGTGTATTGGGTTCGCTGCTCGGCCTCGCTGGCGGATATGCCATGGCGGCAACCGCGCTGCGACTGTTCGGCGGCGATCTCGGAGGCGGCTACTTCCCGGGTGTGCAGCCTACCGCGCAATTTGCGCCACTGGCGGCAGTGATGTTTTTTCTGCTCGGTACGGCCGCCGCGATGCTCGGTTGTATGGCCCCCGCGTGGGAAGCGGCACGCGCCCGTCCGGCGCAGGCACTCAAATCGGGAGCGGAAGACGCGGTACTGACACGACTGTCCACACCATGGCCGTCACTCGCCTGTATTGCTATCGGTGCCGGAATGACTCGCCTTCCACCGGTCTATGAATTGCCGGTTTTTGGTTACCTGGCGATTGCCCTGTTGCTGATCGGAGGAATCGGCCTGATGCCGCGCCTGGCCGCATGGAGTTTTTCTCTGCTGTCCGCTGCCACGCCACAGACACTGCTGACCTCCCTTACCGTGTCACGTCTCGCCAATGCGCCGAACCAGGCATCGATCGCACTGGGCGGCATCCTGTCAAGCTTCAGCCTGATGGTGGCGATGGCCATCATGGTGGCAAGCTTTCGGGTATCGGTGGATGACTGGTTGACGCAAGTGCTGCCTGCCGATCTTTATGTCCGATCCGCAGCCGGCGGTAATACCGGCGGGCTGTCACCGGACGAACAGGCAGGAATTGCCGGGATTGCCGGTGTCCGGCAGGCCGACTTTCTTCGTCAGTCGCAATTGATCCTTGACCCGGCACGCCCTCCAGTGGCCTTGATTGCGCGGCCCATCGATACCAGCAATCCGGAAAAGATTTTGCCGCTGGTCGGTAGCGCACTGTCCGGAGACAACGCCTTGCAGGGTCGCATGCCGATATGGATTTCTGAAGCCATGGTTGACCTGTACGGATTTCAGGTTGGTGGCGAAGTGACGCTGACGCTTGCAGGAAAACCATATCGCTTCGTGGTGGCAGGCATCTGGCGTGATTATGCCCGTCAGACCGGTGCGATCCAGATGCGCTTATCCGATTATCAAAAGCTGACCGGAGACAGTATCGTCAACGACGCCGCGTTATGGCTGCAGAACGATATCGGCGTCGAACAGATTTCCGATGCGCTGAGGGGCCTGCCCTTCGGCGACGTGCTGGAGCTTGCACAGCCCAATGAAATCCGCGCAATCAGCCTGAGGATCTTCGACCGCAGCTTCGCCGTCACCTATCTGCTTGAAGCGGTGGCCGTCATCATCGGCCTGTTCGGGATTGCCGCGACCTTTTCCGCCCAGACGCTCGCGCGCGCCAAGGAGTTCGGCATGCTGCGGCATGTCGGCGTACTGCGGCGCCAGATACTCGCCATGCTGGCTGCAGAAGGTACTCTGTTAACCTTGCTCGGCATCGTGGTCGGGTTCATTCTCGGCGGTGCGATCAGCCTGATTCTGGTATTCGTGGTCAACCCGCAATCGTTTCACTGGAGCATGCGCCTGCACATGCCATGGGCATTGCTTGCCAGCGTCGCAGCCGTGCTGCTGATATCCGCCGCTGCCACAGCGCTTATTGCCGGGAGATACGCGGTATCGATGAGCGCCGTGCGCGCCGTGAGGGAGGATTGGTGATGAAATTGCGTCAGGCGTATCGTCAGCGTAACCCGACCACGGGTGTCGGTATGCATGTGGTCATGCATGTGTATCGCGTCTTGCGTGCCTGCACTGCCTTTTACCGAAACCCGCCAGGATTGTGCATCCTGCTCCCAGTCGCATTGCTGATTGGTCTTATCGGTCCGACCGCCGTTGCCGCCCCGCCGGTGCTTTCCACGGTGGTGCCAGGCAAGCCGCTCACCTTCCCCCTGGATTTCGGCTCTCATCCGGACTATCGCACCGAATGGTGGTATGTCACGGGATGGCTGGAAACACCTGACGGTAAGCCCTTGGGGTTCCAGGTCACCTTCTTTCGCTCAGCTACCGACCATGATACGGCCAACCCAAGCAAGTTCGCCCCCAGACAACTGATCATTGCCCATGCCGCACTGTCCGATCCCGCGCAAGGCAAGCTGCTGCACGATCAGAAAGCGGCGCGCGAAGGGTTTGACATTGCCTACGCCAAAGAAGGCAACACCGACGTGCGACTGGGAGACTGGCGCTTCTGGCGGAAAGAAGATGGTGCCTATACCGCCGAGGTCGATGCCCGCGACTTTGGCATCAGACTCTCCTTGCAGCCTTCGCAGGCTATCATGTTGCAGGGTGACGCCGGCTTTTCGCGCAAAGGCCCTGGCCGCGAGCAGGCAAGCTACTACTACAGCGAGCCGCATCTCAGAGTGTCAGGCACGGTGACCCGACACGGCAAAGCGGTCCAGGTCAAAGGCAGCGCCTGGCTGGATCATGAATGGTCGACCAGCGTACTCGAACAGAATGCCGCAGGCTGGGACTGGATAGGCGCCAACCTGGATGATGGCTCGTCGCTGATGGCCTTCCAGATCCGCGGCAAGAATGGCGGCACCGTATGGGCGCATGGCGCGCTGCGCGACGCCAGCGGCAAACTGACGCAGTTCAAACCCGACCAGATTCGCTTTATCCCGCGCCGAACCTGGCGCTCGCCCCGTACAGGCGCCCGCTATCCGGTCGCGGTTCGGCTGGAAGCCGGCGCGAACGTGTGGGAACTTGAGCCCCTGCAGGATGACCAGGAACTCGACTCGCGCCAATCCACCGGTGCAGTCTATTGGGAAGGTGCTGTTACACTGAAACGCGATGGCCGGCGGGTCGGACGTGGATACCTTGAATTGACCGGATACCTGAAGCCAATGAAGCTATGACAGAAAAACCCTCGCGCGAACGACAAAAGAGCAGCATCGCCACGCTGAAAGGCTTGCTGCCTTTCCTGATACCTTACAAAAAACAGTTCGGGCTGGCAGGAATTGCCCTGCTGCTGGCAGCGGGCTCGACGCTTGCCATTCCATATGCCTTCAAGCAGATGATCGATATTGGCTTCGGCGCGGCAGGCAAACAGAGCACGACCCATATCGACCTGTATTTTCTGGCGCTGTTTGGCGTGGCTAGTGTGCTGGCAATTGCCACCGCAGCACGTTTTTATATGGTGTCATGGCTGGGCGAACGGGTTACGGCTGACTTGCGCAGCGCCGTGTACCGGCACGTCGTCACGCAGAGCCCGGAGTTCTTCGAAACCACCCAGACCGGCGAAGTCCTGTCGCGACTGACCACCGATACCACGCTGATCCAGACACTGGTCGGCACCAGCATCTCGATGGCCTTGCGCAACACGCTGCTCTTCGTGGGCGGTCTTGTCATGCTGTTTGTCACCAGCGTGAAGCTGTCATCGATCATCATCGTGATGCTGGCGGCGGTGGTGCTACCTATCGTCCTGTTCGGTCGCCGTGTACGTGCCCTATCGCGCGATTCGCAAGACCGCGTGGCCGATGCCTCGGCACTGGCAGGCGAGATCCTGAATGCCATGCCGACCGTGCAGGCATTCACGCACGAGAAAGAAGAAGCAAGCCGTTTTGGCACTTCCATCGAGCTTGCCTTCAGCGCAGCGATGCGCCGTATTCGCGCCCGCTCGATGTTGACAATGATGGCGATCCTGCTGGTGTTCGGCGCAATCGTGTTTGTGCTTTGGCTGGGCGCTCACGCCGTGATCCAGGGACGGATGACCGCCGGTGAACTCGGCCAGTTCATTCTGTACGCGACCATCGTGGCCGGCGCAATCGGTGCGCTCTCGGAAGTTCTGGGAGAAGCACAACGTGCGGCTGGCGCGGCGGAACGATTGCTGGAATTGCTGGCCGTGCGATCCCCGATTCAATCGCCCTTGCATTCCGTCGCCCTACCACCGCGCACCGCCCAAGGTGCGTCGCTCAGCCTGCGCCATCTCGGCTTCCATTACCCTTCGCGTCCCCAATCCGCAGCCTTGTCGGACCTGACGCTCGATATCGGTGCGGGCGAAACAGTGGCGATTGTCGGACCTTCCGGGGCCGGTAAAACCACTCTCTTCCAGTTGCTGCTGCGGTTTTACGATCCGCAGCACGGCAGCATTCTTCTCGATGGCGTCGACATCCGCCAGCTCGACTTGCACACATTGCGTGATGCGATTGGCGTCGTACCCCAGGACACGATCATCTTTTCCGCCAATGCAATGGAAAACATCCGCTATGGCCGTAGCGATGCCAGCGACGACGAAGTCATCGCCGCCGCGAAACAAGCCGCCGCACATGAATTCATTGAACGCCTTCCGGAAGGCTATCGCTCGTTCCTTGGCGAGCGGGGTGTGCGGCTGTCGGGGGGCCAGCGTCAGCGTATCGCGATTGCCCGAGCCTTGCTGAAGAATCCACCGCTGCTGTTACTGGATGAAGCGACCAGCGCGCTGGACGCTGAATCGGAGCGGCTGGTCCAGGCCGCGCTGGAGGCCGCGATGATCGGTCGCACGACGCTGGTCATTGCACACCGGTTGGCGACGGTGCAAAGGGCCGATCGCATCATCGTGATGGAGCATGGCCGCATCATCGAAAGCGGTACGCATGCTTCCCTGGTAGCGCGAGGCGGACTGTATGCCAGTCTCGCGGCATTGCAATTTTCACAAGCATGACTGTGTTCTTATGGCTTGGTGGCGCAACATAAAGCCACCACGTTACGCGTTTGGATAACTTAAAATAGCGCAACATTCAGAAATTCAGACTCCGTCCGACTTCAACCGACCGCCGCCCCATGAAGCAATATCAAGAACTCATCCAGACCATTCTCGACACCGGAAGCTGGCAGGAAAACCGTACTGGCATCCGTACCATCAGCATCCCCGGCGCGATGATGCGCTTCGACTTGCAAAAGGACGGTTTTCCGGCGGTCACGACCAAAAAACTGGCTTTCAAGTCCGTCATGGGCGAACTGGTCGGCTTCCTGCGCGCCACCCGCAGCGCGGCCGAATTTCGCGCACTGGGTTGCAAGGTCTGGGACCAGAATGCCAACGAGAATGCGGATTGGCTTGCCAATCCCTATCGGATGGGACCGGACGACCTGGGCCCGGTGTATGGCGTCCAATGGCGTGCATGGCCGGCGTACAAGTTGCTCGATGCAGATAAACCACAGCAGATCGACGACGCGCAGAAGCGGGGCTTCCGACTCGTTTCTGCCCTCGACGACGAAGGCAAGTCGAAAGTCCTGTTGTATAAGGCCATCGACCAGTTGCGCGAATGCCTCGACACCATCATCAAGAATCCCGGCAGCCGCCGCATCCTGTTCCACGGCTGGAACTGCGCTGACCTTGACGCCATAGCATTGCCGGCCTGCCACCTGCTCTATCAGTTCCTGCCGAACGCATCGACCAGGGAAATCTCGCTGTGCCTGTATATCCGCAGCAACGATGTCGGCCTCGGTACGCCTTTCAATCTGGCCGAAGGCGCAGCCCTGCTGCACCTGGTTGGACGACTCACTGGTTACAAGCCGCGCTGGTTCACTTACTTCATCGGCGATGCCCACATCTACGAGAACCATCTCGACATGGTGAAGGAACAGCTTGCACGTACGCCGTATCCGGCACCACGCTTCGTGATATCCGATCGCATTCCGGATTACGCGGACACTGGTGTGTATGCACCCGAATGGCTGGAAAAAGTTGAACCGGGCGATTTTTCGCTGGAAGAGTATCAACATCACGCGCCGATTACGGCGCCGATGGCGGTATAGCAAACGAGGTTACTTGATCAGTAAACGATAGCCGTCGGTTCGGTGGACCAGTTATTCAGCAGCCATGGACGGCGATCAGCATTCTCTGACAATGCACTAAGTCTGCCAGCCATGCGGCAAGCCAACGAATAGCATCAAGCCGATTCAGGGCAAATTCAGGTTGACCTCCTTGTCCATCGGCGGATAGCAAACGCCAGTCTTTTCATTGCACCCCTGGTAATTGGCCGCTAGCGTAATGCTCTTCGCATTTGGCGCCCGTTCCAATGCAATCTCAGCCTGAACTGGTTTTTCGTAGGTTTCCATTCTGCCGAATGTTGGGTCGTTCTTTACCTTCCCAGGAGGCAGTTTGACCGACTTGATTGCCACGCCACGCGAGTTTTTTAGCGCAAAGCGAATTCTGTCCCTGTAGAGGTAATAGCCGTTTGCGGGGATCAGGTCTACAACCAGCGTCGTGGGACCGGAAGCCACCACCTTCAGTTTGAAGGCCAAGTCGGGCTCCAGAAGCTCTTCCTCTTTTGAGCTTGAAAAGAGATCGCTCAGCCGCTTCTGTATGCCAGGGCTTGTCGATTGCTGGGCCATGGTGAACGGATGAACCGATAAGGCAATCACCGCGAGCATCAGACATTTGGAAAGATGATGTTTCAACATTGTGTATTTTGGATTGGCAGTATGAGTGTACAAGGTTAAACGCAGGTCTTATTGCAAACGCGCGGGAGTGTCGGTTTCCGCCGTTGCCAAGACCTTGCGTTCATCATCAAAGCAGCAGGCATGATGCACGCGCGCCATGACCACATTGAGGCGCGGCGCTTACTGCTTTACCTGGATCTGTGTGACCGTAAATTTTCCACCAATTTTCTCGGCTAAAAAACTTACTTTGTCACCCTGCTTTACTTTATCGACCATCTCGGGATCTTTTACCTGAAATACCATTGTCATTGGAGGCATCTCGAGATTTTTAAGCTCGCCATGCTTGATGGTGATTTTCTTGGCGTCCTTATCGACCTTCCGGATTTCGCCTTCCGACATCTGGCCATCCGACTGCGTAGATGCGGAGTGCGCCGTAGTTTCTGACACCGCATAACTGCTGAATGAAGCCGTACCCAGGATTGCGGCAGCGAGCGCAAGTTTCGCGACAGTGTGCATTTTCGAGTCCTTTCGTTTATTTCAGTTGTAATGCTTGTAGACGGAATACTTGCCGTTGCCTTGTACCAGCATCACGTCATACGGATCGTTACGGTGCCCCTCCATACCCGGCGAACCCATCGGCATCGAAGGTACTGCCAAGCCCTTTGCCTTGGGTTTTTCCGCCAACAAGCGTTTGATTTCGGCTGCTGGCACGTGGCCTTCCAGCGCATAGCCCTGGATCAGACCGGTGTGACATGAACCAAGCTCCTTGGGGATACCAAATTTCTCTCGATAATCGGAGGGATTGGCAACGTTCTGCGCCTTAACCTTGAAGCCGTTACTCTCCAGGTGCTTTACCCATTCTGTGCAGCAGCCGCAATACTCACTTTTGTAGACTTCGATAATCGGTGCGGCTGCCGTGGCGGACAGGTGCAGAGTCAGGGCTCCGACAAGTGTGGCTTGTATTAGTAAATGCATTTTCATGACTACCCTTTCTTTACTGTGATTTTTCCAACCATCCCGGCTTCAAAATGGCCCGGGATCAGGCATGCGTAGTAATACTCGCCAGTCTTCGTAAACTGCCACACCATTTGTTCTCTCTTGCCTGGGCTGACATGCGACATATACGGCTCGTCATGCTCCATGCCGGGGTGCCTTTTCATCAGCTCACCATGCGCCTTCAGTTCGTCCATGGTGCCGATCACCATTTCGTGCATCATCTGTCCCTTGTTGGTAACGACAAACTTAATGGTCTCGCCTTCCCTGACGGTGATATCCACCGGATCGAAACGCATGGTGTCCGACATGCCGATGACAATGGTCCTCGTGACATTTTTCGGATCCCCCTGCTTACCAAATGCGTGCTCGGCCGTGGAGATGGCTGCTTTGGCATTGGCATCGGCCTTAATGTGTTTTTCTCCGGTGTGCCCATATGCCGGCGACGCACTAACTGTGACCATGAGCGACATGACGAAGGAGGAAAGAGTGTTGATTGTGTTTTGCTTGTTCATGTGATTTTCGTTGCGGTGTACGTTGATATTTTTTAATGATGTCCGCCGTGGCCGGTCGGCTTCCTTACTGTCATTTCAATATTCCCGGTGCTGTTCGCCGACGGCATTGACTGACCACCTGCCGAGCCGCTGCGGACAGGAACCGGAGTTTCTCCCGTCCATTCGTAGGCGACAGTGCCCGTCGGATGCTTATACCAACCGGGGTCCGTGTAATCACCAGGTTTCTGGTCTTTGCGCACCTTGACGACGGTGAACATCCCGCCCATCTCGACGCCCCCAAAGGGCCCTTGACCTCCCATCATCGGTAGTGTGTTGTCTGGGATGGGCATTTCCATCTCGCCCATGTCTGCCATCCCACGCTCGCCCATGACCATGTAATCCGGAACCAGCTTGCTGATCTTTTGGGCGACGCCGCGATGGTCCGCTCCGATCATGGTCGGTACGTTGTGCCCCATCGCGTTCATCGTGTGGTGAGACTTATGGCAGTGGAAAGCCCAATCGCCCAAGTCGGTGGCTTCAAACTCAATAGCTCGCATCTGTCCGACCGCCACGTCGGTTGTCACCTCTGGCCAGCGGGATTCCGGACGCGTCCATCCACCGTCGGTGCCCGTCACAAAAAACTCGTGGCCATGCAGGTGAATCGGATGATTGGTCATCGTCAGATTGCCAAACCGGATGCGCACCTTGTCGCCCTGTCGCACGTTCATCGAGTCGATGCCCGGAAAGACCCGACTGTTAAAAGTGAACAAATTGAAATCCAGCATGGTGTTCACCTTCGGCGTGAAGCTTCCTGGTTCGATGTCGTAATTGCTAAGCAGGAAAACGAAATCCCGATCTACCTTCATAAAGTCCCGGTTCTTCGGATGGGTTACCCAAAACCCCATCATGCCCATTGCCATCTGCGTCATCTCATCCGCATGCGGGTGATACATAAATGTGCCGGGTCGTTTGGCGACGAATTCGTAGACAAAGGTTTTCCCCGGCTTGATGCCTGGCTGGGTCAAACCTGTAACGCCATCCATGCCATTCGGCAGGCGTTGGCCATGCCAGTGCACGCTAGTATGTTCGGGCAGCTTGTTCGTCACAAAAATACGCACACGGTCACCCTCAACCACTTCGATGGTTGGTCCAGGCGATTGTCCGTTGTAACCCCACAGGTTGGCTTTCATGCCAGGCGCCAGCTCACGAACGACCGGCTCGGCAACAAGGTGGAATTCCTTGATACCGTTATTCATGCGCCATGGCAGCGACCAGCCGTTCAAGGTCACGACCGGATTATATGGACGCCCGTTTGGCGGTATGAGCGGCGCCTGGGTCGCGGCACCTTCCATGATGGGTGCCTCAGGGAGCGACGCTGCACCGACGCGGCTTACCATTCCTGCGCCGACCAATGCGGCGGCACCTGTAAAAAAATCTCTGCGTGAAACCATTTCCATTTCTTCCTTAGTGTTCTGCGCCGCCGGTTTCGGCAGACGCGGCACTGCGAATCCGCACGCCACTGCCATTTGTCCCGCCTGCGCCGCCCAACCCATTGATCGTAGCTTGCAGATCTGTTTCTGCAATCCAGAAGTCGCGTTGCGCCTCGATGGCCGCGTTCACGCTGGTGATCTGGTCACGGGCATCGGCAAGCAACTCAAAGACACTCGCCAGCATCCCGTTATAGCGAAGAAGGACTTCGTCGGAAATCTTCTTCCGCAATGGGACGATCTCGGCCTGATAGTGCTTTGCCAGGTCATATGTCGTGCGGTATGCGGAGTACGTCTCTCGTACCTGTGACCGTGCGCCCACAGCAATATCGGCTGTGCGATGGACCGATTGCATATACGTCGACTCTGCTTTTGCGGTACGGGCACCGCCCCAATCAAATATTGGCAGTGCAAGCTCGATTTCATAGCCGTTCGCCCGTGGAGTCCCAGTTTCGCTTTTGTTCTGATAACCCGCATCAAACACATTGATAAAGCGGGTTGCCCTGGATAAGCCAAGCGCGCTTGCCGTCGCTTCGGCATCATGCCTGGCCATTTGTATGTCGAGACGTTGTGACATGGCCAGTTGCTCTGCGTCTGTCATGTCTTCAGGAGTCTTCGGCAAGTCCGGAAGCCTGTCGCGCAGCTTGAATGCCGCACTGGGACCCCACAGTCCCAGCAGTCGCGTGAGCTGTTCACGGGCCGCGGTGGCGTTATGACGAGCGCGGGCGACCTGTGCAGTCGCCTCGGCATAGAACACTTGTTGTCGAGCCTGGTCGAGCTTGCTGAAGTTACCTACCTGCGCCAGCCGGCGTGCAAGTTCGTCGCCAGCGTCGGCGGCTGCCTGTACCTGCTCCATGTACTGAGCTGTTTGCTGCGCAGCTACCGCATTGAAATAGGCGCGACGCGTGTCAGCGGCAACCTGTACGGCTTGCGATGTGGCCTGCAGCTTGGCTTGCTCAAACCGTCGCTGCTCGATTCCGCTCCTAATCGGGATGGTCAGCAGGCCGACCAGGTCGAACATGACGCTGCGTTCGATTTCAACATCGTCGCCGCCGCGCAGACGTCCGAAGGAAAATCCGGGATTGCGCATACGGCCGGCCTGGATCAGATCGGCTTCCGCCACGCCCAACTCGGCAAAGGATGCCTGCAGACCTTTATTGTTGAGCAAGGCAACCTGTACAGCTGTATCCGCTGTCAACGGCTGTGCCAACAACTGATGGACTTGCTCGGAAATCGAACTGACGTCCCGGGATGGTTTCGAAAACTGAACATCCTGACCAGTCCGCTTACTGGTCATCGTTGAAACCGACTCCAGTCCGCCATCTTTCGAAAAAGTAGCACAACCGGTGAGAACCAAAGCAAGCAGGCCTGCCAAGGCGGACGAGCGGCCCGGCATATATTGTTTGTCAGTCATATTGCCCGCCTTAGTGATGCGTGCGATGGTCGGTACGCGTACCTTGCTTCCGGATTTCTGCATCCGCGCCATGCTCCACAACGGGTTGACTTGCATCGGCTTTGATCTGGCCGGCATGGCCTCCGAGCCTGCCCATTTCTTCATTGGCAAACCGCCAGACCTTATCCGGTGTTTTCTCTTCGTCTCTGGACGCGCGATAGCCCTTGAACGCAGACTCGTAGCCGATAACGGTGATAGGCGCGTTTGCGTCCGTCGGAGCGAACTGTACTTGGTTTTGTTGTGCAGTAGCAGTCATGGGAACGACGCCCCATACGACAACTGCAAGCCATAGCTTGGATGACATTGCTTTCCTCAAAATCGGCATTACAGACGTGCGTTGGCACGATAAACGACGTGAGCCGAAGGCAAGGCAGGCGAACAAAGCCTGCCGCCAGGCCACGGCAGCGATTAAGCGAAAAGCTGTCTTGGAGGACGTTCAAGCCCAGCAGGAATAAAGCCGGTGTAGGAAATTACAGGAGGATTGACTGCCACTTCAACGCTGCTGAATGCATGCATCAAAGACACAGTTGTTGGAGGTGCTGCGGCGCCAAAACAGCAAGCAGCGCAGGCGCTGCAATATGACGTTTTGTGAACGTGTTTGGTGTCCGATGCCGTTTCAGTTTCAGCTACATCGACGTCAGCGTCAGGCAATGCAGTATTTGCATCAGGGCTCTCATGATGATGGCTAAGAAGGGACCCGGCATCATGATGATGCTCGACACTGTTCGTCGCAATAGACGACATGTCATGGTGCTGCGGACCGCAAGACGCTTTGACGGCAGCGGCCATGCCCTGAATCGGCAGAGCGGCCATTAATAGCCAAAGCAAAAATGTCTTGAGGACACGGGTCATATAGGTAAGTCTAGAACATGTTTTTGGTTATCAAACCGCAACTCACCCCAGTATTGTAGACCTTCCCACAGGAGGAAGGTCAAGCTTTATATCCAAAGCTTGCTGGTTCAGGCCTTGGATGACTTTAGTCGTCCGAAGTTGCCGAAAAGGGCCTCGAACATCATCGACGGAGTGAAGACGCATTTCTTTTTTGAAAATGGCGACTTCAACGGAGCGGGTCGAGCAGGTGGCGCAACGCGTTGTGATCAAGCTCATACATGAGTGCAAGCAGCCGGCCCAGTTCTCCTTGCGGAAAACCTTCGCGTGCCAACCAGCCGAGATAATGCCCAGGCAGATCGCAAAGCAGGCGCCCCTTGTATTTACCATATGGCATTTCGCGTTTGACCAGCAGTTGCAGTTGTTCGTGATGCATCATACTCAGCCTGCTCTAATGTGCGCAATCGGATGCACGCCTTCCCTGCGCGTCATGCGGTTTATGCGAAGTTTCCATGCCTTCCTCATTCGCCAGCCCGAACAGGATCGGACAATCCGGTCGATCATCACCTGCACAGTTGACCGCAAGGTGTTTCAGTGTGTCGCGCATCTCCGTCAGCTCCTGGATGCGCCGATCGAGATCCGCCACATGCTCGTGCGCGATCGCCTTGACATCCTTGCTGGCCCTGCTGCCATCCTGCCAGAGGGATAGCAGGTCGCGAATCTGTTCCAGTGAAAACCCGAGCGTGCGGGCACGCTTTACAAAGCGCAGGATATGCAGGTCGTTCTCACCATACGTACGGTAGCCGGAATCGGTTCGCGTTGATGCCTTGATCAATCCGATACTCTCGTAGTAACGGATCATCTTTGCAGACACGCCGGTTGCGGTCGCAGCTTGTCCAATATTCATGTCAGTTTCCTTTCTTTTCCAGCACCGTGATCATTGCGCTTGATGAACATTCGGCCGGGTAACGGCGGCCCGGGGCTTCCAGCGGCGCAGCAGCAAAGCATTCGACACGACGCTGACGGAGCTAAACGCCATGGCGGCGCCGGCGATGACAGGATTGAGCATGCCGAATGCAGCTAGCGGAATTCCGACCAGATTATAGATAAACGCCCAGAACAGGTTCTGCCGGATTTTTGCATAGGTGCGCTTGGATATATCGATGGCGTCAGCGACCAGAACAGGATCGCCGCGCATCAACGTGATACCTGCCGTATGCATGGCAACATCGGTTCCGGTGGACATGGCGATGCCGACATCGGCCGCCGCAAGGGCGGGTGCGTCGTTGATACCATCGCCAACCATGGCGACCCTGCGACCTTGGGTTTTAAGCTGTGCAACCACATCGGCCTTATCCGCTGGAAGGACTTCCGCCCTGAATTCATGAATGCCTACGGCCTCGGCCACTGTCCGCGCACTGCCGGGGTTGTCGCCGGTCAGCATGATCGAATGCACACCCATGCGCTCGAGGCGGGCAACCGCATCGCGCGCCGACCCTTTGACGGTATCGCCGAATGCCAGCAATCCAATCAAGTGGACATCATCGGACTCGATGCGAGCCAGCCAAGAGACGGTACGGCCGGCTGCTTCATGCAACGCTGCCTGTTTTTCCAGCACCTCTGTGGATGCGCCGATTTTCTGCATCAGCCGCTTGTTGCCGAGATAGACGACGGCACCCTCGACATTGGCCTGAACACCTATCCCAGGGAGCGCCCTTGCTTCCGTCGCGGCTTTCAGTATCACCGCTTTTGCGCTGGCCGCCTGCTTTACGGCAGCGGCCAGCGGATGGTCGCTGTATTGCTGGACCGCGTACGCGAGTTCGAGGACTCCTCGTTGAACGTCGATTGCGCCAGGATCTTGCAATGCCGACTCGATCGCGACGACCGCTGGTTTGCCTTCGGTCAGTGTACCGGTCTTGTCAAAGGCTACCGCGGAAACGGCATGCGCGGTTTCAAGTGCTTCAGCATCTTTGATCAGGATGCCGTATCGGGCGGCCACACCGGTACCCGCCATGATGGAGGTCGGAGTCGCCAGTCCAAGCGCACACGGGCAGGCGATGACCTGCACGGCGACCGCATTAAGCAAAGCCTGCTGCCAGTCACCGGTCAGCCAACCCCAGGCCAGCAGCGTCACGGCCGAAACCAGCAATACCACCGGCACGAACACCGCGCTGACGCGATCGACCAGGCGTTGGATGGGCGCCTTGACGGCTTGGGCGTCTTCGACCAGCCTGATGATTTGCGACAGCATGGTGGCGCTGCCGACAGCGGTGGCTTCCAGCACCAGCAAACCTTCGGCGTTGATGGCTCCCCCCGTCACACTGTCGCCCGGACCCTTTGCGACCGGCAGGCTTTCGCCAGTAAGCAGGGACTCGTCGAGATGGCTGCTGCCTTCGACAATCCTGCCGTCGACCGGGACGCGCTCACCAGGTCGTACGACCACAATATCGGCGGTGCGAACGGCTTCTACCGGCTCCTTCAGATCCACCCCATCCCTGCGTACTGTTGCTTCAACGGCACGCAGCGATTCCAGCGCGCGCAGCGCGGCAACCGTCTGCTGCTTGGCCCTTCCTTCCAGCCACTTGCCAAGGAGGACCAGGGTAATCACGACGGCCGATGACTCGAAGTAAAGATGACTGCTGCCTTCATGACCCGCATGCTGCAAGAGTAGATACAGCGACAAGCCATATGCGGCGCTGGTACCGATCGCAACCAGCAAATCCATGTTGCCGGAACGGGCCAGCAGCGCCTTCCAGCCGGCTTTATAGAAACGTGCACCCAGCCAGAATTGCACGGGGGTCGCCAGCAGCCATTGAATCCATCCGGGCAGCATCCAGTCACTGCCGAACAGCATGCCGAACATGGGCAAAACCAAGGGCAGGCTGAAAGCGGCCGAGGCCGCCACCGGCCACCATGTCGGCCAGTCGCCTGATGGCTTTTCTTCATGCGTGTCGCGAGCAATGGACGCCTCGTAGCCGGCTTTACGCACTGCCGCGATGAGCGCTTCCGCAGTGACGCCGGCCGCCTGTACCTGGGCTTTTTCAGTTGCCAGGTTGACGCTGGCATCCTGGACACCGGGAACTTTCTTCAATGCCTTTTCCACCCGCGCGACGCAGGAGGCGCAGGTCATTCCGGTTATCGACAACGATACTGGCTCTAGGGCAACGTGATAGCCAGCCTTTTCTACCGCGCCTGTGAGCGCTTTCAGCGATATGCCAGTCTGTGCATGAACGGTCGCCTTTTCCGTAGCCAGATTCACGCTTGCGCCATTGACGCCAGGAACCTTGGCAAGTGCCTTTTCAACACGCGCGACGCAGGATGCGCAGGTCATACCTTCGACGCCGAAACTCAGTTCAGTCAGGGGAATGGCAGTGGTGGTGGGGTCAGCTTGTAATGCGGTATCCATTGGGGGCTCCATTAGCAATACCTGCAGAATAAACCTTCCAATGATAGCAAGGTCAAGCTAAATTCCAGGATCTGGACGAATGGTTGATACCAGCCCGGATTGCTGGAAATACAACAGCAAAAAGTTGGAGCGACTCATGGCGATTCGGCAATCTTTTTTAATTCGCTGAGTCCAACCGGTTTAACCCAGTGCTGGTCGAACCCAGCCTGGTAAGCACGTCGTTTGTCGGCTTCCTGCCCCCATCCGGTTAGGGCAATCAGGAGTGCCGGACTGGAGCCGGCTTCCTGAAGCCGAATGCGGCGCGCCACTTCGTAACCATCGATACCCGGTAGACCGATATCGAGCAGAACGATTTCCGGTTTGATCTCGGCCGCGGCCTGTACCGCGGCCAAACCGTCGTGGACGATTTCCACATTGCTGCCGAGCATCCGAAGGATTTCCGCCACCGTCAGTGCTGCATCGACATTGTCGTCGACGACCAGGATGCGGCGCCCAGCCACCTGTCCTGTGTGCTGTGCCGCAGCAGCCTTTGCTGCCGCCTTGATGTGTTCTGCCTCCTCCCGCGTTCTGGGCAGGTGAATGACAAACTCACTGCCCTTCCCCTCGCCTTCGCTAAAGACTGCGACGCGCCCGCCATGCAAGGTCACGAGCCCTTCGACCAGCGACAGACCGATGCCAAGTCCCCCTTGGCTACGCTCAAGCGGATGCGAAACCTGAGTAAAAATCTTGAACACATTCGTGAGCATGTCGCGCGGTATGCCAACACCGGTGTCTTTCACGCGTACCGTATATTCGTCGGCTGCGCTTTCCAGACTCACGTAAATCCGACCGCCGGGGTGGGTGTACTTGGCGGCATTCGTCAGCAGGTTGGAAAAGACTTGCGCCAGTCGCACCGGGTCCGCAACGATCGGCGTCGATTCGCCGGTCAGGGTGACGGATAACTGGTGATGCCGAGCCTCGATATCCTGGCGGCTGGTTTCGATGGCATTGCTGAGAATGCCGGCGAGACTGCTTGCCTCCTTCTTGAGTTCGATCTTGCCCGTGGTGATTCGCGAAATATCCATCAAGTCATCCACCAGGCGTGTCAGGTGCCGCGCTTGTCTTTCCATCAGCCGGGTATATTGCTCGACCCGCTCGCGATCACCGGCGGCAAGGCTGAGGATGCCCAGGCCATTGACGATTGCGGCCAGCGGGTTGCGCAGTTCATGGGCGAGCGTCGCAAGGAAAACATCCTTGGCGTGGTCGGAATCGCGCAGTGCGCGGTACAAACTGGCGTTTTCCATCGCCACGGCGGCCCGGCGTGCAAGATCTTCCGCCAGCTCCAGATCCGACTGCTCATATAGCCGCCCCGACTCCGCGCCGACGAAGGTCACCACTCCCATGGTTTTGCCATGGGTAGTCAAGGGCACGCCGATGTAGGAGCGCAGACCGAGTTCCTTCAGTACATCGATGCGGGCCGGATCATTGATTGCGGCGCGCAGGGTCTCAGGATCGAGTTCGCGAATGAACTGAGACTGTCCTGTGCGGATAACTTGCCAGGCGCCATACACTGCATTGGGGTCCGGGGGGAAACGCTGATGCAAGGTGTGCGCGAGCTGAACCTTGTGCGGATCAGCATGGGCAACGGCGACGCGTCGCAACACACCGTCTTCCAGCAGGTCGATCGCGCACCAGTCGGCGAAAGATGGCACGGCCAGATACGCCAGCCGGTCGAGTGTACTTTGCGGGTCGATCAGGCCGGCGAGCTCGACGCTCGCCATGGCCAGGAACTTCAGGTCCTGCTCGGTACGCTTGCGGCGCGTAATGTCGATGCTGATTCCAACCATGTAGAGCGGCTTGCCGGCCTCGTCATGGAACATGTCGCCATTGACCTCAATCCAGTGAACGCTGCCGTCCGGCCAGATGATCCTGTATTCCCCACGTTGGCTACGGCCTTCCGTGGCGGCCTTTGTCATCAGGGAGCGCAGATGGTCACGGTCCTCCGGGTGGACATGGCGGATGTAATCGTCGATCGAGAGCAAGATAGGCTGGTCCGTTGGCACCGTGCCATGCACGCTGTCGGCGCCATGCAGCCACGAAATTCTCCCGGTTTGCAGATTCCATTCCCAGGCGCCCATCTGGCCTGCGTCGAGCGCCAGCTGCAAGCGTGCCTGGCTAGCCATCAGAAGCTGCTCGGCCTGGCGCTTTTCCACAGTGATGTCGCGCCCGTTCGCATAGATCATGTTGTTTTCCGGTGCCGCGCGCCAGGCAAACCAGCGATAGGTTCCATCCTTGTGGCGCAGCCTCACCTCGAAGTGTTCCAGCGGTCCGTGCGTTGCCCGTCCAACCGCATCAACGGTCGCGTTGATATCGTCGGGATGCACGAACGGCCCAAGATGCTGGCCTGTCAATTCATCCGAGGTATAGCCAAGCGCCGTGGTGCACGCCGGATTGATCGCGCGAAGGACGCCGTCCGAGCCAATCACCAATAGCAGATCGAGCGAATTACGCCAGATGCGGTCACGTTCGCGGGTGCGTTCCGCGACCTCGTTTTCTAAGGACGAAGCCAGGGCGGTCAGACGGACGTCCGCGCGTCGTTGCTCGGTACGGTCGCGCAGAATCTTCACGAAGCCGGTCACCTTGCCGTCATCCGTTTTCAGCGGTGTCAGCGTACCCGAGGCCCAGAAGCGCTCTCCGCTCTTGCGCATATGCCAGCGTTCATCGGGCGATATGCCATGCGTCAGGGCGCAATGCATTTCGGCTTCCGGTCGACCGGTCGTGACGTCTTCCGGCGTAAATATCCTATGTAACCGTTGGCCGCACATTTCCTCTTCAGTCCAGCCAAGGACCTGGTGAGCGCCCTCGTTCCAGACGGTCACCACGCCTTCAGGATCGGTGCTAATAATGGCAAAGTCAGTGGCGCTGTTGAATATCTGGCGACTGCGTGCCTCCGCTGCTCTGGCATCCTGCGTCGACGCATGGCGATTCAACACAAGTCCTGCAGTTTGCGCAACGACCGCAAAAGCATCGATATCCGACTGCACCGGCCTTAATGGCTCGCCAGTATGTACTGCGAGCACACCCGCACTGCTGCCATCAGTCAACCGAATCGGCACGGCCCAGCATGTGCGCAAGCCGCTGGATGATGCCGCGTCGCGCAACTCTTCCCAGAGCGGATCAGTTGCAATATCGGCACTGGTCATCGTCCCGTCCATGTCAGTCGAGGCAACCATGGCAGCCCAGGGCCCATTACCACGCATATCGGCGATAGCATGTCGATAGGCTTCGGGAAGACCGGGCGACGCACTGTTGCAAAGGCGAAGGCCGCTTTGGTCGCGGACGAGGATCACAACGTATAAAGCGCTGGAGGCCGACCCTTGAAGGGATAACGCGATGTGCTCGAATACCTCGGAGAGCTCGGTACCGCCGGCGATTGCGGCGAGCGCGGCGCGTTGCCGCTCAAGAAGTGCAGAAATATTTGCCCGGATAACTGGCGTGACGGGATTTTGGGTTGTCATCCTGGAGGATTGCGACTGGGATTGTTCCAAAAGATATTTTTCATAAATTGACAGGCCGTCAACTTCACGACTGCCAAAGGCTTTTTATCATAGCTGCTAATTTCCGGGCGCATTATCACAAGTCAATGTACACACCTTGGTGCAATGCTTCTACTTCGTGAAACGATCAGCGCAGGAGTGTCGTTGTGGCACCGTATAATGGCGACGGTTTTATCAGATACCTATGAATTGCGCTGTCTGGAACCACGGAGCCAAGCGGTCCGAACCGGCCACTTCAACCGAGTTAAGTAATGGCGATTCGAGTCTATATTTCATTGATAATTCCGCTTTTGTTGCCAGTTTGCCCGCTTGCCCGTTCGCCGCACTACTACCGGAAGGGAACATAGCGCCGGCCGAAGCGACGAAAACCGAGGTAATCATCCAGAACCAGCAGAACCAGCAATAGAACCAGCAGAAACAGATTAATACTCCGACAATCACCTCTCCCATGATCCAGTCACCACTTACCATCGTCGTCGCCACCGATGCAAAACGCGGAATCGGTATCAATAATTCTCTGCCATGGCGCTTGAAGGAAGACATGGCGCACTTCAAACGCACTACCGTGGGGCATCCGGTGATCATGGGGCGGAAAACCTTTGAGTCGATTGGCAAGCCTCTGCCCAACCGGCGCAATATCGTTATCACACGTAATCCGTACTGGCAGCATGAGGGCGTCGAAGCGGTGACGTCGGTGGACGCGGCGTTGAAGCTCGTCGATGGTGTGCCGACCTGCATTATCGGCGGCGCGCAAATCTACGCCGAGACCCTGCCAAACACTACCCGGCTGATCGTCACCGAGATTGCCAAGACGTTTAATTGTGATGCGTTTTTCCCTGAAATCGATGCAAAGGATTGGAAAGAAGTGGCCCGCGAAAAGTATCATTCCCAGGAGAACGGGTTTGATTATGCGTTCGTCACTTATGAAAGAATCCAGGAGAATTAACACCCGGTCGCGGTTTTCATGTGCATGGCCCGCACGATTGTGAAAATCAATCCGATGACATCCGCCATTCTGGCGGCGGTCAGTGGCGCTTCAGGTGCTCATGAAGCCGTATCGACAGACTGACAAGGCCTGATTCAATCCCATCCCGGCACTTTTCACACACATTTCACTCATATCTGCGAAAATCCCGGTTTTCGCAATTTTGGCGCGCAAGCTCTCCCGCCCAGGCGTCTCCCTCGTACCCTTCATCCTGGAGACCACATGAAATTCCGCTTTCCCATCGTCATCATCGACGAAGACTTCCGTTCCGAGAACACCTCGGGTCTGGGCATTCGCGCGCTCGCCGCAGCCATGGAAAAGGAAGGCATGGAAGTCCTGGGCGTGACCAGCTATGGCGACCTGTCGCAGTTCGCCCAGCAGCAATCACGCGCCTCGGCTTTCATCCTGTCGATTGACGACGAAGAGTTTGGCGGCGGCACATCGGAAGAAACCGACTTCGCGCTGAAATCGCTGCGCGCTTTTGTCGAGGAAATCCGCTACAAGAACGCCGATATCCCGATCTACATTTACGGTGAAACCCGTACCTCGCGCCATATCCCCAACGATATCCTGCGCGAACTGCACGGTTTCATCCATATGTTCGAAGACACGCCCGAATTCGTGGCGCGCCACATCATCCGTGAAGCGAAGTCCTACCTCGACAGCCTGGCGCCGCCGTTCTTCCGCGCGCTGGTGCATTACGCGCAGGATGGTTCCTACTCATGGCACTGCCCCGGCCACTCGGGCGGCGTCGCGTTCCTCAAGTCACCGGTGGGCCAGATGTTCCACCAGTTCTTTGGCGAGAACATGTTGCGCGCCGACGTCTGCAACGCGGTAGAAGAACTCGGCCAGCTGCTCGACCATACCGGCCCGGTCGCCGCGTCGGAACGCAATGCGGCGCGTATCTTCAATGCCGATCACTGCTACTTCGTCACCAATGGCACGTCGACCTCCAACAAGATGGTCTGGCACTCGACCGTCGGCCCAGGCGACATCGTCGTGGTGGACCGCAACTGCCACAAATCCATCCTGCACTCCATCATCATGACCGGCGCGATTCCGGTGTTCCTGATGCCGACCCGTAATCACCTCGGCATCATCGGACCGATCCCGCTCGAAGAATTCAAGATGGAGAACATCCGCAAGAAGATCGAGGCCAATCCCTTTGCTCGCGAAGCGAAAAACAAGAAGCCACGCATCCTGACCATCACGCAATCGACCTATGACGGCGTGCTGTACAACGTCGAGACGCTGAAGGAAATGCTGGATGGCGAAATCGATACGCTGCACTTCGATGAAGCGTGGTTGCCGCATGCGACTTTCCATGACTTCTACAAGAACATGCATGCCATCGGCAAGGACCGTCCGCGCGCCAAGGAATCGCTGATCTTTTCCACCCAGTCCACGCACAAGCTGCTGGCCGGTCTGTCGCAGGCATCGCAGATCCTGGTGCGTGATTCACAGACGGTCAAACTGGATCAGGACATGTTCAACGAAGCTTACCTGATGCATACGTCCACATCGCCGCAGTACGCGATCATTGCGTCGTGCGACGTCGCGGCTGCGATGATGGAGCCGCCGGGCGGCACTGCGCTCGTCGAGGAAAGCATTTTCGAAGCGCTGGACTTCCGTCGCGCGATGAAGAAGGTCGATCAGGAATGGGGCCAGGACTGGTGGTTCCAGGTGTGGGGACCGGACGTCACCTCGGAAAACGGCATCGGTACGCAAGAAGACTGGCTGATCCGTGCGGAAGACGACTGGCATGGCTTCGGCAAGCTGGCACCGGGCTTTAACATGCTGGATCCGATCAAGGCGACGATCGTGACGCCAGGATTGTCACTGGACGGCAAGTTCGGCGAGAGCGGCATTCCGGCTTCGATTGTGACGCGTTACCTTGCCGAGCACGGCGTTATCGTCGAGAAGGCTGGCTTGTATTCGTTCTTCATCATGTTCACGATCGGCATTACCAAGGGCCGCTGGAACACGCTGCTGACCGCGCTGCAGCAGTTCAAGGACGACTACGACAAGAACCAGCCGATGTGGCGTATTTTGCCGGAGTTCTCCGCGGCCAATCCGCGTTATGAGCGTGCCGGATTGCGTGACCTTTGCCAGCAGATTCACGACATGTACAAAACGTATGACGTGGCACGCCTGACGACCGAGATGTACTTGTCGGATATGCAGCCGGCAATGAAGCCGTCCGATGCATTTGCGAAGATGGCGCATCGGGAGATTGAACGTGTCGCAATCGATGAACTCGAAGGTCGGGTAACGGCAATTCTGCTGACGCCCTACCCGCCAGGCATTCCGCTGCTGATCCCGGGCGAGCGATTCAACAAGACCATCGTCGATTACCTGAAGTTCGCACGCGATTTCAATGAGAAGTTTCCAGGGTTCGAGACCGATGTACATGGCCTCGTAACACAGGAAATTGCCGGGCGTCGTGGGTATTACGTCGATTGTGTACGACAGGATGGCGAGTAACTTTCCTGGCAGGGTCTGGGCGATTGTTACCCGCTCCGCTGCTTCTTTGTGTCCGCAAGGGGTGTAGTCCGACCCTCACTTATCCCCACCTTAGGGTGGGGATAAGTTGAAATCTCCGACAGTCACAAGACCAGTATCGTATCGCTGGTTGCTGGCACCTCGCCCCATCGCCTACCTGCCTCACCAAACTACAGCCCTCCCGACAAGCCACCTTCTCGCTTCGTAGCATCCTGATATTTACATTTGGCAACATCTCTAGCATTTGCGATACATCTATTTTCGCCATTTCCCCGCATCATCCTTTTAGATTCCAAAAAGCAATGATTCTTCCGTGCAAGCCTGTGGAGAAACCCGCGCTATGCATTTGCCAATGGCACGACGCGAATCAGTAACCGAACACCTGCAACAGCAACGAATGTTGTCGTAACGGCTCCTGAGGAGGGCTGCCTCCCCGTGTGCGGGGAGGTTTTGGGTGGGGGCGCGAATGCGTGTAGTACGCCGTATCGCATGTAGCCCCGCCCCCACCTGTCCCTCTCCCTTTGCGGGGAGAGGGATTTTTTTCGTGCTTTGACAGGCACTCTTAGAAAATCGAACGCGACGTGAGCGTGGTAAAGCGTTCCAGTGCATAGGTACCTGCCAGGGAGTTTCCATTCGCCTCAAGTCCTGGCGACCACACCGCGATTGCTGCCTCTCCGGGCAGAAGCGCAAGAATGCCCCCGCCCACACCGCTTTTTGCCGGCAATCCGACACGGTAAGCAAAGTCGCCTGCGGCATCATAGGTACCGCAGGTCAGCATCAAGGCATTAAGACGTTTTGCCGAACTGGGATCGAGAATTTCCTGCCCGGTCCAGGGAACCGTTCCATGCTTCGCAAGAAAGGCTCCTGCCTTGGCCAGTTCGCTGCAGGTCATCGTGATGGAACACTGACGACAATACGTATCAATCACTTCACTGACGTCGTTGTGCAGGTTACCGAAGTTTTTCATGAAATAGGCAATCGCACTATTTCGGTTTGCAGTCTTCTGTTCGGATTGCGCGACCGCCATGTCGAAGTCGATCGTCGGGTCATCGGCAAGCATGCGCATAAACTGCAAGACAGCGACGTCAGCCTGTACAAAGCGGGAGACTAGGATGTCGGTGATGACCAGCGCACCGGCGTTGATGAAAGGATTGCGCGGGATGCCGCGCTCATGCTCCAGCTGCACTAGCGAATTGAACGGATTGCCGGATGGTTCGCGCCCTACCCGCTTCCAGATATTGTCCCCTTCACGCGAAAAAGCCAGCGCGAGGGCAAACAGTTTGGTGACGCTCTGAAGGGAGAATTTGAAGTGGGCATCGCCGGTCGAGAAGGTGCGCCCGTTGAGGCAGTACACCGCCATGCCGAAACGTTCGGGCGAGACTTTACGTAGTTCGGGTATATAGTCGGCGACATGCCCGCGCCCCAGCAAAGGGCGGACTTCTTCCTGTATGGTCTCCAGGACTTGCTGGTAATCGGGCTGGACGGGAGTCATTGTTACTGACCGGCTGCGGGCCGGATAGGGCTTTGATCACTGCATTCTAGGCGATCGTTTCCCGAATGTTGTTCGGGATAAAAACGTCTTAATGCTCTTCCCGCGGCAGATCAGACCACCCGGGCTGCCTGAGCGGGCTGCCCGGAAATTTCACCCTATGAGAATCAGGTTTTCGGCAATGTTACGCCGCGCTGTCCCTGATATTTGCCGCCACGGTCCTTGTATGAGGTCTCGCAGATTTCATCGCTCTCAAAGAACAGAACCTGTGCGCAGCCCTCTCCCGCGTAGATCTTGGCGGGTAACGGCGTGGTGTTGGAAAACTCCAGGGTCACGTAACCTTCCCATTCCGGCTCGAACGGGGTTACGTTGACAATGATGCCGCAACGCGCATAGGTCGATTTGCCGAGGCAAATGGTCAGGACGCTGCGCGGGATACGGAAATATTCGACGGTGCGGGCCAGCGCGAAGGAATTCGGCGGAATGATGCAGACATCGCCTTTGAAATCGACGAATGACTTTTCGTCAAAATTTTTCGGATCGACGATGGTGCTGTTGATGTTGGTGAAAATCTTGAATTCGTCGGCGCAACGGATATCGTAGCCGTACGAAGAAGTGCCGTAGCTGACGATCTTCTGGCCATCGACATTGCGTATCTGTCCAGCCTCGTAAGGTTCAATCATGCCGTGGTCCTGTGCCATGCGGCGGATCCACTTGTCGGATTTGATACTCATTATTTTCGCGGGTGTGATGAAATCGGGTCACACGGCCCGTGAGCTTCGGTCGGTTACAACCGGAGCGCCCTGATGCCGTATGGAATCCCGCGATTTTACGCGAAAACGGGAAGCGGACGCGCTTTCGCGCCCGCAAATTACACCGCCTGGCTGGCTGGCTCTGCGGGAGAGCCGTACGGGGTATGGAAGACCGACGCCTGGTCGACAAATTGCTCCTGTACGCACTCGGCATACGCCTGTTTAAGAAGGGTCGGGTCCTGCAGCAGGCGGTCTTTCCACTCTCCCAGCCTGACCTGATGCTGGATCAGGCCACGCAGAATGTTGGCATGCTCGGTGATACCCACGACATTGCAGCCGATCAGGATATCCCGGCTAAACTCCAGTCGCATATAGCGGAAATGCGCCTCGTCGGCGACTTCGACCCACTGTCCGCCACGTACTCCCTGCCAGTGACCGAAGGACGACGAAATCAGGCCCATGGTGTCGAATACGTCGATCTGGCGCAACCCACGCTGCACCGCATGCTTGTCGCTCATATTGAGCGCCGCGCAGTAAGCCTGATCGGCAGCATTGGGCTGCACGCCCGCGATAACGCTGCGGCCGCTCGCTTCGTCAAAGGTTTCAGCGCAGTCGCCAGCAGCATAGATGTCGGGAATGTTGGTCTGCATGGCAGCATCGACCACCACGCCCTGGACAAACTTGATACCGCTCCCCTTCAGGAAATCGATGTTCGGCGTACTGCCTGTACAGTAAACCACCAGATCCGCCTGCAGCTGAACGCCGTTTGACAAGCGGACGATGCGTGGGGAGCCAACTTGCTGCAATGTGTTGCTGCCAATGGCGACAACACGGGTCGAAGTGTGCACCTTGATGCCCTTGCGCTCGCACCAGAGCTGCACCATATCGCCCGCACCCTTGCTCAAGGCGCCCGCCATCATGCGATCACGTTTTTCAATTATGGTCAGGTCGACGCCACGCGATGCCAGCGCCTCCATCATCAGGCAGCCGATGAAGCCGGCGCCTATCACGACAACACGGGAGCGCGGCCGCGCAAGCTGCATGATTTGACGCGCATCGTCCAGCGTCCAGCAGGCATGCACGCCGGGGAAATCGATGCCCGGAATCGCTGGGACGCGGGGACGCGAACCGGTCGCGATCAGGAGCTTGTCAAAAGAGAGGATACTGCCGTCTTCCATCTTGATGGTACGGGTCCGGCTGCTGATATGCACGGCACGGCCGTTGATCTGTTGAATACGCTGGCGTGCGAAGTAATCCTTGTCGCGCCGCAGCTGGGTGCTGGATTCGCTGATTTCGCCTGCGATCAGGTTTGGAAGCGCCATACGGGAATAAGGCATTTCGGCTTCATCGCCGACGAGCACAATGTCGTCCGCCGGCGCATTCTTGCGCAAGGTTTCAGCGGCGATGACTCCGGCAGGCCCGTTGCCGAGAATGACGTGTTTCATGCCCCGGCCCCACCTTCCTGTCTTGCCGGAACGGTGCGGGCCTTGGTCTGCCCGGTCTGAACTATGTGTGTTGCTTTTGATCGATGCATTTCCTTCTCCCTGTGGATGAGGACTGATTCGATCGACTATATCGGCGCAATGATGCTATTTGTTGAACAAGATCAACACGAGAATATGACTTGGAACAAAGGGAGTGAAATAGTGCTGCGATGTTTGATCTAAATGGTGGTTTGGCGGGCGGGATTGTGGTTTTCCGGTTGCAACGTTGTTAGTCGTCACGTTGCGCCAGTTCGCTGCGGCTCTCGCCAACCCGCGCCAGATATTGGCTCCATGGCATTGGCCCTGATCTGCACCAGGCCAATGCCAGCAATTGCTGCAACTGCCTTAGCGCTGCATGGATTCCCAGACTTTCTGCAGGCGCTTGACCGACACCGGCATCGGCGTCCGTAGTTCCTGTGCAAACAGCGATACCCGCAACTCCTCCAGCAACCAGCGGAATTCAAGCATCTTGGGGTCGCCGCTTTTCTGCCGGTCCTTGAGCGCACGCTGCCAAGGCGCCGCAACCTGCATCCACTCGGCCATCAGGCGTGCATCACGCGCCGGATCGGCCCGCAGCTTTTCCAGCCGTACATTGATCGCCTTCAGGTAGCGTGGAAAATGGCTGAGCTGTGTGTAATCGTTGTCCGCGATGAATCGCTTGCCGACCAGCGCCTGCAATTGCGACTGCATGTCCGCCGCGCTGGCAGCATGCGCCTTCGCCCCTTGCAGCTTTTTCGGGAGCGTGTAGTACTCGGCCAGCACCTGTCCCGCCAGCCGTGCAATCTCGTTGGCCAGCAAGCTGATGCGCGACTTTCCTTCGTCCTTGCGCTGGTTGAATTCCTGCGCATTCTTTGGTAGCGGATCCTGCATGCAGGCACGCTCCAGCCCGGCCTGAATGATCTGGTCGCGCAACTCTTCCTGCGATCCCAGCGTCATGTATTGCATACCCATTTGCTGCAGTCCGGGGATATTCTTTTCAAGGAACTTGATCTGCTCCTTGAGCTGCAGCGCAAACAGCTTGCGCAAGCCGACCCGGTGTACTCGCGCCGCTTCGGCAGGATCGTCGAAGACTTCGAGATCGCAGTGACTGCCCTTGTCCACCAGAGCCGGAAAGCCGATCAGGCTTTGCTTGCCTTGCTGGATTTCCAGTAGTTCGGGCAGTTCGCCGAAGGACCAGCTGGTCAGGTTTAGCTGATCCGCAGAAGATGACCTGGACGCTCCGGATGCGCCGGACACGGCTGCCTGCGGCTTTGCCGCAGC
Organism: Herbaspirillum sp. GCM10030257; assembly: GCF_042666555.1. Lineage (NCBI taxonomy): Bacteria > Pseudomonadati > Pseudomonadota > Betaproteobacteria > Burkholderiales > Oxalobacteraceae > Herbaspirillum > Herbaspirillum sp. GCM10030257. Next base: position 115,714 of record NZ_JBHTDH010000003.1, read on the forward strand.
GGATGCCACTGGTGCTCCGCCGTCGCCGACCACTGGAGCAACCGTGGTTTTCTCGGCGATCTTCTGGAAGCTTTCGCGCGCCTGCCCGCCGAACTCCGCCTGCAGGTTTGACAGGTTGCGTCCCATCTCCAGCTGGCGTCCATGCTCATCAATGATCTTGAAGTTCATGAAGTGGTGCGCCGGCAGCGTCTCCAGCTTGAAATCCGTGGTCTTGGGCGTGACGCCGGTCTGTTCGCGCACATCAGCGATCACGGCATCGAGCAGGTTGCCCTTGCCGAACTCGGCTCGCTCGCAGAATCGGGCGGCGTAGTCCGGCAACGGCACGCAATGCCGGCGCAGCTTTTGCGGCAGCGACTTCAGCAGGAGATGCACCTTTTCCTTCAGCATGCCGGGCACCAGCCATTCGCAGCGATCAGCCGATATCTGGTTTAGAACATACAGCGGCACGGCGAGCGTAACGCCGTCGCGTGGGCTGCCCGGCTCGAAGTGATAGGACAAGGTCATCGCAACGCCGCTGACCGTCATCGTCTTGGGAAACAGGTCGGTCGTGATGCCTGCGGCCTCGTGCCGCATCAGATCATCCCGGTTCAGATGCAGAAGCTTGGGGTTCTTGGCAGTCGCTTCCTTCAGCCATTTCTCGAACGCGATACCGGTGTGTATTTCCTGCGGGATCAGCTTGTCGTAAAAGGCAGCAATCAGTTCCTCGTCGACTAGCACGTCCAGGCGGCGCGACTTGTGCTCAAGATTTTCGATTTCACGGACCAGTTCCTGGTTATGCGCCAGAAACGGAGCGCGTGTTTCGTATTCGCCATCGACCAGTGCGCTGCGAATGAAAATTTCGCGCGCTTCCGCCGGATTAATCTGTCCATAGTTGATGCGGCGCTGGCTGTAGACCACCAGGCCGTAGAGCGTAGCGCGCTCGCTGGCCGTGACCTGCGCAGTGCGCTTTTCCCAGCGCGGATCGCCATAAGATTTTTTCAGCAGGTGGCCGCCGACGCGTTCCAGCCAGTCGGGCTGGATCTGCGCAATGCAGCGCGCATACAGGCGTGTCGTTTCCACCAGCTCGGCACCCATGACCCAGCGTCCGGCTTTCTTGGCAAGAGTCGATCCTGGCCAGATGAAGAACTTGATGCCGCGCGCTCCAAGGTAATGCGGCTCGTCGTCGGCCTTGTAGCCCACGTTGCCAAGTAGGCCGGTCAGCAAGGCCGTATGCAACTGCTCGTAGGTGGCCGGTGCCTCATTGAGGCGCCAACCCTGCTCGCGCACCAGCGTCAGCAATTGGGAGTGCACGTCGCGCCATTCGCGCAGCCGCAGCTGCGACAGGAAGTTCGCTCGGCAGTTGTCCATTAGCTGCCGGTTCGACTTCTTGTGTTCGATGGCTTCCTCGAACCATTTCCAGATCTTCAGGTAGGTCTGGAATTCAGACTTTTCGTCCGCAAATTTTTTATGGGCGTTGTCCGCCGCATCCTGCGCCTCGACAGGACGCTCGCGCGGGTCCTGCACCGACAGGGCCGATGCGATGATCAGCACTTCGCTCAGCGCGGCGTTGTCACGCGCCGCCAGGATCATCCGCCCCACCCTCGGGTCCAGCGGCAGCTTGGCAAGCTGCCTGCCGAGCGGCGTCAGCTGGTTGGAATCATCGACCGCACCCAGCTCCTGCAACAGCTGATAGCCGTCGGCAATGGCGCGGCCCATCGGCGGCTCGATGAAGGGAAAAGTCTCGACATCGGTCAGCCGCAGCGACTTCATGCGCAGGATCACCGATGCCAGCGAAGAGCGCAGGATCTCCGGATCGGTAAATTTCGGACGCTGCAGGAAATCCTGCTCGTCGTAGAGGCGGATACAGACACCGGCAGCCACCCGGCCGCAACGTCCGGCGCGCTGGTTGGCCGCCGACTGGGCTACCGGTTCGATCTGCAGTTGCTCGACCTTGTTGCGATAGCTGTAGCGTTTGACGCGGGCAAGGCCGGCATCGACGACATAGCGAATGCCGGGCACGGTCAACGAGGTTTCTGCGACATTGGTGGCCAGCACGATGCGTCGCGCATTCGAGGTCTTGAACACCCTTTCCTGCTCCTGCACGGACAGGCGCGCAAACAGAGGCAGGATTTCGACATGCGGCGGATGATGCTTGCGCAAGGCTTCCGCCGCGTCGCGGATCTCGCGCTCGCCGGGCAGGAATACCAGCACATCGCCGGAACCAATCCGGGCCAGTTCATCGACGGCGTCGACCACAGCATCCATCAGGTCGCGCTGCTCCTTCTGGGCGGCCGACCGGCCATCGGGTTTGCCATCATTCTTATCCGCCGGTTCCACCGGGCGGTAACGAACTTCCACCGGATACAGCCGACCCGATACTTCGATGACCGGCGCCAGCTTGTCGCCACGGGCAAAATGCCGGGCAAACCGGTCGGCATCGATGGTTGCCGATGTAATAATGATTTTCAGGTCAGGACGTTTGGGCAGCAGTTGCTTCAGGTACCCGAGCAGGAAGTCGATGTTGAGGCTGCGTTCATGCGCTTCGTCAATGATGATCGTGTCGTACTGCCTGAGCAGCGGATCAGTCTGCGTTTCAGCCAGAAGGATGCCGTCCGTCATCAGTTTGACTGACGCGCCCTTTGAGAGGGTGTCGGTAAAGCGCACCTTGAAGCCGACATGTTCACCGAGCGGCGTGCCGAGTTCCTGGGCAATGCGCTTGGCGGTGGACGATGCGGCAATACGGCGTGGCTGTGTATGGCCGATCAGGCCTTTGCTCCCGCGTCCAAGCTCCAGGCAGATTTTGGGCAACTGCGTGGTCTTGCCGGAACCGGTTTCGCCGGACACGATGATGACCTGGTTCGCGCGCAAGGCGTCGGCAATCTCGCGCCGCCGGCCCGAGACGGGCAGCTCTTCGGGAAAGGTGATGGGCGGCAGCGGATTGCGGACAACCGGCGCGGGAGTTACAGGAGCTTTTGCCTGCGGATGACGCGGCTTTTGCGGTGTTTTTTGGGCTTGTTCTGGTGCTGACATATCGTGGCGAATTATACAGAGCCTGAACCAAGACCAATCCCAAGACATTCCATGACATGGGATTGGTATAGCCGACTCAGTGACAAGCTCTGTATATAATGCGCATCATGGAAAATCCAATAGAGTTCGTTCAATGGCTGCGCTCGGTTGCGCCGTACATTCACGCTTTTCGCGGCAAAACCTTCGTGGTGGCCTTCCCGGGCGAACTGGTGATGGCCGGCGCCCTGCCCGTGCTGGCGCAGGATTTGTCGCTATTGCATGCACTCGGCATCAAGGTCGTGATCGTTCACGGTTCGCGCCCACAGGTCGAGGAGCAGCTTGCCTTGCGCAACCTGAAAGCCCGTTACCACAACGGGCTGCGGATCACGGACGCGCCGGCGATGGAATGCGTCAAGGAAGCGGCCGGTGAGCTGCGCCTCGACATCGAAGCCGCGTTCAGCCAGGGCTTGCCGAACACTCCGATGGCGCATGCTGCGATTCGTATCATTTCCGGCAACTTCGTGACTGCCCGACCGATTGGTGTCATCGATGGGGTCGATCTCGAATTTACCGGCGTGGCGCGCAAGATTGCTTATGAGACCCTCCATCCGATATTAAGTGCCGGCGGCCTGGTCCTGTTATCGCCGCTGGGTTTCTCCCCGACCGGCGAAGCCTTCAACCTGACCATGGAAGACGTGGCAGTGGCTGCCGCGACGGCATTGCGTGCCGACAAGCTGATTTTCATCACTGAAACCCCGCTAATGAGCGATGTCGAGGGCCGCGACGTGCGGGAATTGACTGCAGCGCAAGCCAATACCTTGCTCAATGCCAGCGTTCTGCCCCCTGATTCGGCTTTCTATCTACAGCATTGCGTCAAGGCATCTCGTAGCGGGGTGCCGCGCTGCCATATCGTACCTTTTGAGATGGATGGCTCCGCGCTGCTGGAAATCTTTACCCACGACGGCGTGGGCACCATGGTCAGCACTGAAAACCTCGAAACCCTGCGTGAAGCGACCATTGAAGACGTGGGCGGCATCCTCAAATTGATTGAACCGCTGGAAGCCGACGGCACGCTGGTCAAGCGCGGACGCGAACTGATCGAACGCGAAATCGACTATTTTTCTGTCATCGAGCACGATGGCGTTATCTTTGGCTGCGCCGCGCTCTATCCTTTCCCCGCAGAGAAAATGGCCGAGATGGCATGCCTTACCGTCAATCCGGAGGTGCAGAGCCAAGGCGATGGAGAACGCATCCTCAAGCATATGGAAAACCGGGCGCGCGCCGCCGGTTTCAACAAGTTGTTCGTCCTGACGACGCGTACCGCCCACTGGTTTATCAAGCGTGGCTTCGTGCCGGCCACGGTCGACGACTTGCCCAAGGACAGGCAACATATGTATAACTGGCAACGCAAGTCACTGGTACTGATCAAGCAACTTTAAAAACCGCAGGTCCTCTACCCGATTGGGGGCCAGCAATTTGAATCGATAAGGAGTAGAACATGGCCCGCATGGTCCACTGCGTCAAGCTGAACAAGGAAGCCGAAGGCCTGGATTTTCCGCCGTATCCCGGGGAACTCGGCAAACGGATTTACGAAAGCGTCTCCAAGGAAGCATGGGCCGGCTGGCTGAAGCACCAGACCATGCTGGTCAATGAAAATCGCCTCAATCTCGCTGATGTGCGCGCACGCAAGTATCTCGCGACCCAAATGGAGAACCACTTCTTTGGTTCGGGCGCGGATGCCGCGTCCGGTTACGTACCACCCTCGGAGTAAGAAAAATACAGAAGTACGCAAGACAAGCAGGCGGAATCGTCTGACCAAAAACAAAAGCCCGCCGGCATCATGCCGCGGGCTTTTGTTTTTCAAGCATGCCTGACTATCGCCGGCTTACCAAGATTACCTGTCAGAAGGTCAACTTTTTTACACCGTCCGCCGTGCCCAGCAACGCTACATCCGCCCCGCGCTGCGCGAACAAGCCGACTGTCACCACACCGACGATATTGTTGATTTCCGCCTCGAATGCCTTTGGATCGGCGATTTGCAAGCCGACCTGATCGATAATCATGCAACCGTTATCGGTCAGCAGCGGCTTGCCGTCCTTCAGGCGCAGGCGTGGCTCGCCGCCGAGCGCCTTCAGTTTGCGGGCAACGGCCGCCTGCGCCATCGGAATCACCTCGATCGGCAGGGGAAACTTGCCGAGCATATCGACCAGCTTGGAGCCGTCGGCAATGCAAATGAATTGCCTGGCCACGGATGCCACGATTTTTTCCCGAGTCAGCGCTGCCCCGCCCCCCTTGATCATGGCGCCGGCGTTGGTAATTTCGTCAGCGCCGTCGATATAGACGGACATCGATTCGACGTCGTTGAGGTCCAGCACCTGGATACCGTGGGAACGCAGGCGCTCTGCGGTTGCTTCTGAAGACGCGACCGCGCCCTTGATGCGGTCCTTGATCTTGCCGAGTTCGTCGATGAAAAAATTGGCGGTGGAACCGGTGCCGACGCCGATGATTTCGCCGGAAGGAACATACGCGATTGCGGCGCGGGCCACAGCTTGTTTTAGTTCGTCTTGGGTCATGATGCAGTGCTGCCGGTCTTGCTAAGTGCGAAGTTATTGCGCAGAGCGATGGCAGTGTTGGTTGATGGAAGCCGATATTTTAAGGGCTGAGGCGTGCGGATTCAGGTTTTTTCTTTTTCAACTGTCCGACGCCGGCAAATGGAATGGTAGACTTGCCATAAAGCATTAGTATGCGTCAATCCGTTCTGAAGTGATGTAAAAATGACAACCGTATTGGTAGTAGACGACAGCAGAGTATCCCGGATGCTGTCCCGGCAATTCCTGTTGCAGAAGCAGCCCCACTGGACGATTGCCGAGGCAGCCAGTGGCGAGGAAGCGATTGACAAACTTGACAGCGTAACGCCAGACCTGGTGTTGCTGGACCTGAATATGCCCGGCATGGGCGGACTGGCCGCCGTAACCGGGATCCAGGCGAAATGCCCGGGCACACGCATCATCCTCCTGACCGCAAACGTGCAAGACGCAATCCGTGACAAAGCCAAAGCCATGGGCATCGGCTTTGCGGAAAAACCGATTACCGAAGCCCGTATCGACCAGATCATCGCCTATTTCGAGAAACCGTAATGTTTCAGCTCACCGAACTTCAGCATGACGCGCTGGTGGAAATGTTCAACCAGGGCGTAGGACAGGCCGCTGCGGCCATGAGCCGCATCGTGAACGAAGAAGTCACGATGTCTGTGCCGATGGTCCAGTTCCAGAGCCGTGCCGAAGTGGCAAAGACCTTGGGGTGCAATGAAGGCCGCCGTATTTGCGCGATTGCGCAGCAATTCAACGGCGCATTCAATACCGAAGCGTTCCTGATGTTCCCCGAAGAGAAAAGCCTGGAAATTGTCCGTCTGATGGTGGGACAAAGCCTCTCTCTCGAAGAACTGAGCGAGATGGAACAGGAGGCGATGAGCGAAATCGGCAACATCATCCTGAATTCCTGCATGGCGACCCTGGCTAATGCGTCCGGGCGCGAACTGCAGGGCTCGCTGCCGATGTACCACGTGGGCACCAGCGACGACATCCTCGGCCAGAACGGCAAGCAATGGGACGGCGTGGTGCTGACCCTGACAATCGATTTCAACATCGAGCGCCATCATATTTACGGCTATGTCGCCTTCCTCCTCGACATGCCGGCACTGCAGGACCTGCAACACTATATCGATGGCTACCTGGCCAAATTGACCGGTTAACCTTACTGCAAAACGGAAAAGAGGCAAATGCAAAGCTTGCTACAAGGCGTGCTGAAAGCTGTCCGGACTGGCATCATCGTGTTTGATGCCGAGCAGCGCATCGTCCTGTGGAATCACTGGATGGAGCAGCACTCGCACGTTGCTGCATCTTCGGTGCTCGGCAAGGCTTTCAGCGAGGTCTTTCCTGACATGGTCGATGGCCGTACCCACGTCGCGATCGACGCGGCCCTGCAACACAATTTTGCCTCTCTGCTGTCCCAGACCCTGAACAAGGCGCCCTTCCCGCTTTTCGTCAATCCGGCCGATGCCGACAGCGGCCTGCGCATGCAACAGGCGGTTCATGTGATGCCGCTCGAAGTCGACACCATGCCGCGTCATTGCGTGGTGCAGATCACCGATGTCAGCATGGCGGTTTCGCGCGAACGCAAACTGCGCGAGATGGCGCTCGAACTGGAATCCCAGACGCTAGTCGACGGCCTCACCGGCATCGCCAACCGTCGCCGTTTCGACCTGCATCTGGATGATGAATTCCGGCGTGCCAAGCGCAATGGATCGCCGATCTCACTGATCATGATCGACGTTGATTCCTTCAAGGATTTCAATGACAACTATGGCCACCAGCGCGGTGACGCCTGCCTGGTCGAGATTGCCGCTGCGCTCGTACGCGTGCTCAACCGGGCACGAGACCTTGTGGCACGTTATGGCGGCGAAGAATTCACCGTGGTCTTGCCGGACACGAATGAAGATGGCGCGCTACAGGTGGCCGAAGCGATGCGCGCGGAAGTGGAGGGCTTGTGCGTCGAGCATGGCTTTTCCGGCGTGGCCAGACATGTGACCATCAGCTTGGGCGTCAGCACGATGGTGCCCGAACATACCACGACGACCAGTAGCCTGGTACATGCCGCGGATCGCGCGTTGTATCAGGCCAAACGCTCAGGCCGAAATTGCGTGATGGTGAATAGCGAAGGCAAATAGGCAGGAGCCATGCGCCCTGCATGGCGTACTGAACTGCGCCTTGGCTATGCTGCCATCATTTGCGTAGCGATGCCGCTGCCGCCGCCAATGAAGTAATCATTGTCCAGTCTCCTGCCTGAATCGCCTCTTTCGGCGTCAGCCACGAACCGCCAACGCATACCACGTTCTTGCAGGCGAGGAATTGCGTCGCAGTTTCCTGTGAAATGCCGCCGGTCGGGCAAAAACTGACATCCGGCAGCGGTCCTGCGATTGCATTGAGCATGCCGACCCCACCGGCCGGCACGGCAGGAAACAGTTTCAGTTGTCGAAACCCCGCTTCGCGCGCCGCCATGACTTCGGACGGCGACATCACGCCGGGCAGCAACGGCAGGCCGCTCGATTTTGCGGCATCGATCAGGCCGGGCGTCAGACCGGGCGACACACCGAATACAGCACCGGCGTCACGCGCCGCACGGAACTCCTCGGCTTGCGTCAGCGTCCCGACACCCACAATTGCATCGGGCACCTGCTCCACCATGGCACGGATTGCCGGCAAACCGTGCTCGGTGCGCAAGGTCACTTCCAACACGCGGATACCGCCGGCCACCAATGCCCTGGCCAAGGGAACGGCGTGTTCGATACGTTCAATCGCGATCACCGGAATCACCGGCGAGCTGCGCATGATGTCGAGAAGATTCATGATGTGTTTAGCGTGATGAATGGTTGTGTTTATTTTGGCTATTGTGGTTATTTACGGGTAATGAGCGAATCTTCATCGGAGAAAGATTGCTGCTCCGGCACCGCAAGTGAATTATCCTGCTCCTGAGGCATATTCAGCGGCGGCGGCAATCCGAACGTCGCCGCACCCTCTTCCGCGGTACTGACTGAGCCGCGGAACATCGCAAACAATTCGCGACCCATGCCGACGTGACTGCTGGTCAGATCAACCGATGGCGTACCGCGCACATTCCACTCTGCGTCTGCAACCAGCGCCTGCAAGGTGCCGGCTTCCGCATCGACACGGATCATGTCCCCATCCCGCACGCGGCCCAGCGGTCCGTCGGCCAGCACTTCCGGCGACACATGGATCGCTGCAGGAACCTTGCCGGACGCACCCGACATGCGGCCATCGGTGACTAGCGCAACGCGGCGGCCGGCGTCCTGCAGATTGGATAAGGCCGGAGTCATGGCATGCAGTTCCGGCATGCCGTTGGCGCGCGGTCCCTGGAAACGGACGACGGCAACAAAGTCACGGTCAAGTTTGCCCGCCTTGTAGGCGTCCATGAAGTCTTCCTGTGAATTGAACACGATGGCAGGCGCTTCGACGACGCGATGTTCCGGTTTGACGGCAGATACCTTGATGACCGCGCGACCGAGGTTGCCTTGTAGCAGGCGCAGGCCGCCGTCGACAGAGAACGGATCTTTTGCGGTACGCAGCACTTTCGCGTCCCCGCTTTCGACAGGCGGTGCCTTCCATACAACTTGCTGGCCGTCGAGGAAAGGCTCGGCGCAATGTGCGCGCAAACCCTGCCCCATGACAGTCGTGACATCTTCGTGCAGACGTCCGGCATCCAGCAGTTCGCGGATGACGAAGCCTGTGCCGCCGGCGGCATGGAAATGATTGACGTCGGCCTCGCCGTTCGGATAGATGCGCGACAGGAGCGGCACCGCGCCTGACAATTCATGAAAATCGTTCCAGTCGATCACGATCCCTGCGGCGCGCGCCATCGCCACCAGGTGCAACGTATGATTGGTCGAGCCGCCGGTCGCCAATAAGGCCACGATGGCATTGACGATCGCTTTTTCATCGACGATGCGCCCCACGGGAATATACGTCTTGCCCTGCTGACTGATCTCGACCGCGCGACGCGCTGCGGCAGCAGTTAGCGCATCCCGCAATTCGGTGTCGGGAGTAACAAAGGCGGTGGCGGGCATATGCAGGCCCATGACCTCCATCAGCATCTGGTTGCTGTTGGCGGTGCCGTAAAACGTACAGGTGCCGGCACCATGATAAGACTGCGATTCGGATTCCAGCAATGCGTCACGCCCGAGTTTGCCCTGGGCATACAACTGGCGCACCTTGGCTTTTTCAGAGTTGGAAATACCGGTGGTCATCGGCCCCGCAGGAATGAAGACAGCCGGCAAGTGCCCAAAATGCAGTGCGCCGATCAGCAGGCCGGGAACGATCTTGTCGCAGACGCCGAGGTAGACAGCGGCATCGAACATGTTGTGCGACAGTGCAATGGCGGTCGCCATGGCTATCGTGTCGCGCGAGAACAGCGACAGCTCCATACCCGGCTGGCCCTGCGTGACGCCGTCGCACATCGCAGGCGTGCCGCCGGCAAACTGGGCGACTCCGCCAACGCTGCGCACGGCTTCTTTGATGATATGAGGAAAGCGTTCAAAAGGCTGGTGTGCCGACAGCATGTCGTTGTAGGCCGAGACGATGGCGACGGAAGGTGCCTTTTGCTCCTTGAGTCTGAGTTTGTCGTTTGCGGGAAATGCCGCAAAACCATGGGCGAGATTGGTGCACGCAAGCGCGCCACGGTGTACGCCCTGCGTGCGGGCGGCCTCGATTCTTGCAAGATAAGCAGAACGATAGGGTTTGCTGCGCGCGATGATGCGTTGCGTGACGGTATGAATGACAGGATGAAGTGACATAATTCGGATTCCGCTGTTTTTCGTAATTTTACTACGTATTTTTGAAGACTGTTCCAGACCTCTTCATCAGAAACTTTGCCCGGTTTTTTCTCTGCTATCGATGGGAAACTCACACCACAAATGCACACATCGCTTACTGAGAAAACGCAAGACTCGACAGACAGGAATTAAATATGATGTAGTGAATTTACCAGAATTTATGTATAGTTAAATTTAATGACGACCTCCGGCCCGCAACGAATCGACATGCATCAGCTCCCTCCTCTTCACGACGCACCCGCCTTTCAGGCGCTGCAGCGGCATTACACGGATGCCAGCCAGTGGCACATGCGCACCTTGTTTTCGAGGCACCCCGACCGCTTCACGCAATTTTCGCTCGAAGCCGCCGGTTTGTTTCTTGATTACTCCAAGAACAGGATGGACGGGGCGACGCTCTCGCTGCTGATGGAACTGGCGCGGGAACGGCATGTGCTCGCGCATCGCGATGCAATGTTTGCCGGCGAAAAAATCAACACCACGGAGCAGCGCGCGGTACTGCATACAGCATTGCGCGCACCGCGTGACGCGACAGTAATCGTCAATGGACAAAATGTGGTGCCAGAGGTTCATGCGGTGCTGGATCATCTGGGCGAGTTCACGGAGCGCGTGCGCTCGGGAAAGTGGTTAGGCCGTAGCGGCAAGCCAATGACGGACATCGTCAATATCGGCATTGGCGGCTCCGATCTTGGCCCTGAAATGGTGTGCCGGGCGTTGCGCACGCATACCCAGTCCGGACTCAATCTGCACTTCGTCGCCAATGTCGATGGCCACGACATGGACGCCGTGCTTGCCAAGGTACAGCCCGAGACCACGCTCTTTATCGTTGCCTCCAAGACCTTTACCACGCGGGAAACCATGATGAACGCCCAGTCGGCGCGCGCATGGTTCCTGCAATCAGGCAAGGAAACCGATCTTGCCAAGCACTTTGTCGCGGTATCCACAAATGCAAAGGCGGTAAGCGAATTCGGCATCGACACTGACAACATGTTTCCGTTCTGGGATTGGGTCGGCGGCCGCTATTCGGTCTGGTCGGCGATCGGACTGCCGGTTGCGCTCGCCATCGGCATTGATGGGTTCCGCGACTTTCTTGCCGGCGCCCATGCCATGGATAAGCATTTCCGCACGGCGCCGGTGGAACGCAATATGCCTGTTATCCTGGGTATGCTTGGCGTGTGGTATCGCAACTTCTTTCAGTGCGGCTCGATATCGATTGCGCCCTATCACCAGGACCTCGCCCAGTTTCCCGCGTATTTGCAGCAACTGGATATGGAAAGTAATGGCAAGCAGGTCACAGTGGCCGGCAATAAGGTGGGCACTGATACCGGCCCTGTAGTCTGGGGCGATGTCGGTACGAACGGACAGCATGCCTACTTTCAATTGCTGCATCAGGGAACGACGATGATCCCCGTCGATTTCATTGCTGCCTTGCAGCCGACACATGCTTTACCGTCGCATCATGCGGTACTGCTTGCCAATTGTTTTGCGCAATCAGAAGCGCTGATGCGCGGCAAGGACGCTGATGAAGTACGTAAGGAGTTGCAGGATCAGGGTTTGCCTGAGGTCCAGATTAACGCTTTGTTGATGCACAAGGTTTTCCCAGGCAATCGACCAAGTAATACCATCCTGATGGAGAAGCTTACGCCGGCAGCGCTCGGTGCACTTATTGCGCTTTATGAACACAAGGTGTTCGTGCAAGGCGTGGTGTGGGGGATCAACAGTTTTGATCAGTGGGGGGTCGAACTCGGCAAGGTATTGGCTAAGAATATCGAGCCGGAGATCAATGGCGCGCTGCAGCCGGATTTGCATGACAGTTCAACAAATGGATTGATTGCAAGGGCGAAAGCAGCGCTGGGTGATTAAGCCAAACCGATGTGTGCAATGAGTTAAGCGACTGTATTGCGCATTGCATGGTGCGCCGCATGTTTCCACGTGCATTAACGGACTCAACATGCATGCGGGGCTCACACCAGCAAACTTCAACCGAAGCGACAAGCTTCCCTTTCCAACGCACCACATCCACGACACATCATGGCCTTATCCGACTTCGATCTTGTACTCTTTGGCGGCGGCGGCGACCTCGCCATGCGCAAACTGCTGCCGGCGATGTACAACCGTCACCGTGCCAATGACTTGCCCTCCGCTGCGCGCATCATCGCTGTCGGACGCCATCCGTGGAGCCAGGACGAATTTCTTAACACGCTGGAACAGAACGCGCGACCGCACATCCCTCAGGAACATTTCAATGATGCAGCCTGGGAGAGCTTTCGCAAACGCCTGTCCTATGTATCGCTCGATGCCAGCGACGGCAGCACCTACGGCGCGCTGGTGGATGCAATGCGACATGAAGCGGACAACAAGACAGGAACGCCAGTCACGCGCGTGTTCTACCTCGCTATGCCGCCCAACCTGTTTGCCACGATCTGCCGTCACCTGAAGGAACGCGGCCTGGCGACACCAGAATCGCGCGTCGTACTCGAAAAACCTCTGGGACGCGACCTTGCCAGCGCACGACAAATCAATCATGACGTCGGCCAGGTATTCGCCGAATCGCAGATCTACCGCATCGACCATTATCTCGGCAAGGAAACGGTACAAAATCTCCTGGCCCTGCGCTTCGGCAATGTCCTGTTCGAGCCATTGTGGCGACGCGAATGGATTTCCGATGTCCAGATCACCATCGCCGAAGAACTCGGCGTAGGCAATCGCCTCGATTACTACGAGACCGCTGGCGCACTACGCGACATGCTGCAAAATCACCTGTTGCAACTGCTCTGTATCGTTGCCATGGAACCGCCGGTATCCACCTCACCGAACGCCGTCCGCGACGAGAAGCTCAAGGTGCTGCGCTCGCTCAAGCGTTTCACCCCGCAGATGCTGGCGCAAAACGTGGTGCGTGGCCAGTACCGGTCCGGGCATGTCGATGGTGTCGCGGTGCCGGGCTACCGCAAGGAGCCCAATGCCATTCCGACCTCGCGTACCGAAACCTTCGTCGCGGTAAAAGCGGAGATCGATACCTGGCGCTGGGCCGGCGTGCCGTTTTACCTGCGTACTGGCAAACGCATGGCCGACCAGCTTGCGGAAATCGTTGTGCGTTTCAAGAAAATTCCGCATTCCATTTTTGCCCGTCCCAACAGCAGTTTTCAGTCCAACAGCCTGATCATCAGCCTGCAGCCGGATGAAGGCCTGCAAATGAACCTGATGGCCAAGACGCCGGGAGATGGCATGCGTTTGCGCCCGGTGGAACTGGAGCTGGATTTCCGCGAAACCTTCAAGATGCCGCGCATGGATGCCTATGAGCGCCTGCTGCTCGATGTACTGCGCGGGCAACTGACGCTCTTCATGCGTAGCGATGAACTCGAAGCCGCATGGGAATGGGTCGAACCCATCCTTGAACATTGGGAACAGGAAGGCGACGATCCCTTGCCTTATACTGCCGGCACGTGGGGCCCTGCGGCCGCCAGCGCGCTGATCAGTCGCGACGGCCTGCAGTGGCGCGAAGAATCCATTCCTGAGAAATGAGCCATGCTGCTTGATTCTATCCGTACACAGCTGGACGCGCTTTCCAAGTCGGAAAAGAAGGTGGCGCTGGCGGTGCTCAAGAATCCGGACCTCGCGGTTTCCGGCAACATCACTGCGCTCGCAAAGAATGCGCAGGTGTCGGAGCCGACGGTCGTTCGCTTTTGCCGTGCGCTCGGCTATGACGGCTGGCATGAGTTCAAGCTCAAGCTTGCGCAGACCCTTGCGCTGGCCTTGCCGCAGGCGGATGAATCGCCGCTGCAGGACGATCTGGCGGCCGACCTGGTCAACAAGATCTGCAGCCGTTCGATCAACACGCTGCTCGACCTCCGCAATAATTTGCAGCCAGCAGCCATCGAACGTGCACTGGATGTACTTAGCCGTTCGCATAAGATTGAGTTCTGGGGACAGGGCACGTCCGGCATCGTCGCATCCGACGCCCAGCACAAGTTTTTCCGCTCGGGCGTGCCGACCGTCGCCTATGCAGACCCGCATATCCATGCCATTTCGGCGGCGTTGCTCAAGAAAGGCGATACGGTGGTCGCCATTTCCCAGCGCGGTAACAGCACTGCCTTGTTGCACAGCGTGCAACTCGCGCGCAAGGTCGGCGCAGATGTAGTTGCCCTGACGCCGAGCGGTACACCGCTGTCCGACCTGGCGACGGTGCTGGTGCCGATCGACCTCAGCTTCAATATCGACCCGTACACGCCGATTTCCGCGCGACTTGCGCATCTCGTGGTCATCGATATTCTTGCGGTCGGCCTGGCACTGAAAGGCGGCCCGGAATTTCGCAAAAAAATGCAAAATGCACAAAAGGCGCTGCAGAAGCTGGATATGCAGTTCGACTCCTTCCTGCGCCATCCGCCAAAGCTCTAGTTGCATCTTGTCATGACGCACATCTAACCATAGTCATCCGATGGGGTTATCATGCTGGTTTCCCGTTCCTCATTGGCGCATTTCCCATGAACCAGCTCGAACAACTGAAGCAGTACACGACCATCGTTGCCGATACCGGCGATTTCCAGTCTATCGAGGCGTTCGCACCACGCGACGCCACCACCAATCCCTCGCTGATCCTGAAAGCGGTTCAGAAGGATCAGTACAAGCCGCTGTTGGAAAAAGCCGTGCGTGACAACGCAGGCAAACCGACAGGCGAAGTCATCGACCGCTTGCTGGTCGCATTTGGCACGGCAATTCTCAACATCATCCCTGGGCGCGTATCGACCGAAACCGATGCCCGCCTTTCCTTCGATACGCAAGCCACCATCGACAAAGGCCGTGCGCTGATCGCCTTGTATGAAGCCGCCGGTGTTTCGCGCGAGCGTATCCTGATCAAGATCGCCTCCACCTGGGAAGGTATCCGCGCAGCCGAAGTGCTGGAGAAGGAAGGTATTCGCTGCAACATGACACTGCTGTTTTCGCTGCCGCAGGCGATTGCCTGCGCCGATGCCCAAGTGCAGTTGATCTCGCCGTTCGTCGGCCGTATCTATGACTGGTACAAGAAGTCGACTGGCCAGGAATACACCGGCGCAGACGATCCAGGTGTCCAGTCCGTCAAGCGCATCTATAACTACTACCGCAAGTTCGGCTACAAGACTGAAGTCATGGGGGCGAGCTTCCGCAACACGTCACAGATTACGGAACTGGCTGGCTGCGATTTGCTGACCATCAGTCCCGAACTGCTGCAGAAACTGGCCGACAGCGATGCGGCGGTCACTCGCAAGCTGAACGTCGAAGAAGCGCAGGGAGCCGACCTGCAGAAGCTGACACTGGATGAAAAGTCGTTCCGCTTTATGCTGAATGAAGATGCGATGGGTACGGAGAAGCTGTCCGAAGGAATTCGGTTGTTCTGCGCGGATGCGGTAAAGCTGGAGATATTGGTCGAGGCTTTGCGGTAAGGCGTATTTCGGTGGTGCGTTTTCTAGCAGCGAACGAAAAGGCACCGTCGTACATCGCTGAGCGGCCCCTTCCCCCTGTTAGGGGGAAGGTTGGGATGGGGGTGAAAAGGTTATGCATAAGAAGGCGCTTGCTCGACCTTCACACCCCCACCCTAACCCTCCCCCTAACAGGGGGAGGGAACCCGTCGGTGGTAGTTACAAGCGTCCTTGGTTCCGCTCGATAAAGACAAGTTACGAGCGTTATACAAAACGCCGCTTTTCACCACCCTACTTCTTCTCGTTCTTCTTCGCTTCCCGGTCCAGCATCTTCAGGTACGCAAGTTTCTCCCCTATCTTTCCTTCCAGGCCGCGTGGCGTAGGCTGATACCAGTGCGGCTCCCGCATGCCTTCCGGCAGATAGGTTTCGCCGGCCGCATAGGCATCCGGCTCATCATGTGCGTAGCGATAGAGCTTGCCGTAGCCGAGTTCCTTCATCAGCTTGGTCGGCGCATTGCGCAGATGTTCCGGCACCGGTCGCGATTTGTCCTTGGCAATGTAGGCGCGGGCGGCGTTATAAGCGTTGTAGACAGCGTTCGACTTTGCCGCACAGGCAAGATACACCACGGCTTCGGCCAGCGCGAGTTCCCCTTCTGGCGATCCGAGTCGTTCATATGTTTCTGCCGCATCGAGTGAAAGCCGCAAGGCGCGTGGGTCGGCGAGGCCGATGTCTTCCGCCGCCATGCGGATGATGCGACGTGCGAGGTAGCGCGGATCGGCGCCGCCATCGAGCATGCGCACGAACCAGTAAAGTGATGCGTCCGGATTCGAGCCACGCACCGATTTATGCAACGCAGATATCTGGTCGTAGAAAGCATCACCGCCCTTGTCGAAGCGGCGCAGGTTTTCCGCCAGCGCGGTGGAGAGCAAGGCTTCGTCCACTTCCGGCTGATTGTTTGCGGCGGCCGCCCTTGCGACGATTTCGAGATTGTTCAGCAGTTTGCGGCCGTCTCCGTCGGCGCTGGCGACGAGGATAGCCTTGGCTTCCGGCGTAAAATCCAGACCGTCGAGTTCCTGGATGCAGGCCCTATCCACTAGCGCATCAAGATCCTCGTCGGATAAGGATTTCAGGACATAGACTGCGGCTCGCGACAACAACGCGCCGTTAACTTCGAATGAGGGATTCTCGGTCGTCGCGCCGATGAAGGTGAACAGCCCGCTTTCAACATGGGGAAGGAATGCATCCTGCTGGCTCTTGTTGAATCGATGTACCTCGTCCACGAACAGAATGGTGCGCCGCCCAGAATTGGCCTTGACCACCTGGGCACGCTCCACAGCCTCGCGGATATCCTTGACACCCGACAGCACCGCGGACAGCGCGATGAATTCCGCATTGAAGCTGTCAGCCATCAGCCGGGCCAGCGTCGTCTTGCCGACACCGGGCGGTCCCCAGAGGATCATGGAGTGCGGCTCGCCGGATTCAAAGGCAACCCGCAAGGGCTTGCCCGGGCCCAGCAGATGATGCTGGCCAATTACGTCGTCAAGCGTTTGCGGGCGTAGCCTTTCGGCGAGTGGGATGGAGTTCATGGCGTCGGACGGGTCAGCCCCGCCTTTCTTGTTTTAATCTGTACGAAAACAGCGCCGTATCCGGGCGCCGCCATTGTTTATTTTTTATTGTTGAAAGACGTCGGCGCCTTTGGGTACCGTAAAGCGAAACTGGTCGGCAGACATTGCCGGATTCTTTTCAAATTTCTTGAACGACAGCAGTGACACCTGGCCGAAGGAATCGCGTAATTCCATTGCCAGCGGCACGCCATCCTTGAGGCCGATACCAATGCGGTCGAAGGTCGTGTCCTTGCTCTTGGGCGTGGCCTCCAGCCACTCCAGCCCGTCCTTGGTGCCGGCGTCCTTTAAAGTGAAATTCTTTTCAAGGTCATTGCTGCCGAACAGAATGGCCGCCGGTGACGAGCCGAGCGCATTGCCGAGCTGCCTGACGGTCACCTGGTTCAGATCTTTGTCATAGATGTAGAGCTTTTCGCCGTCCGCCTGCAGCAGCTGTTCATACGGTTTCTGGTAAGTCCAGATGAACTTACCTGGACGGGCGAACATGAAGGTACCGGTCGACTCGTTGGAGACCTTGGTACTGCCGTCCATCATCTTGACCTGGCGCTGCGAAAATTCACCCTTTGCCGACTTGGTCGACTTGACGAAAGACTTGAACTGATCGAGCGCCGATGCGCTTGCAACGGCGGGCAATGCCACCGCCAGCACAGCGAGCGCGCGCATGGCGGGAAGCAGACGGCGAAAGCGAACGGATCTTGTTTGTATCAAAGCGTTTTCCTATTCCTGGGTAGTGCCGGCCGGAACAAGAATTTCGCGGTTGCCATTCGATTGCATCGAGGAAACCAAACCGCTCTGCTCCATCTGTTCCAACAACCGGGCTGCGCGATTGTAGCCGATCCGCAAATGTCGCTGCACGAGGGAGATCGATGCGCGGCGGTTCTTCAGTACGACGGCGACGGCCTGGTCGTACAGGTTGTCCGACTCGCCACCGCCTGCGGCGGTTTCTCCGCCGAATGCGGCATCGCCACCCTCTTCGGCTACGCCTCCTTCTAGGATTCCTTCTATGTAATTCGGTTCCCCCTGGGCCTTGAGGTGCTCGACCACGCGGTGCACTTCATCGTCCGATACGAAGGCGCCGTGCACGCGCACCGGCAAGCCGGTACCGGGCGGCATGTAAAGCATGTCGCCCATGCCGAGCAACGTTTCGGCGCCCATCTGGTCAAGGATGGTACGCGAGTCGATCTTGCTGCTAACCTGGAAGGCGATGCGCGTCGGGATGTTGGCCTTGATGAGGCCGGTGATCACGTCGACCGACGGGCGCTGCGTGGCGAGGATCAGGTGAATGCCGGCTGCCCGCGCCTTCTGCGCGATACGCGCAATCAGTTCTTCCACCTTTTTGCCGACCACCATCATCAGGTCAGCCAATTCGTCGATGATGATGACGATCGTCGGCAATTTTTCCAGCGGCTCAGGCGCATCCGGGGTCAGGCTGAAGGGGTTGGGAATCTTTTCTTCCTTCTTCTCCGCTTCGGCGATCTTGGTGTTATAGCCTGCAAGGTTACGTACGCCCAGCTTGGACATCAGCTTGTAGCGACGCTCCATTTCGGCGACCGCCCAGTTCAGTGCATGACCCGCCTGACGCATGTCGGTGACGACCGGCGCCAGCAAGTGCGGAATGCCTTCATAGACGGACATTTCCAGCATCTTCGGGTCGATCAGGATCATCCGCACATTGTTGGGATCGGACTTGTACAGCAGCGAAAGGATGGTGGCATTGATACCTACCGACTTGCCGGAGCCCGTCGTACCGGCGACCAGCAGGTGGGGCATTTTGGCCAGGTCGGCCACCACCGGATTGCCGGCGATGTCCTTGCCGAGCGCGACAGTCAGGCTTGACGCACTGTCGTTGTAGATCTTGGAACCGAGGATTTCGGTCAGGCGCACGATCTGGCGTTTCGGATTCGGCAGTTCAAGTCCCATGTAATTCTTGCCGGGGATGGTCTCGACCACACGGATCGACGTCAGCGACAGCGAACGCGCAAGGTCACGCCCCAGGTTGACGATCTGGCTGCCCTTCACGCCGGTCGCCGGCTCGATTTCGTAACGGGTGATCACCGGACCAGGATAGGCGGCGACCACCTTGGCTTCCACGCCAAAGTCGGACAACTTCTTTTCGATCAGGCGGCTGGTGAACTCCAGGGTTTCGATGCTGACGGTTTCCTGCGCCGGCGGCGGCTCATCCAGCAGCGACAGCGGCGGCAGGTTGGTATCGGGAAGATCGGCAAACAGGGAAACCTGTTTTTCCTTTTCCACGCGCTCGGATTTCGGTACCGCGACCACCTGTGGCTCGATGCGGATCGGCGGCGCCTCAACAATCTTGGCACGCTCCTGCACCACCACTTCCTCGCGCTTGACTGCGGCAACCTGACCGACCTTACGGTCTTCGCGTGCGGCATACAGGTTTTGCACGCGCTCGACCAAGGTTTCAATGACGCCGCCGATACGCTCCGCCACAGCAAGCCAGGATACATGGAAGAACAGGCTGAAGCCGACACCGAACAGCAGCAGCAAAAATAAGGTCGCGCCAGTAAAGCCGAATGCATGCTGCGCGGCGCCGCCGATCAGTTCTCCGAGTACGCCGCCCGGCGCGCGAGGCAGTTGGGCCTTCAACGAATACATGCGCAGATATTCGATGGCGACACTGCCGAACAGCATCAGTACGAAACCGATGGCGCGTACCCATGCTTCGGTATGGTGTTCGGGCTCGGGTTCAGTCTGGAGCAGAAACCGCTGGGAAAGCCGGCGATAGCCTTTCATGACGGAGCGCAGCAGGAAGACACAGCACCACCAGGCCGAAAAACCGAAGATGAACAACATCAAGTCGGCCAGCCAGGCACCGATGCGCCCGCCCCAGTTGTGCAGATGCGGCACCACATTGGCTTGCGACCAGCCGGGATCGGTCTTGGAATAGGTCAGAAAAATAAGAACCAGATAGACGGTAACCACCGTCAGCACGAACCAGCGTGCTTCCGACAGCAGGCGCACCAGCCGGTTGGGCAGCGGATTGGCTTCCGGCGGGCTGGTATTACGGGTATAGGCTTGGGTTGTTCTACTCATAACTTATGTGAAATTCGGGAAGCGCCGCTTCCGGGCGTGTGATTAGCGGATTTTGGTCGACGCTCCGCCTCGCAGGGCATGTTCGACTATAATCTTAACCAGTTTTTCGGGTGCAATACTGACAGGCTGTTGAAATTTTGCCTTTTGGCGACATATGAATCGCAGAGGCGCCGTTTTCACTGCACCCACGCGCTTAATTGTCACAATTACTTACTTTTCTACTGCCATGGCAACCACCAAACACGCCCACGTTCTGATTCTCGGCTCCGGCCCGGCTGGTTACAGCGCCGCCGTTTACGCTGCCCGCGCTAACCTGAAACCCGTCCTGATTACCGGTGTCGAGCAAGGTGGCCAGCTAATGACCACGACCGACGTCGAAAACTGGCCCGGCGACCCGATGGGCGTGCAAGGTCCGGAACTGATGCAGCGCCTGCTGCAGCATGCCGAGCGCTTCGATACCGAAGTCATCTTCGATTACATTCACACTGCCAAACTGACTGAAAAACCGATGCGCCTGATCGGCGATTCCGGTGAGTACACCTGCGATTCGCTGATCATTGCGACCGGCGCGTCGGCCCAGTACCTCGGCCTGCCCTCCGAAGAAGCCTTCATGGGGAAGGGTGTGTCCGCCTGCGCTACCTGCGACGGTTTTTTCTACAAGGGCCAGAACGTGGCAGTCGTCGGCGGCGGCAATACCGCGGTCGAAGAAGCCTTATATCTGTCGAATATCGCGACCAAGGTGACTGTCATTCACCGTCGCAACAAGTTTCGCGCGGAACCGATCCTGATTGATCGCCTGATGGCTAAGGTCGCCGAAGGCAAGATCGAGGTGAAATGGGACCATACCCTGGAAGAAGTGCTGGGTGACGACAGTGGCGTGACCGGGATCAGCATCAAATCGGTCAAGGACGCCAGCCTTAGCAAGGTCGACGTGCATGGACTCTTCATTGCCATCGGTCACAAGCCGAATACGAGCATCTTCGAAGGCCAGCTCGACATGCAGAACGGCTACATCAAGACCAAGACCGGCCTTGAAGGGATGGCAACTGCAACCAATATCCCTGGCGTATTTGCGGCCGGCGACGTACAGGACCATGTGTACCGCCAGGCCATTACCAGTGCCGGCACGGGTTGCATGGCCGCACTGGACGCCCAGCGCTATCTTGAAAGCCTTGAGGGCTAATACCGGTTCCAGCCCAAAACGTAACAGGTCAGAATTGGTATAAGACCTCGCGTGTACGGAACCTGCAACGCGGATTCCGTACAAAGTAGTATCCCGGGACGCCATTGAAGGCCCTCTGCATCCCGGCCAAAGGAATAGCCCATCATGTCTGGCCCCATCAAGGATTTTGCCGCGCTCAAGTCCCTGCGAGCGGAAATCAAGGCAAAGGAAGAAGCCCGCAAGGCAGCGGAAGAAGAACGGCTGCGTCGCGAGAAAGAAAGCCGGCGCGATGCCGAACTGTTTCGCAGTGCGATTGGCGAAGTTGCTCCCTTGCGTTCCGCACCAAAGGCGCAACCCGTCACACCGCGCCCTGCCCCAATCGCCCGTCAGCATCTAGCCGATGAACAGGCCGCGCTGCAGGAATCGCTCTCCGACGAGTTCAATGTCGATACGCTGCTCGACACTGACGAAGCGCTCAGCTATGCGCGGGCCAATATCGGACCGGACACCTTGCGCAAGTTGCGTCGTGGCCACTGGGTTATTCAGGCACAGCTCGACTTGCATGGATTGCGTCGCGAGGAAGCCCGCGAGGCGTTGGCGGAGTTCTTGCGCAACGCCGTCAAGCGAGGAATACGCTGTGTCCGCATCATCCATGGCAAAGGCCTGGGTTCGATCAACAAGGAACCGGTATTGAAGAGCAAGGTACGCAGCTGGCTCGTGCAGAAGGAGGAAGTGATCGCCTTTTGCCAGGCGCGAGCAGCAGATGGCGGCGCAGGCGCGTTGGTGGTGTTGCTAAAGGCTTGATTGTCCGTGTGTAAAACTTGGACGAGTCCGTACAACCTGCTCTCCGCCTGGCCGCAATCCGGTTACACGATCACATAGGTACACAATCACCCCATACCGGGACGCGTTCAGGTTGTTCCCAATCTGCACGCAACACAGGGGCAGCTTTGACAGGCAATTGTGCATTTTTCTGCTTCCCCAGTATCATGCGCTGATTACCACTCCATTCTAAGCGCATGTCCCTGATCAAAATCCTCGAAATCCTCGCTATCCTGGTCGGTGCATTTTCCGGCTTCATCGAGGCGAGGCAAAAGAAGATGGACGTGGTCGGGATCTTTACAGTAGCGTTTATTACCGCGTTCGGCGGTGGAACCTTGCGCGACATCCTGCTCGATAAGCGCCCGCTGTTCTGGGTCACCCATCAGGAATACGCAATCCTTATCTTCATGCTGGCATTGGTGGCGGCACAGGCCATCAAGACGCTACGCAGACTGATTTCAGAACGCATGATCGTGATTGCGGATGCGCTTGGTCTCGGGCTGTTTTCCATCGTCGGGGTGTCGCAGGCATTGGAAGCCGGCATGCCGATCTTCATCGCTTCGATGATGGGGGTCATCACCGGCATTTTTGGGGGTGTACTGCGCGATATCGTCTGCAATGAAATCCCGATGGTGTTGCGGGATGGCCGGCCTTATGCCATCTGCTCGTTCGGGGGATGCTGGATGTACCTGCTCATGCAAAAAACCGGTATTCCACCGGATTTTTCACTGTGGACCAGTGCGCTTGCGATCGCGGTCGCGCGACTGGTCACCTGGCACCGGGGCGTGCGGCTGGAGTAACCCGGCTTGTCGCCCAGGGGGTCAGACTGCGTCCGGGCCGGTTTCGCCGGTACGAATGCGGATAACCTGCTCGACTTCGCGGACGAAAATCTTGCCGTCACCGATCTTGCCCGTGCGCGCCGCCTTGATGATCGCGTCGACTGCCTGCTCGACCTGCTTTTCATCAATGACCGCCTCGATCTTCACTTTGGGCAGAAAGTCGACGACGTACTCGGCGCCGCGATACAGTTCGGTATGCCCCTTCTGACGGCCAAAACCCTTCACTTCCGTGACGGTCAGGCCAGTTACGCCGATTTCCCCGAGCGCCTCGCGCACTTCGTCCAGCTTGAATGGTTTGATGATTGCGGTAACCAGCTTCATAACAGCTCCTTCTTAGTAAATCGTCTACGAAATCTCAAGGCCGGCAAGTTCTATCCAACGATTATATTTCGACATGTCATGCATCGGGAATATTCTTCAGGTCCTCAAGCCAGACAACGGCCTCGGAATCACTCGGCGCGCGCCAGTCGCCGCGTGGAGAAAGCGAGCCGCCTGATCCCACTTTCGGCGAATTCGGCACGCAGGACCGCTTGAACTGGCTGGTCTTGAAGAACCTGTACAGGAAAATTCCCAGGTTACGCTTAATCGCTGCCAGGTCATATTCGTTACGTGCAACGTGCCCTCCCTCGGGCCATCGACCGGCTTCCCGGTCGTTCCAGGCGGAGTACGCAAGGAACGCCACCTTGGACGGTGCAAAGCCAAATCGCAGCGTGTAATACAAATTGAAATCCTGTAGCTCGTAGGGCCCGATGACGCTTTCCGTCTTTTGCCCGGGTTGCTTATTGGACTTGCCAGGCACCAGTTCGGGACTAATATCGGTATCGAGAATATTGATCAGCACGTCTGACCCGGAACCCCCAATCTGCCCGGTTTCGGCGACCCAGCGCACCAGATGTGTGATGAGTGTCTTGGGTACGCTGGCGTTCACGTTGTAGTGCGACATATGGTCGCCGACGCCATAAGTGCACCACCCGAGCGCAAGCTCACTCAGGTCACCGGTACCAATGACAATGCCGTTCCGGAAATTGGCGATCCGGAACAGGTGACTGGTACGCTCGCCCGCCTGCACGTTCTCGAAGGTGATATCGTAGTCTTCCTTGCCTTCCGAATACGGATGTCCGATGTCCTTGAGCATCTGCAGGCAACTCGGCCGGATATCGACCTCGCTTGCGGAGCAGCCGACCACCTCCATCAACTGCCTTGCCTGCAGCAAGGTCCTGTCGCTGGTGGCGAAGCCGGGCATGGTGATACCGATGATGTTGGTACGCGGCAGGCCCAGCCTGTCCATGGCCTTGGCACAGACCAGCAGTGCATGCGTCGAGTCAAGCCCCCCCGATACGCCGATGACAACCCTGGATATGCCGGAAGCCGACAGGCGCTGCACCAATGCCTGGACCTGGATGTTATAGACTTCCTCGCAGCGCTCGTCGCGTCGCCTTGCATCGGAAGGCACATAAGGAAAGCGCTCGACACTGCGGTTCAGGCGCATTGGCTTGTCGAGTGGCAGGTCGAGCTGGAAAGACACGACCCTGAATTTCGTCACTTCCAGCTTGTGCCGTTGGACCGAATGCCCGAAGGTGCCGGTACGCATGCGTTCGCGAGACAAACGCTCCAAGTCGACGTCGGCGTAGATTAAATGTGAATCATCCGAAAAGCGCTCCGATTCGGCGAGCTTCTCACCGTTTTCATAGATCAGCGCTTGCCCATCCCAAGCCATGTCGGTCGACGATTCACCCTTTCCTGCCGATGAATACAAATAAGCGGAGAGGCAGCGGGCCGACTGCTGGGACACCAATTGATGCCGATAGCCGGACTTGCCAACCACGATATTGGATGCCGACAAGTTGACCAGCACGGTGGCGCCCGCAAGTGCAGCGAAAGAGGATGGCGGAATCGGCACCCATACATCTTCACAGATCTCGACATGGAACCGGAACAGCGGAAGGTTTTCTATCTCGAACAGCAGCGCCGCGCCAAAGGGAACGGCCTGTCCACACAGCGTGATCACCTCGGCCGTTGTACTGTCCGCGGCATTGAACTGGCGCGCCTCATAAAACTCACCATAGTTAGGCAGGTAGCTTTTGGGAACGATGCCATGGATGCGCCCGCCGGACACGACGGCCGCACAATTGAACAGCCGGTGTTCGACCCTTAACGGAAGACCGACAATCATGGCGATCGGCAGTGTCCGGGAAGCCTCGACTATCGTCGCTAGTGCTTCGGTGCAAGCATCAAGCAAGGCGCGTTGATGAAACAGGTCATCGCACGTATAGGCCGACAGGCCCAGTTCCGGAAAAGCGATGAGTGCTGCGCCCTCGCCTGCCGCCTTGGTAGCAAGGGCGATTGTCTCGGCGGCATTCGATACAGGATCCGCAACGCGGCAACGTGGAACGCCTACTGCAACACGTGCAAAGTCATGAGAATAAATGCTGAAAAATTCTTTAGCCATCTTTTTGCGTTACCTCCGGGAAGCGACACGTCCAAGCTTAATGCTGTATGCCTGCATGGTTGCGCAATGTCGCAATGAATGACTCTCAATTACCGTAATGACTGCCACAGGCTGTTCACGACGTCAAACATGCCTAGCGTTTTTGCGTAGAATGAACAACGCAACGGGCGAGTCTTATAACCGGGCAGACCCATGAAGGATAAGTCCGTATAAAACAATGTTTTAACGACGTTTTCGCTTTCACAAAGGCAACGGTTTCGACTCTCGGATAGTCAAGTTATCAATAGTGAATTATCGCACGCGAATCATTTCTTCTCTCTCGGAACTTGGCCAGCAGGCATGGGACTCTCTTGTCTTGCAGCAAACAGAGCGCAATCCGTTTCTGTCTTACGCCTTTCTACATGCATTACATGAGTCCGGCTCGGCGTCACCCAGATCCGGCTGGCAAGTACAGTACCTGACGCTATGGAAAGCCGAAGTGTTGGAAGCCGCACTGCCTCTCTATGTCAAATCGCACTCCTACGGTGAGTACGTTTTCGACTGGGCTTGGGCTGATGCCTACCGGCGAAACGGCTTGGCGTACTACCCGAAATTATTATCAGCGACTCCTTTCACGCCAGTCTCTGGAAGCCGTCTGCTGGCAAACAGCCCGGAAGCAAGAACTGCACTGATCGAAGCTTTGTGCGAACTGCAGGTGGAAAACGATCTGTCCTCGACACACATCCTGTTTCCTCCGCAAGCGGAAGCCGAGGCGTTACACGAAGCAGGCTTCATGCTGCGCAGTGGTGTGCAGTTCCACTGGTTGAACGACGGTTACCAGGATTTTGAACAATTCCTGTCCACGCTCGATCGCAAAAAGCGCAAGAATATCCGTGCCGAGCGCCGCAAGGTGCAAGAAGCCGGCGTACGTTTTTGCCGCATTGGCGGACACGATGCCACGGATGCCGACTGGCGCTTCTTCAAGCGCTGCTATGACCATACTTATGCCGCGCACTATTCCACCCCGTATCTGAACCTCGATTTCTTTCGTCGGATCGGCACGTCGATGCCAGACAATATACTGATCATCATTGCCGAGCGTGACAGCCGCCCCATCGCTTCTTCTCTCGTCATCCATGACGAACGCAACCTGTACGGCCGATATTGGGGGGCGATCGAAGAAGTGCCCTGCCTGCATTTCGAAACCGCCTATTACCAGCCGCTTGAATTCTGCATCGAACGTGGCATTCAGTGTTTTGAAGGCGGCGCGCAAGGCGAGCACAAAATGGCGCGCGGCTTTCTGCCGCAAAAAACCTGGTCCGCACACTGGCTTGCCCATCCTGCGTTCGCTGACGCGATCGAACGTTTTCTCGAACAGGAAGCGGGCGGCATTGACGCCTACATTGACGAATTGAACGAACACAGTCCCTTCAGACAGATAAAATAACCGACAGTCAATCAAAGCCGTCATATATGGTTGGGCAGTGGTAATCGTACAAATTTACTGCGCAAATTGCTTGCCAAAAACACCACTTGACGGCATTCTCACGCCATCATGACGATGCCGACACCAGCCGTTTTTTCTCCTAGCCTGCCCGCCAACAGCAGGATCGGCCGTTTTTGCGTTACCCGCGAACTGGGGCGCGGCACAGCTGGGTGTGTCTATCTGGCGCATGACCCCGTGATTGCCCGCGATGTCGCTATCAAGACCTTTAATCCACATCTCAATCTTGCTGAGAAGGCGCGTTTCGAACAGCAATTCATCAACGAAGCGCGCGCCGCAGGACGCCTGTCCCACCCGCATATCGTCACCGTGTACGATGCGCTTAATGAAAACGGCACCACCTATCTGGCGATGGAATATTTGCAGGGACGCGAACTGAATCGCATCCTGGAAAGCGGACATCGTTATACACCCGATGAAGTGGCTTCGCTCGCATGGAAAATCGCAGATGCCTTGCATCATGCGCATGGCCGCGAAGTCATTCATCGCGACATCAAGCCGTCCAATATCTTCATGGTGAAGGATGATCATCCAAAACTGATCGACTTCGGCATCGCACGTTCGCCGAACCGCCTCGCGGAGCGACATGCGCCCGCGGATGAACCGTACACCATGATGCGCGATAACAAGCTTCTCGGCACACCCAATTACATGTCTCCCGAACAGGCTGCGGGCAAAGCCGTCGATATGCGTACCGATATCTATTCGCTCGGTGCCGTCATGTATGAAATGCTTACAGGACGCACCCCCTTCAACGCCGAGCGCGCAGACAAACTGATTCAGCAGATCGCCTATAAGGCAGCGGTGCCGCCCATCGAAGTCGACGCACGGGTGCCGGCAAGTCTGTCGCATATCGTCATGAAGGCCATGGCAAAACGCCCGGAGAAACGCTATCAGACGGCTGAAGAACTTGCGCTGGATCTGAAGCGCTACCTGCTCAAGGAAAGACGTGCACGCAAGAGCATGCGGATTGCTATTCCTGCTGTATCGACCACATCTGACAGCAATGAAACGACATCATCGGCTACCGTCAATGCGCGCGCAGTGGCCGCGGGTGCCGTTGCGGTTGCAGTTGCCTGTGTCGCCTATGTATTGCTGCGCTGATTCGTAATCAATCGTGCACCACTCACCCAAAAATCCTGGCGAGTCGTACACATTTGCGATCGGCGCGGTACCGCAGGCCAACAACAATCAACGTGGCCGCAGCGCCGTCAGAACCTGCCCTTTCAGGGTCTTGATCAACACGGTTTCGTCAGGAGGCACCCCTTCCGGAGCGGCCTGTGTGCGGTCTGCATAGAGGAAGCCCAGCGGCTTATTCTGAACCACCATTGGCAGGACGATGAAACTGCGTGCGTCAGGCAGAAGCGATCGATGCCACTCGGGCAACAAAGCGCGGATCTTTGGCACGCTGGCGTCGGAAATCATCAGGTCCGCGTCGTTCTCCATCGCCAGATGAAACAGGTCGTGCGACGCGGCGGCCGGGAATGCAAATCCGGCCTGCCTTTGCGCGAAGTTGTCGCCCATCGAAATACGCGCGCGAAATTGCTGTGTCTGGGCATCCTTGAGGCAAATCGTGGCAAAACTGAAACCCATGCTGCCGTACAGCGTTTCCAGCACAAGAAGCAGCAAATCGTTTACCTTGCAACGGCCGGACGCCATCATGTGCGTCACGTCCTGCACGCCCGCAAGCAACAGGTTGCGTGCATTCATTGGCTTCCCGCTAGCATGACGGTCACTGACGAACACCGCCCGGTCGTCATCAATCAGATCCAGCAGCAGTTCGCTGGGCAGGCCGGTATCTGCATTCGATGCGTCTGAGTCGGCACTAGCATGCTTGCTGTAATTGCCATGATTGTTGTCAGCTGTCGAAGAGGGTTCAGCCACAACATCCGAATGATCTTCCACACGCATGACCAGCTCCGCATTGCTGGCAAGAACCCGGGTTTCTTCGGCTACGCTGGCAAACAACTGGCTCAGCTTGGCCTGGTCGAGATTGAGTGCGTGCCCAAACCGGGTCAGCACGGCCTTGCCGGGCGCCTCCTGTCCCGGATCATTCATGTCGGGAATGAGACGCGCCGCCGCGGAGCTGAAGGCCGCAACCTGCTGCATCCATTCCTGCCGCCCCTTGGCAGGCTTCAGTACGCCCGCGGGCGGCGGCGCCAAGGCGAGGATGATCGTCTCGGGGATATTCCACTCGCGTAGCACAGCTTCACCCAGCAAGTCGAAACTGCAACCCAAGACTTGCATCGACGCCTGGACCGGGGTGAACTTACCGCTCTCGACCAACCGGGCAATCTCGGTATAAAGACCATGATCGTGTGATGCAACCAAAAGCCGTCCGATATTTTTGAATAGCGCTGCGATTACCGCTTCTTCTGCATCCTTGTACTGACTGCGCCGTGCCATTTCGCGACCGACGATGCTGGCACATAATGCATGGTTAAGTTCGGTGCGAACGTTCTTGCCATGCCGCGTGGACATGCCGTCGACCAGCAGCATCGCCAGCGCGCTGGTTTTCACGACGTCGAAGCCAAGCAAGAAGATTGCCTTCGATACCGTGGTGACCGGCCTGCCGGCAGCGGTGCGATAGGATACCGTATTAGCAATGCGTAAAATCTTTTGCGTCAGTGCTACGTCGGACAGGATGAAATGCGCCAGCGCCCTTACCGCTTCATCGTCTGAGGATGCCATTTGCACAACCCTGGAAACCGAACTGCCCAGCGCGGGCAAGTCCGCTTCTGCGCTGATCTTTTGCAACAGGCGGTCGCGCGCGCGGACGGCGGAATCATCGTCATTGACACCGCCTGACGATACAGGTGCAACCACAGTTCCACTTGGTGCCGTATTTTCGAAAACCACTTATAGGCTCCTGAGTATGCGTACGCTGATAGGACCTATGATGAGCCATAGCCTGCACCTTGTCGATGCGCCGCGCCGTTCAGACATGCGGATCCCTTTTCCTTTATCGGCATGAATGCAACAATATTGAGGTTAGTGTCCAAGGTTTTTATGGCTGGACAGGTACAGTAGGCATTGATCAGCACTAGTCCTTTCGCAAACCGTTTTCCACGGCATCAAGGAATAACCTTACCTTGGATGACAGGTAGCGGTTCGGCAGATAAATTCCGTACAACCACTTCTGCGGCTGCGCCTCATATCCGGGAAGGAGGCGCACCAGCCGTTTTTGGGCGAGATCACCCTCGATCATGAAATCCGGCAGCAGGGCGAGGCCCATGTCGCGTAGCGCGCATTGTCTGAGCCACTCGCTATTGCCGCAGCGGACACGAGGTGTCACCGGCACTTCGATGCTTCGACCTCCGGACGTAAACAGCCATATATCCCTCGGCGAAGTCGTGCTATCCGACAGGCAGTCGAGGGGGGCCAGGTCGGCGAGATCACGGACTTTTCGCCGTTTGAGATAGGCCGGACTGGCGACAAGATTCCAGCCTATCTTACGCAGCCTCCGTGCGTAGACGTTCATGGGGATGTCATCGACGATGCGCAGCGCAATATCAATCGACTCCTCCGCCAAGTCGAACAACTGGTTTGACAGCGTCAAATCGAGCTGAATCTGCGGATAGGCCGCAATGAAATCATGGACGATGTCGCCAAGGCTGGCATTGGCGAGGTTTGGTGGCGCCGTCACACGCAATACACCTTGCGGTGTATCGAGACGCCGCAAGACCTCCTGTTCGGCGGCGGCCACATCGGACAGTATCGCCTTGCAACGGCGATGAAAGATTTCGCCTGCCTCGGTCAGACTGATGCTTCGCGTCGTGCGATGCAAAAGGCGCGTATGCAATTCTTTTTCAAGGGCGGAGACTTGTTTGCTGACATGCGAGTTCGACACTTCCAGCCGCGCGGCAGCGAGCGAAAAGCTGCGCGTATCCGCAACGGCGGCAAAGACAACAAGGCGCTGAAGATCTAGCATATTTTCTATATGAGAATAATCCTTTTCCAGGATCCACTTTAATCATCACACGGAAATAATACAATCTTCACATCGTCCCCCTACCAACCACCACGCATAACGACCAACTGCCATCGGCTCACTGTCATGAAACCTGCGGATATCCTCCTTGCCTTGCTTGTCGTCGTAATCTGGGGCTTTAATTTCGTTGTCATCAAGGTCGGTTTGCAAGATCTGCCACCGGTATTATTCAGCGCCTTGCGTTTTGCCTGTGCTGCACTACCGATGGTTTTCTTCGTACGCAGGCCTGCCGTGCCATGGCGCCTTCTTGCGGGATATGCGATTTTCCAGTTTGCGCTACAGTTCACCTTGCTTTTTTCAGGGATGAAGCTCGGTTTTCCGCCTGGCCTGGCGTCGCTTGTGGTTCAGCTGCAGGCTTTCTTCAGCATTGGTCTTGCAGTGATGTTATTGGGTGAGCGCCCGATGAAAGCACAATTGCTTGGCGCACTCATTGCCTTCAGCGGGATGGGCCTGGTGGCCATGCATCTGCAGGCCACCACCACAATCATTGGCTTTCTGCTTGTAATCGCCGCCGCGTTTTCCTGGGGAGTGGGCAATATCTTTACCAAGCGCATGGGAAAGGTGGATGCGTTGGCCCTGGTAGTGTGGGGATCGCTTCTCGCGGCACCGCCCTTGTTCGTCGCATCCCTGCTGATCGAAGGACCGTACGCCATTGCAACGGCGTTTTCCCGATTGAACTGGCTGTCCATCGGCGCGGTGTTGTTCCAATCTTATCCGACCACGATTCTCGGCTTCGGAATCTGGTCAGTGTTGATGCGCCGGTATCCCACCGCCACCATTGCACCGTTCAGCCTGCTGGTTCCCGTTGCCGGCATGATCAGTGCGTCGCTTGTGCTAGGCGAACCCTTGCAGTGGTGGAAGATTGCAGCCGGCATGCTGGTCTTGTGCGGACTGGCGCTGAACCAGTTCGGCGGAATGCTCGTAACGAGATTTGCCAAATAAAAAGCGCACTGCAAAGTGCGCTTTTTAAAACATCAGCATGTTTACCATCGCCTCACCGAAGAGGCATCATGGCGCGCCGATTACTGGTCTTGTGACTTGCGGTAGGCTTCTACGCTGGCAAGAATTTCCTTCTTCGCTTCTTCCGGGCCATACCAGCCTTCGATCTTTACCCACTTGCCTTTTTCCAGATCCTTGTAGTGTTCGAAGAAATGCTGGATCTGCTGCAGGCGCAAATCATTGATGTCTTCCGGCTTCTGCCAGTGGGTATAGATGGGGAGAACCTTGTCCACCGGAACTGCGAGCAGCTTTGCGTCGCCACCAGCTTCGTCCGTCATTTTCAGTACGCCGATCGGGCGGCAGCGGACCACCACGCCGGGAATCAGCGGAAACGGCGTAATTACGAGGACATCGACCGGATCGCCGTCGTCGGAGATGGTTTGCGGAATGTAGCCGTAATTGCAAGGATAGTGCATGGCCGTGCCCATGAAACGGTCGACGAAAATGGCGCCGGTTTCCTTGTCTACTTCATATTTGATTGGGTCGGCATTCATCGGAATCTCGATGATTACGTTGAAATCGTCAGGAAGATTGCGTCCGGCCGGGACTTTATTCAGGCTCATGTTGCTCTCTCAAAAGGTAAAGAAAATTTCACAATGCGCGATTATAACGGCTTCGCCAAGGGCTTGTGCGGCGCAGCAGACCAAGCTCTGCGCGCAATCAATGGAGACAGCCTAGCAACCGTGGCTTACACGAGGCTGAACCCGGAAGGCGTGATCCGGGCGGTGATACCGGCACCTTGTGCAACACGTTGCACAAGATATAAATCACAGCATTGTCGCCAGTGCGCACTGTCGATAATGTGATGCCGCCTGCTCGGGCTGGTTCAATGCCTCATGCAACTGCGCGAGCTTAAGATGTGCTTGACGCACAATGCCCGAATCCGCGGCTTCATAAAGCGCTTGTTCAAGGTGACGTTGTGCCTTGCCCCACAGCTTCTGGCGCAGGCAAAGCGTACCGAGTGTGAGCGCGAGTTCGGGGTCCGTCGGGTGTTTCTGAGCCCATTCCTCGCAACGCTCGATTTGCGACAGCAATGCCGGCGAACCTTCGGCTGCCGCAGATTCGCCGTAGGCTCGTACAAGCCGGTCGTCCCACTCCACGCTCAAGGCTTTCTCGACGACCATTCTGGCATCGTCATGCAATCCTCTGGCATTAAATGCCATGGCGGCGCGCACCGCGACATAAGGCTGAACCCGGTCTTCCGTCGGAATGGCGGCCCATACACGACGAATTGATTCGGCATCATGCGCCTGCGTCGTCAACAGGTCTTCATAGGCGAGTTCGCGCAAGCGCCGGGACAAGGCAGGATGCAATGCATTACGCTTGTCCAGCAGGCGCACCAGGCGAAGCACTTCCGGCCAGTTCTTGCCGCGCTGGTTTGCCTTCAGTGCGAGTCGCAGGGCATGGATATGCCGGGTACCGCTGGAGTTGAGCTCTCTCACCGCTTCAAGCGCACTCTCCGGTTCATGCCCATCGGTCGACAGCTCGATGGTGGTCATCAGTCGTGCTGTCTTGAGGCTGGGCTCCTGTACTTTTGAAAGCCAGAAGTCGCGGCGGGCGGACTGGCTCATGCGATGTGCCGCTCTTGCCCCGATCAGAGCGGACAGGCCGGCATTCTCCGGAGATTCGCCTGCACGGGCGGCCGCCTTTTCCGCATGGCCGAAACGCCCCTCGAACAGCGCTTTGAGCGCATCGCGCAACGCACGGTTGCCTTCGCGTTCACGCTTTTCGCGGCGATATGCCGCGACCCGTTGCGGCATCTGTTGCGTGCTTCGGATGGCGTTCATGATGGCGTAGACCAGCACAAACAGCAGCACGACCAGGACGATGAACAGGTTCAGCGACAGGTCAATACGATACGGCGGATAAAAGAACACCACATTGCCAGGGTTGAAACGGGCGCCGACGGCGAGGCCGATCGCCGTGGCCAGCAGGATGACGAGCGAAATGAGCAAGCGCATCGTTATGGCTTCGCCTTGTAATTGCGCACGGCGCTCAGACTTTCATTGAGCGTGGGCATTTCGATGGAAAGATTACTTGCCTGCACCTGTCGCAACAGTGCTTGCGTGGTCTGCGTCTGCCTCGCGCGCGTATCGAAATACCGTGCGATAGCATCCTGTGCCGCGATCAGATCGCTGCGAAATGCCGATTCATTACGTGTTAAAAGCGCAAGACGTGCATTGAGCAATCGCAGCTTCAGGTTTTCACGGGCATAGTAGGCCTGCGTCGGCGACAGCAACAGGACATCAGGTGATTCGACTTCGCGCACCCGGATCAACTGCCGGATTTCCGTCCACATTTCGTTGGTCCAGCTATACCACTTGTTTTCGAGATCGGCGATCCAGTCGGAATTGTCACTTCCCTTGCCGGTCGACGTCCGCGCCTCGGCCGCCTTTTCCGCGCGGCGTGAAGTCTTTGGCTGGCTCGCCGGCAGCACCGGCTTTTCATCCGACAGCAAAGGCATGCTGTCAATCTGGCCAATGACGCTGTCAAGGCGTAGCGCAATGCCGGTCAGGTCAACTGCGGGCACGGCTTTCAAGCGTTCCAGATCTTTGGCGATGGCGCGACGGATGATGATGAATTGCGGCTTGTCCGAACGGGACAGTCGGTTATCGGCATTTTGCAGGGCAATGATGGCACCCTGGAGATTACCGGCGAGTTGCAGCTGCTGGCTGGCGGTCGAAAGGACCTGCTCGATCTCCGCCAGCGCCCAGTCGTCGCGATTGCGATTGAGCTCCTGGTAAAGTTGTTCAAGTGCCAGTTGCTGGCTTTGCGCTTCGGTTTGCTTACTTTCAAGGACATTCACCTTGGCCTGCAGCTCCTTGGTGGCGTCCTGCAAGGATTTGGCAACGACCCGCGTCTCGGCGCTGATGGATTCGCCGGTCTTCAGGCGTTGCGCAATGTCTTCCCGCAGGTTACCTAGTTCTTTCTGCGTTGCCCACCACTGTGCCAGCAACAGCACAGCCAAGGCTCCCAGGCCCCCATAAATCAGTTTGCGCTGGTTCATGGCGGCATGATCATTTTGCAAAGGCGTGGGCGGCAAGACAACGTCCGGTCCAGGAGATGCTGTATGCGGAGTTGCGGTTGCGGACTGGCCGCCATCGGAAGAGGAAGGTAATTCGTTCATGCTCGAAATTGTAACGCGGCAATGAGTTGATCGTCGCCAGAACCGGTCTCGGCGATACGATGAAATCCCAGCGAGCGTGCGGTTTCCGCGATGCGGACATGCGGCACAACGAGTCGATGCTGTTGCATTTTCGCTACGCCACGCGCGCCTTCAAGGTCTCTGACCAGGTCCAGCAGGATACGCAGCGCTTCTGAACTGGTAATAATCCACTCGGCATCGCCATGGACAAGCTCCGACAACTGCCGGCGGCGTGCATGGTCCAGCGCTGGCGCAACCCGGCGATATGCTGCGAGCTGTTCAACCTGCACGCCTTTGGCGCGTAAGGCATCGGCTAGCAATTCGCGGCCGGTTTCGCCACGAATGATCAGCACGCGCTTTCCACGTAAAGCATCGATATCCAGCGTTTCCAGCAGTGTCTGGGAGTCGGTACGAAGCCGATTGGCCGGGCTAATGACCCGAGTGGTTGCCGATGTGATGCCGTGCGCCTCAAGCGCTACCCGACTGCCCTCCCCCATCACGGCAATACTGACGCCTTCTGGCCAGGCTGTCAGGTGCCGGAAAGTCATATCAATCGCATTGGGGCTGACAAACGCCACCAGAGTGAAGGTATCGAGCGTGGTCAGACTGGACTTCAGCTTACTTTCATCTTCCAGCGGGAGAATCTCCAGCAAAGGAAAAACCAGGGTATCCCGGCCAGCCGCACGCAACCGCTCCGCAAGCGGCTGCGCTTGCGTCAGCGGGCGCGTGATCACAACCGGTGGAAGGAAGGCGTCAGTCATGGGTATTGAAAACAATCAGAAAAATGTGGCGGCTATGCGCATGTGGTCAGGCAGCTTAGCGGCTATCGGGGGCTCGTGTTACCGGATAAGGGTATTCAACCCGCATCCATTGCCCTGCATGCAGCGAGAATATCCGACGCGCCTTTGGTTTCTAGTGACGCGGCGACTTGCCGGCCCACGGATTCCGGAAGACCTGCAGCGCCGTCCACTTCGGCGTACGCAATACGTTTTCCATCCGGCGTCCCGACCATCGCCCGCAAATGTATGCTGCCATTGTTCACTGTGGCAAATGCCGCCAGCGGTATCTGGCAGCTTCCGCCGAACACCCGCGACACGGTGCGCTCGGCACTGACCGCTTGTGCGGTGGCCTCATGATTCAGCGGAGCCAGTAATTCCAGCAGGTCGTCCCGACCATTGAGAATCTCGATCGCCATGGCTCCTTGCCCGGGGGCCGGCAGGCTTTGCTCGGGTTCGATCAAGGCACGGATGCGATGCGGCAGTCCCAGTCGCTTGAGACCGGCCGCAGCAAGGATGATCGCGGCGTATTCGCCACGATCGAGCTTACCGAGCCGGGTATCGAGATTGCCGCGCAACGGACGGATCACCAGATTCGGATACCGTCCAGCGATCAGCGCCTGGCGTCGCAGGCTGCTGGTACCAACGATGGCGCCGTCGGGCAGTTCATCCAGCGAGGCGTAATCATTGGACACGAAGGCATCCCGGGGATCTTCTCGTTCCATCACGGCCGCCAGAACAAATCCTTCCGGCAATTCCATCGGCACATCCTTCAGAGAGTGAACGGCCAGATCGGCGCGGCGCTCCTCCATTGCCACTTCCAGCTCCTTGACGAACAGCCCCTTGCCGCCCACCTTGGACAGGGTGCGGTCAAGGATCTGGTCGCCTTTGGTAGTCATACCGAGAATTTCAATACTGCACTGCGGATATAATGCCGAAAGTTTTGCACGGACATGCTCTGCCTGCCACATGGCGAGGCGGCTCTCGCGCGAGGCGATCACTAACTTGGACGGAGGAGAAACTTTCACGACGGCTCTTTCAAATTCATAGGTGTGCTGGTCGCACCAGCGCGCAGATTTTATCATGCGTGCGTCAGCAATCCCCGGTCAAAAGCCGCTTTCATTCCTTCTGATAAGCATTCACCATGGCAAAACAAGCGAATACCCCGTCCGTCCCTAAAAAGCCGGCAGTCGATAAAGACGCCCCGTTGAAAGAAGATATTCGTCTTCTTGGACGGCTGCTCGGCAATGTGCTCCGTGAGCAGGAAGGCGATGCCGTGTTCCAGGTGGTCGAGACTGTTCGCCAGACGGCGGTACGCTTTCGTCGTGAATCCGACGCCCAGTCCGGGGCCGAACTCAACCGTATGTTGAAGAAACTGACACGCGACCAGACAGTATCGGTGGTGCGGGCTTTTTCGTATTTTTCACACCTTGCCAATATTGCCGAAGACCAGCATCACAACCGTCGTAGGCGCGCCCACCTGCTGGCGGGTTCGGCGCCCCAACGCGGCAGTATTGCCTGGGCACTGTCCCGCCTCGATGATGCGGGCGTATCCGGCGCAACCGTGCGCAACTTCTTCAAGGATGCGCTGGTGTCGCCGGTGCTGACGGCTCACCCCACCGAGGTACAGCGCAAAAGTATCCTTGATGCCGAACGCGAAATCGCCCGCCTGCTGGCCGAGCGCGATCATCCGCTGACACCAAAGGAACTGGCGCACAACACCCAGCTATTACATGCACGTGTGGCGACACTCTGGCAGACACGCATGCTGCGTTACTCCAAGCTGACAGTGGCCGACGAGATCGACAATGCCTTGTCGTACTACCGGATTACCTTCCTGCGTGAACTGCCTGGACTGTATGAAGACATCCAGTCCGAGCTCGCGGCACAGTTCCCGCAGCGTCAGGCCGCCGAAAAGGAATTGCCGCCCTTTGTGCAAATGGGAAGCTGGATCGGAGGCGACCGCGACGGCAACCCGAACGTCAATGCCGGCACAATGAAGCACGCGCTGGTGCGCCAGTCCACGGCGATCTTCGATTTCTATCTCGACGAGGTACATGCACTCGGCGCCGAACTGTCGATCTCGACCTTGCTCGTCGGTGTCAGCCCCGAACTCGAGGCGCTTGCGAAGACTTCACCGGATCAGTCCGATCATCGGATGGACGAGCCCTATCGGCGCGCCCTGATCGGACTATATGCACGTCTCGCGGCGACCGCGCGCAATCTAGGCGCGGCCCATGTCCTGCGCCAGGAAGTTGGCACGGCGGCACCCTACGCGACCACTGCGGAATTCACTCGAGACTTGCAGATTCTTGCCGATTCGCTCAAGTCCCATCACGGCAACGCATTGATCAAGCCGCGTCTCGCTACACTGAAACGCGCCTCCGAGATTTTCGGCTTCCATCTCGCCACGCTCGATATGCGCCAAAGTTCGGATGTGCATGAGCGCGTGCTTGCTGAATTGTTTGCGCGTGCACGGGTCGCTGACGACTACGCCGCTCTGGGCGAAGAAGACAAGATCGCACTGCTGCTCGATGAACTCGGCAAGCCGCGTCTCCTGTATTCGCCTTACCTCGCCTATTCCGACGAAACCGATTCCGAACTCACCATTCTGCGTACGGCGCGAGAAGTGCGGCAGCGCTATGGTGACCGGGCGATTCGCAACTACATCATTTCGCATACCGAGACTGTATCGGATCTGCTGGAAGTTTTGCTGCTGCAAAAGGAAACCGGTCTACTGCACATTGAATGGGACAGCACGTCGGCACAGGGTGCACATGATCAACGGGGTCTGCAGGCGCAGATGGAATTGATGGTGA
The DNA here is from genome assembly GCF_042666555.1 of Herbaspirillum sp. GCM10030257. Lineage (NCBI taxonomy): Bacteria > Pseudomonadati > Pseudomonadota > Betaproteobacteria > Burkholderiales > Oxalobacteraceae > Herbaspirillum > Herbaspirillum sp. GCM10030257. The sequence goes on from NZ_JBHTDH010000003.1 coordinate 154,662, forward strand.
TCCCGCTGTTCGAAACCATTCCGGACTTGCGGTGCGCCGCCGACATCATGCAGCGCTTCATGGCGCTGCCGCAGGTACGTCACCTGATCGCCAAACAGGGTGAGCTGCAGGAAGTAATGCTCGGTTATTCGGATTCAAACAAGGATGGCGGCTTCCTGACGTCCAACTGGGAGCTGTACAAAGCGGAAACGCGCCTCATCGAGCTGTTCAATAACGCCGGCGTCAAGCTACGCCTTTTCCACGGTCGTGGCGGCACTGTCGGGCGCGGCGGCGGACCAAGCTACGAAGCAATCATTGCCCAGCCGGCAGGCACGGTAAACGGCCAGATTCGCCTGACAGAACAAGGCGAAATCATCGCGTCCAAATTTTCCAATCCCGAAATCGGCCGCCGCAACCTGGAGCTATTGGTCGCAGCCACGCTGGAAGCCAGCCTGATGCCGAATGGCACACAAGGCAAGGAAGCGCGCAAGCTGGCCGGCTTTGAACAGGTGATGGAAGAATTGTCGGAACGTGCTTACCACGCTTACCGTAACCTGGTGTACGAGACGCCCGGTTTTACCGATTACTTCTTCTCGGCCACGCCGATTGCCGAAATTGCCGAGCTCAATATCGGCTCCCGCCCGGCATCACGCAAGTCGTCGCGTCGCATTGAAGACCTGCGCGCCATTCCATGGGGTTTTTCCTGGGGACAGTGCCGACTCCTGCTGCCGGGCTGGTATGGCTTCGGCAGCGCCGTGGCATCCTGGCTGGCGGAAGATGACGACAGCAAGGAGCAGAAGCGCCGGGTAGCGCAGCTGCGCGCCATGTTCAAGGAGTGGCCATTCTTCGCCACACTGCTGTCGAATATGGACATGGTGTTATCGAAGACCGATCTCGCCGTGGCGTCGCGCTATGCAGACCTGGTAGTGGACCGCAAGCTGCGCAACAGTATCTTCAAGCGTATCGTCGACGAGCACGAGCGCACCACGGCCTGCCTGACGACAATCACCGGCGCGAAGGAGCGACTGGCAGGCAACCCCTTGCTGGCCCGGTCGATCAAGAATCGCTTCGCCTATCTTGATCCGCTCAATCACTTGCAGGTTGAACTGATCAAGCGTCACCGTGCTGCGACGGCGGATGGTCGAAAACTTGATGAGCGTGTGCGTCGCGGGATTCATTTGTCGATCAACGGTATTGCAGCAGGCCTGCGAAATACGGGTTAAATTTTTTATCTCGACCTGCCGGATGGCATCACTCAGCATGGCGCCCGGTATCAACCCATGCCCGCACCAACCCTGACGGGCCGCGACCAGACTACCCGTCCCTTCCCCCTCGTAGGGGGAAGGTTAGGATGGGGTGAGCAGGTCGAGTAACAACCGGTCTGATCCGACCGCCTTCACCTGCTCGCTATCTCACGAAAAAATCCCTGCTCCCTCACTTCACCAACGCCTTCACCACCGGCCACTGTCGTCGTGAAATCGGCAATCGCTCCTCGACATCCCTCAGGATCACCTGCCACGCTTCCTGCGCCTTGTCGTGCTCCCCTTCCCCATCGACTGACACCGTTGCCCGTTCCACTCCGATGATCGCAGCTCGCGCCACTAGTGCATTCCGATGTACCCGTACAAAGCTCGCGCCAAGCTCATCTTCAATTGAAGTCAGCGACTCTTCGATCAGGTAGTCCTGCTGCCGTGTGCGCAAGGTCACGTACTTCAATTCCGCTTTCAGGTACAGCACATCCGCCACCGGCACCAGCAGCAATCTCCCGCGCTCCTGTACGGAAAAATGGCGACGCACCGTCTGCGGGAACGACGTGGCTGGTGCCGACTGCCCCCGCAGCTCAGTCACCCTGCGCAGCGCTTCGGCAAGACGTGTCGCACGCACCGGCTTGAGCAAGTAATCCAGTGCATGCACTTCGAAAGCTTTCAGTGCATATTCGTCATAGGCGGTAACGAACACCACTGCAGGCCGAACCGGCAGCTTGGTCAGGTGCGCAGCCAATTCCAGTCCCGTCATGCCCGGCATCTGCACATCGAGCAGCACAATGTCCGGTGCCACGTCACTGATTCCGTCAAGCGCAGCCTGCGGGTCCGCAGCTTCACCAACAAGCTCATGCGGGCACTCTTCCAGGATATCCGACAGCAGCGTCTTCAGGCGTGACCGTGCCGGCGCTTCGTCATCCACAATAAACAAGCGTGGTTTCATGCCCTATCCCCTTAAATACGGAAACTGCAATCTCACGTCGAAGAAACCGTCGACAACCGTCGTTGTGATCTGTCCCTCGACGTCGTAAAGCAGCGCCAGGCGCTCGCGGATATTGTCCAGCGCCATATGGTTGCCTGCCCCGCTGACTTGCGCATGATAGGGATTAAGTATCTGGATTTCGATGCGGTCCAGCATGCGGCTCAGGCGAATCTGCACCTGGGTAGGACCAGCTGCGGGTTCGACACCGTAGTGAACGGCATTCTCCAGCAGCGGCTGTAGCAGAAGAACGGGAATCTGCGCCTTGCGCATCACCTGCTCATCAATATTGTCCATTTGCCACGACACCTGCAGCCGGTCACCAAGACGGATCTGTTCGATGGACAGATATTGTTTGCAGAGGCGAATCTCGTCATCCAGCGTTGTCATGTTGCGAGGATCGGTCATCAGCACCCGGAACAGATCGGCAAGGTCCTCCAGCGTGGTTTCCGCGCGTCGCGGTTCGGTCCGGATCAGCGAAAGTACGGCGTTCAGACTGTTGAAAAGGAAATGCGGACGGATACGTGCCTGCAACGCCTGCAGTCGTGCCTCGACCAGCGCCGGCGAAAACGCTCGCGTCCGCAATTCAAAGTAATGCTGGAATATCGCGCCAAATAAGGCGGCAAGCACAATGCTCTTAATCAGCGTCATGCGCACAAAATTGCTGATCAGCCAATCGACTGTCGTGAACAGATAGACAATGATCCCGGTGACGACGGCAGGAACGACGGCGCAGGCAAGCCGCTGTGCCCAGAGCAAGTGATGTCCATGCGGGCCTAGTCTCGGCACCGCCCGGCGCATCAGGCACATGAAGAACAGGGACCACAGGCAGGATAACTCCAGCACAATGGAGGCTTCCACGAACTCGAATAGCCCCACCCGCCAGCTGACTGCTTGCAACATCACCCAGCCAAACGCAGCGGCATTGACTCCCAGTAGTGTACGAAACACCACGCCAAGGTTGCAGCAATCAGGAATGACAATGTCGGTCGGCCTCGGGGCCGCGTGGGTTTGGGATGCATGGGCTTGAGATGCTTGAGATAACGGCATACGTTCCAGCGCTTGTTTTATAATCACGGATTCACCGGAATTCCATTATGACAGCACAACTTTCCAAAAAAGGCGAAGCCTGGTCGGCCCGCTTTTCCGAACCGGTCTCCGACCTGGTCAAACGTTACACCGCTTCCGTGTTCTTCGACAAGCGCATGGCGGACGCCGACATACAAGGTTCGCTCGCCCATGCCGAAATGCTGTCGCATCAAGGCATCATCAGTGCACAGGATTATGCCGACATCCAGCGCGGCATGGCGCAAATCCAGGCAGAAATCGCTTCGGGCAAGTTTGAGTGGCTGCTCGACCTTGAAGACGTTCACCTGAATATCGAAAAACGCCTGACCGAGCTGGTCGGCGACGCCGGCAAGCGTCTGCATACCGGCCGCTCGCGCAATGACCAGGTGGCGACCGATATCCGCCTTTACATGCGCTCGGCAATCGACGACATCAGCGGACTGCTGCGCGACTTCCGCCTCGCGCTGCTCGATCTCGCGGAACAGCATGCCGACACCATCCTGCCGGGCTTCACCCATATGCAGGTAGCGCAGCCGATCACCTTCGGTCATCACATGCTGGCTTATGTGGAAATGTTCAATCGTGATGCCGAACGCATGGCAGATTGCCGCAAGCGCGTCAACCGCTTGCCCCTGGGCGCTGCAGCGCTCGCTGGAACCACTTTCCCGATTGACCGTGAGCGCGTAGCAAAAAACCTTGGTTTCGATGAGGTCTGCCGCAACTCTCTGGATGCCGTGTCGGATCGCGACTTCGCCATCGAATTTTGTGCTGCTGCCGCACTGGTTATGACGCATATCTCGCGCATGTCGGAAGAACTGGTGATCTGGATGAGCCCACGCGTTGGCTTTATCGATATCGCCGACCGCTTCTGCACCGGTTCGTCGATCATGCCGCAAAAGAAAAATCCGGATGTTCCCGAACTGGCCCGCGGCAAGACCGGACGTGTCAACGGTCACCTGATCGGCTTGCTGACCCTGATGAAAGGCCAGCCACTGGCTTACAACAAGGATAACCAGGAAGATAAGGAACCGCTGTTCGACACCGTGGATACCGTCGTCGATACCTTGCGTATTTTTGCCGACATGGCGCGCGGCATCACCGTCAAGCCGGAAGCGATGCGTGCCGCTGCGCTGCAGGGTTATGCTACCGCCACCGACCTGGCCGATTACCTGGTGAAGAAAGGCCTGGCCTTCCGCGATGCACACGAGGCGGTCGCCCATGCGGTGCGTACCTGCGAACAGCGCGGATGCGACTTGACCGACCTGACTCTGGATGAAATGCGGACATACTCGCAGTTGATCGAAGCGGATGTGTTTGAAGTATTGACGCTGGAAGGCTCCGTTGCTGCACGCGATCATATCGGTGGTACCGCCCCCAATCAGGTGCGCGCCGCGATTGCTTACCATCGCAAACTGCTGGCCTGATCCAAAGTCTCATTTCGGTCATCTAGCTTACAAGGTCAGAGAAGCAGGGTGCTGACACGGCGCCCTGCCTCCGCACGCAAGACCTACCCGAAAAGATTGAGTGTTCTGTAAACGTTGCTGAGTTGCTACAGGTGGCGGCAGCCGATCGTGAAAACACGTATGCTTTGAACTCGCTGCACCGCATCGAATTACCTCACCATTTCTCTGTCGGGCCGCTCGTCTCCCGTCACATCCAAATCCTCTCAAGTACCTGGTTTTAATGGGTTATCCGTAGTTCTACGTACGCGCTTGTACCGGGAAAATGAAAAAAACCATGGGCTTTTGCAGCGCAACATGAAAAGAATTGCGCATGCATTCGGGAACCATTCGTTTGCAAGTTGAAATGACATATACTCCCCCGAGTTTTACCTACCCTATATATGGCATTGCGTCCGCCAACAACTACAATTCTGTGGGCGCTCCGATGATTTCTTATTGATGGAGACAAATCATGTCTTTCTTGCTTTCACTATCGAGGTTCATTGATGCGCTCAATGAAAAGATAGGAAACGGTATCAGTTGGGCGCTTCTGCTCTCGGTACTTATCTGTACAGGTAACGCGCTTGTACGTTATGCGTTCAACACCAGCTCAAATGCCTGGCTTGAAATCCAGTGGTATCTGTTCTCGGCAATCTTTTTGCTGGCTACCGCATACACATTGCGTCGTAACGAGCATGTTCGTATCGACGTCGTCGCCGGTCGCTTTTCCAAGCGTATCCAAGTCTGGATTGATGTTTTTGGTTTCCTGCTTTTCCTGCTGCCGATTACCTGCATCATCCTGTACTACGCGATTCCCTATGCCTGGGATTCCATCCAAAGCCAGGAAATATCAAGCAACGCCGGCGGCCTCATTGTCTGGCCGGCAAAGTTGTTGATTCCAGTAGGCTTCCTGCTTCTGGCTTTGCAGGGTCTTTCCGAGTTGATCAAGCGTATCGGTTTCCTGCGCGGCGAGCTCGATGCCAGTGCGTTCGAAAAGCAGGCAACCACACCCGAAGAAGAAATCGAGGCGATCAAAGCCGCGAATAAACTTAACTGATCGCCGGAGAACACATAATGGAGCAGTTTCTGATCGCAAACATGGCGCCGATCATGTTCGGCGCCCTCGTCGTCTTTCTGCTATCGGGCTTCCCGGTAGCCTTTTCACTTGCCGCAAACGGTCTGTTCTTCGGCTTGCTTGGCATTGAATTCGGCTTGCTCAAACCCGAACTCCTGCAGGCGCTGCCGAACCGTATCTTCGGCATCATGGCAAATGACACCCTGCTGGCGATTCCGTTCTTTACTTTCATGGGCCTCATTCTCGAGCGCTCAGGGATGGCGGAAGATCTGCTGGATACGATTGGGCAGTTGTTCGGCCCGATCCGCGGCGGTGTTGCCTATGCGGTGATTTTCGTCGGTGCGCTGCTGGCCGCGACTACCGGCGTGGTCGCTGCGTCGGTGATCTCAATGGGTCTGATTTCCTTGCCTGTGATGCTGCGTTATGGCTATGACAAGCGTATCGCGTCCGGTGTCATTGCCGCCTCGGGCACGCTTGCACAGATCATCCCGCCCTCGCTGGTGCTGATCGTGATGGCCGACCAGCTGGGACGCTCTGTCGGCGACATGTACAAGGCCGCGTTCGGACCCGGTCTGATGCTGACGGCAATGTATGCCGGCTACGTGTTGGCAGTGTCAATCTTCAAGCCGGCTGCAGTTCCTGCCCTGCCACCGGAAGCGCGCAATCTGCGCGAACCGAATGGTCGCAGCGGTGTTGTTTCACTGCTTGTGCTGCTGCTCGCTGCAGTCGGTATTTCCTTTGGGTTTGCCGAGTATTATGGGTCTTCGCACCCCAATGCGGCCAGTGACGAAGTGGGCATTTATTCGGCCGCGGTCGGCATCGCAGTGGCTTTCGTTCTCGCGCTGGCAAACCGCAAGCTGAAATTGGGCCTGCTTTCGCGCATGGCTGAAAAGGTCGTATTCGTCCTGATCCCGCCGTTGGCACTGATTTTCCTGGTACTCGGTACGATCTTCGTTGGTATCGCTACGCCGACCGAAGGTGGCGGCATGGGCGCATTCGGTGCGCTCGTACTGGCCATGATGAATCGTCGCCTGTCCTGGTCACTGATGAAGCAAGCGATGGATTCCACTACGCGCCTGTCGTGCTTCGTGGTCTTCATTCTGATTGGTTCGAGCGTATTCGGCCTGACCTTCCGTGCAGTCAATGGCGACCTGTGGGTAGAACATCTGCTGACCTCCTTACCGGGCGGCACATTGGGCTTCCTCATCGTCGTCAATATCATGTTTTTCTTGCTGGCCTTCTTCCTGGACTTCTTTGAACTGGCCTTCATCCTGGTGCCGCTGGTCGGACCGGTTGCCGAAAAACTGGGTATCGACCTGATCTGGTTTGGCGTGCTACTGGGTGTGAACATGCAAACTTCCTTCATGCACCCGCCCTTTGGCTTCGCGCTGTTCTATCTGCGGTCGGTTGCACCGAAAGAGGTTAAAACCTCGGACATTTACTGGGGTGCGGTACCTTTCGTATTGATACAGGTGATCATGGTCGCCTTGATCATTGCCTTCCCGCAGCTTGTGTCGATCGAAAAGAAAACCGACATGAAGGAGCAACTCGAGCTGAAGATCGACATTCCGTCGCAGCAAGAATCGCCTGATAGCGGCACACCGCAGCTCAATTTCTCGAATGAGAACGAGCAGCAGCAAGAAAGCAGTGATGCGCCACAGCTCAACTTCTCGACGGACGAAGAGAAAAAATAAGTTTTAACTTAGTTGAAGGCCCCGCCCGGATTACCGCGCGGGGCCTTTTTTACTGGAAGCTGCTAAAGCGTTTACATCCTGACCGAGCAAAGCGAGGTCAAGGTGATGTTTTTGCGGAAGGCGCGACGGCGCGACTTGGGGAACCATGAAAGAAGCGAACGTCCCATATCTTATTCAGACTGGAGCGACTGCGCATGAGAGACGGGGACGGTGGAAAAATCTTGCAAGAGCGCAGAAGGGAAATCTGCAAAGCAAGGTTCAGAGTGAATTCGTACTGGCTAGAGCGCTTTCACCCTGACCGTACCGACGATGCCGGATGCTTTGCCCGCGGCACGGCGTTGTCGCGGGGCCGCCGAGGCCTCCTTGCCATGGCTCGCCATGTCGCGTCGGCGCGCCTTGTTCCGCAGCCAAATCACCTCAGCCTCGCCTGGCCCGGTCAGGGTGAAAGCGCTCTAGCAGCGCGATAAATCTGGAAAACGTCGTAACGGCGTTACACGAAGCAACAAGCAATGCCGCCAGAGGCGAGCATTCATCAAGCCGACCTCAGTACTCAGCGCATTTCATGCGGGGTCCTGCAGCGCACGGCAAGGCGGTGCGTTGCAGGACATTACTGCAGGATGAGATCTAAGTTACTTGTGTGCCGACATAAAGTTTTGCAGCGGCCCTTCAGCGACCGAGAACCATTGGTTCTGATCACGCTGGAAGCGCTTGTACGGCTCGTAGATCTTCTTGAACTTGGCGTTCTTGGATGCTTCTTCTTCCATTGTGGCGACAGCCGCCTTATAGGAAGCTTCCATGATGGCTTTCGAGAAGAAGCGCAGCTTCGCACCATTCTTGATCAGGCGTGCAAGCGCTGCCGGGTTCTTGGCGTCGTACTCGGCCTGCATGGTGACGTGTGCTTCATAAGAAGCCGCCTCAAACGCCATCTGGTATTCCTTGGGCAGCTTTTCCCATTCCTTGATACCGACGTAGAAAGACAGCTGCGCGCCAGCTTCCCACCAGCCCGGTGCGTAGTAATAGGGAGCGACTTTGTAGAAGCCGAGCTTCTCGTCGTCGTAGGGTGTGGTCCATTCGACCGCGTCCAGCGTACCCTTTTCCAGCGCCGGATAAATATCCGCACCGGCGAGCTGCTGAGGCACAAGGCCCAGCGGCGCCATCACCCTGCCGGCAAATGCGCTGATACGCATCTTCAGGCCCTTGATGTCGTCCAGTGTCTTGATCTCCTTGCGGAACCAGCCACCCATCTGCGCACCGGTATTCCCGCCCAGGAAATTGATGATGCCGTAGTCCTTGTAGAACTCACGCATCAGGTCGCGTCCACCGCCCTGGTCGAACCATGCGGTTTGCTGGCGGGAATTCATGCCGAACGGGACTGCGCAGTCGAAGGCGAATGTCGGGTCTTTGCCGAAGTAGTAGTAAGGCGCGGTATGCCCCATTTCGACGGTACCGTTTTGTACAGCATCGACCACCTGGAGAGCCGGAACAATTTCACCACCGGCGAACACGCGAATGTTGAACTTGCCGCCAGTAAGCGCAGACACGCGCTTGCTGAACACTTCGGCTGTACCGAACAGCGTGTCCAGTGATTTAGGGAAGCTGGAAGCGAGCCGCCAGTTGATGGTCGGCTGGGATTGTGCGAGGGCGGGAGCCGCTACTGCACCAATCGATGCGCCAACCGCTGCTTTTTTTAGAAAGGAACGACGTTCCATTTTGTCTCCTGTTGAATGAAGCCACAAATCATGGTGAGTCTTGCGCCTTGCTGGCATTGCGCAAAACCTGACACTAACCAGCGGACTGGTGACGGACGCCGTAGATCGCAAGGCATGGCAAGGCATGTTTTGCGTCCACTTCGACACCTGCCCGACAACCCAGAAGAATGCCATAAAAATGCCATTTCGTCCGGGAATTAGCTATTAATGGTCGCTGGCGCATCGCGCGCACCAAATGAAAAAGCCCGCTGCACGTTCGTGCTGCGGGCCTTAATCACTGCAACTGCGCAATGCAACTGCGCCTTCACTTCTTACGGCGCTTACTTGCGTGTAATCATGAAATTTTGCAGCGGCACTTCAGCCACCGAGAACCACTGGTTCTGGTCCTGGCGGAATCGCTTCCAGGGCTCATAAATCTTCTTGAACTTGGCGTTCTTGGCAGCTTCCTCTTCCATGACTTGATTGGTCGCCTTGTAGCAGGCTTCCATGATTTCCTTGGAGAATTGACGCAGCTTCACACCATTCTTCAGCAAACGAGCGAGCGCCGCAGGGTTTCTCGCGTCGTACTCGGCTTGCATGGTAACGTGCGATTCATACGAGGCGGCTTCGACAGCGGCCTGGTATTCCTTCGGCAGTTTTTCCCATTCCTTGATACCGATGTAAAAGGAAACCTGAAGGCCTGCTTCCCACCAGCCTGGTGTGTAGTAGAACGGGGCAACCTTATTGAAGCCGAGCTTTTCGTCGTCGTACGGGCCAATCCATTCCGCCGCATCGATCGTACCCTTTTCCAGTGCCGGGTAGATATCGCCGCCAGCGATCTGCTGCGGCACCAGACCCAGATTCTGCATCACGCGTCCAGCGAAGCCGCCGATACGCATCTTCAGGCCGTTCAGGTCCTGCACGGTCTTTACTTCCTTACGGAACCAGCCACCCATCTGTGCGCCAGTGTTGCCGCCCATGAAGTTGATGATGCCGTAATCCTTGAAGAATTCGCGGGTCAGCGCCTTGCCGCCGCCTTGGTCCCACCATGCTGTCTGCTGACGCGAGTTGAGGCCGAAAGGCACAACGCCATCAAAGGCGAATGTCGGATCCTTGCCGAAATAGTAGTAGGAAGCACTGTGTCCCATTTCCACGGTGCCAGCCTGAACCGCGTCCATGACCTGTAGCGCCGGAACGATCTCACCGCCCGCGAACACGCGGATATTGAATTTGCCGCCTGTCAGAGCAGCGACGCGCTTGGAAAATACTTCTGCTGCGCCATAGATAGTATCGAGCGACTTCGGAAAGCTCGATGCAAGCCGCCAGTTGATGGTTGGCTGCGTCTGGGCAAGCGCCGGTGCCGCGACGGCACCGACTGCCGTGCCGGCAGCAGCCTTCTTGATAAACGAACGACGTTCCATTTTGTCTCCTTGAGAATTGAACACAGGTTGTATGCGGAACCGCGCATTGGTGTCCAGCGGATAGCCGGATCGCGAGCCTAGGGATTCTAGAGGCCTGAATATGCTGGAAGCAATACTAATCCACGTAGGTGGTAGCAGTGCTTAGGTAGAAATACGTAGAGAGAATGTGGAGTGACGTGCGCTGACGTGAATGCGCAATTCAAGTTATGCCGTTTTTTCATAGGCGCCGCCCCGGGTTCAGTGTAGGAGCACAAGCTACACGGCGCTGCCGATACGGCCTTGATGAAAATTTTGAAGGCATGTCGATGGTAAATTTCATCGACCGCCATTTCAAGCATCGTCGCAGCGAACGTTTCTACTGGATGGCCACAACTGCGTGCGAGCATATTGGATCCAACAGAATGCAACGTTCCTGCGATTTAAACGGAGCCATCCATGATTACGACCGCCTGCAAAGAGCGTATCTGCAAATCGCTGTACTTTTTCAGGTAGTGGCCGCAATTATCGGTAGCCAAGGTGTTCTGCAGGGCGACTGGTGCTTTCTAGTCAGCGTACTTAGCGTGCTTATTAACTACCTGCCACCGTCATGTTCTCGATAAGGATAGAGCCCGTCACTTTCGTGCCACGTACCACCGTATCAGCACCAATGGCGACAATTTGCTGGAACATTTCCTTCATGTTGCCGGCGATCGTGATTTCTTCTACCGGGTACTGGATGACGCCATCCTCCACCCAGTAACCCGACGCACCGCGAGAGTAATCACCGGTGACATAGTTGACACCCTGCCCCATCAGCTCGGTGACCAGCAAACCTGTTCCCAACTTTTTCAGCATGGCTTCAAAGTCGTCGTCCGGACGTGTCAGCGTCGATGTGAAAGTGAGATTGTGCGCGCCGCCTGCATTGCCGGTCGTCTTCATGCCGAGCTTGCGGGCGGAGTATGTGGACAGGAAATACCCCTGCACCACTCCATCCTTGACCACGTCACGACGGAAGGTCTTGACACCCTCTTCATCGAATGGCGAAGAACCCACGCCGCCAATAATATGCGGGTCTTCCAGGGCCTGTATGTGGGGCGCGAACACCGGCTTGCCGAGCGAGTCGAGCAGGAAGGTCGACTTGCGATACAAGGCTCCGCCGGAGATGGCCTGAACAAAGGCCCCCACCAGTCCGGCGGCAAGCGGTGCCTCAAACAGCACCGGGCACTTGCGGGTGTCCAGCTTGCGTGCGTTTAGACGGGCTAGCGCACGCTCGGCGGCATAGCGACCGACGTCTTCGGGACGTGCGAGTTTGGCGGGATCGCGGCCGGAAGTGTACCAGTCGTCGCGCTGCATGTTGGCGCCCTTGCCGGCGATTGGCGATACCGAGATCGTATGTCGCGAGTACGGGTAGCCCCCCATAAACCCCCGCGTATTGGCTGACACGAAATGCGATTGCTGCGCATAGACGCTTGAGCCTTCGCTATTGGTGATGCGCTTATCGACCGCAAACGCGGCTGCTTCGCAACGCGTTGCCACTGCAACCGCTTCTTCCGTCGTAATGGGCCATGGATAGCAGAGCTGCAAATCGCGCGGCGCCATTTCCAGCATATCCTCGTCCGGCAAGCCGGCGCAGTCGTCTTCGGCGGTAAAACGTGCGATGTTGTAAGCTGCTTCAACGGTGGCTTTGAGCGAGTCCTGGGAAAAGTCGGAGGTGCTGGCGTTACCCCGTCTCACATGGCGTTCTTCGCCCAAATAGACTGTAACGCCGATGCCCTTGTCCTTGTTTTGTTCGATGGTTTCAATCTTGCCTTTGCGCACGCTGACGGATAACCCGCTGCCTTCACTGATTTCCACTGCAGCATTGGAAGCCCCCATTTCTCGTGCGAAACGAAGTACATCTTCTGCGATTTGCTTGAGCTGGTCATGGCTGTGAGTAAATACGGGTGTGCTCATGGGCTTGTTTTTTTGGAGTTCGATTTAAAACAGTTATCATAGCAGTCGTTTACAGAATGGCTTCAATTCATCATGGTTAATCCAAACAGAGGTGCAGTCGGCTTCAAGTCCACCGAGTTCGAACAGGAATACGACCGCCCGTCCAAATCCCAGCTGAAGCGCGACATGACCGCGCTCCAGAAACTTGGCGCGGAACTCGTCGCCGAGCCCAAGGAACGCGTCATGCGCGTCCCCATGCCGGAAGACGTCCGGGATGCGATCCTGGAATGTCAAAAGATCAAGGATCACGAGGGCCGCCGCCGGCAGATGCAGTTCGTCGGAAAGAAAATGCGTACGCTCGAAGATGACGAAATCGCGGCCATCCAGAAAGTTATCGATAGCTGGAAAGGTGCCTCGAAGGCGGAAACCGCTGCGATGCATGCGCTGGAACGGCGCCGCGATAAATTGCTGGCCGACGACAAGGCGCTCACCGACCTCAAGGAACAGCATCCTGAGATCGATGTCCAGCAGTTACGCACGCTGATCCGCAACGCGCGCAAGGAACAGGCGGAGAGCAAGCCGCCCAAGGCCTACCGCGAAATTTTCCAGATCCTCAAACAGCTGCAGGGCAAGTCCTCGGGCGCTGCAGGCTCGGCCGCAGCACCCGCAACCTCCGACGAAAATGACGACACCGAAGAAGAGTAATCCCGACGAACTGTTGATCGGCCTGGTCTCCATTTCTGACCGCGCTTCGACCGGCGTCTACGAAGACCAAGGCATTCCAGCCCTGCGCGACTGGTTCACGACAGCATTGACCAGTCCCTGGAGGATGGAGACGCGACTAATCCCTGACGAGCGCGGCCAAATCGAACAGGCGCTTATTGAACTGGTCGATAAGGCAGGCTGCGATCTTGTCCTGACCACTGGCGGGACTGGTCCGTCGCGGCGTGACGTAACGCCCGAAGCGACACTAGCGGTAGGCACGAAGGAAATGCCGGGCTTTGGCGAACAGATGCGCCAGATCAGCCTTAAGTTCGTACCGACGGCCATCCTGTCGCGGCAAGTGGCCGTGATTCGCGAGACGGATGATCATGCGGCCCTGATCATGAACCTTCCCGGTCAGCCGAAGTCGATCAAGGAAACCCTGGAAGGCTTGAAGGATGCCGACGGCAAGCAGATTGTTTCCGGTATTTTCGCTGCGGTGCCATATTGCATCGATTTGATCGGTGGACCGTATATCGAGACCAATGAAGCAGTCTGCAAGGCATTCCGTCCCAAGTCGGCCATTCGCCAGAAATGAGCACCTTGCCCCATCTGGGCAGGCCTGCTTGAAACAAGGAAACTCATGAGCACAAACTCGCTGGAGACCATCGAGATCGAAACCGCGCCCAACCCGACCGCGTCTGTTATCTGGCTGCATGGATTGGGTGCTGACGGCAATGACTTCGTGCCTATCGTGGGCGAACTCAACCTTAGCGGATGCCCGAGCATCCGCTTCGTTTTTCCGCATGCGCCGACCATGCCAGTGACTATCAATAATGGCTATGTGATGCGCGCCTGGTACGACATTCTCGGTACCGATCTGGCCAAACGCGAAGATGAGGCCGGCCTGCGGAAATCCCAGGCGATGGTCGAACAACTGATCGCTCAGGAAAAAGCACGCGGCATTCCGGCCGACAAAATCGTTCTCGCCGGCTTTTCGCAAGGATGCGCAATGACCTTGCAGACTGGATTGCGGTATCCTGAAAAACTCGCCGGGCTGCTTTGTTTGTCCGGTTACCTGCCATTGCATGCCGTCGTTCCCGACGAACGCCACAGCGCCAACCACGACACACCCATTTTCCTTGTGCATGGCCGCGGCGACCCGGTGATCCCAATCGACCGTGCAGAAAAGTCGCGCGACATCCTGCAGTCCCTTGGTTACAACGTTGAATGGCATTCCTATAATATGCCGCATTCGGTATGCGCTGAAGAAATCGACGACGTCAGCGCATGGCTCAAACGCATCCTGACCTAGCTTCAGTAGCACTCGTCAGAGTAAAACGAAAAACGCATTGCTGTGCAGGCACAGCAATGCGTTTTTGTATTCAGAAATGCAGCGTAGAAGCCTGGCGCCTAACCTCAATGGTCGGCGCATCTCGTTCCAGCATTCTTACTTGAATACCACTGTCTTGTGGCCATTGAGAAGAATACGGTGTTCGACAAAGCACTTCACGGCACGGGCCAGCACCACACATTCAACGTCGCGCCCGATTGCTGTCAGCGTATCCGGCCCCATCGAATGGTCAACCCGCTCTACATCCTGCTCGATGATAGGACCTTCGTCCAGGTCGCTGGTGACGAAATGCGCGGTCGCACCGATCAGCTTTACACCGCGTTCATGCGCCTGGTAATACGGTTTCGCGCCCTTGAAACTGGGCAGGAAGGAGTGATGAATGTTGATTGCCTTCCCCTTGAGTGCAGCGCACATTTCAGGTGAAAGAATTTGCATGTAACGGGCCAGCACGACGAGATCGATGTCATTGGCTTTGACAATTTCCAGTACTCGCTCTTCCTGCGCACGCTTGGCTTCAGGCGATGCGCCGGTTGCCAGCGGCAAATGATGGAATGGAATGTTATAGCTTGCCGACAGCTGATAGAAATCGGTGTGGTTCGAGACGATTGCCGGAATCTCGACCGGCAGCAGACCGCTCTTGTAACGGAACAGCAAGTCGTTCAGACAATGGCCGATTTTTGACACCATCAGCATCATGCGCGGCTTCTTACCCGCATCGTGCAACTGCGCATTCATATTCAGCTCGTCGGCAATCGCGGCGAAGTCCGCGCGCAGCGTGGCATCACTGACCGACGCGTCCTCGGCGGCAAAATGTACGCGCATGAAGAACAACTGCGACTGCGCATCGCCAAATTGCGCAGAGTCGATGATGTTGCAGCCGTGTTCGGCCAGGAAGCCTGATACGCGGTGCACAATGCCCCGATGGTCGGGGCAGGATAAGGTAAGAATGTATTCCGGATGCGTCATGATGATGTTTTTGATAATGCGGCAAACCAAAGTCCGCTATTGTCGCATGCCTCGCCGGGTTGCGAGCAGGTCAGGTAGGTTATGCAGGCAAACTGGCCGATCCCTGCAATAAGCGACGGGAAAAGAAAAACCCGGATACGCGATGCGTGATCCGGGTTGTCCGAAACCCCTCGGGACTTCGCTACCTCAGGTACAGCCGATATGTCGCGCAAGGCGCGCGGCTGCAAAGCGGAAGTGTTGGGACGCCAGTGCGGTTACTCCAAGCGTTGGCGTGATCCCTTTTTATGATTCCTGAAATGCTTTTTAACGGCGTCAGAATTGCGACTACTTAACCGCGTATTACCTTAGCCAACCTTGGCAACCGACAGATTCTTTGCTGCGCTTGCTGTGCCAACCTGGATGTCACCAGCCAGCTGACCGCCTTCTTCGATCACTACCTTGCCGTAACGGACCTTGCCGGTAACCTTGCCAGTCGAGTAAATAACCAGCTTCTGGCGGACTGTCAGGTCGCCGTCGAATTCGCCATGGATTTCAGCGATGTCGATTTCAGCGGAGCCCTTGAAGGCACCGCGCTCAGCGATCTGGATCACGCGTGAATCGATAGTGGCTTCAACACGGCCTTCGACGACGAGCGTGTCGCAATCGGTGATTTCAACGCCTTTGAGCTTGATATTCGGGCCGACGATCAATTTGCTGCCGCCTTCGTTGGTGCTGGAAGTTGTGTCCATGTTGGTCGTAACGTTGCTGGTGGTGGAATTGGAACTGCCGACGGAAGTGGTGATGGTTTTGTTGATGCTCGATGTGCCGGTCGGTACGATGCCGCTGGCTGTATTGAGAGGAGAGTTTGGTGTGTTGGCATCGCGCTTGCCAAAGAGTGTTTCGGAACGAAGCATGTGAACTCCTAAAAAATCTGTATGGTTAGAACGTAACGGTTGCAATGTCATCGAACGCATCAGCATTCCGTTACATCAAAAACTAGGCAACACTGAACTTGCGGTTGCGCTGCAGGAAAACGAGCTCTTGACTCCACCTCCCCACTTCTTGAGCCGCAGCAATGTTGCGGCTTCTCACTTTGTCCGCATGCCCTAAGGAAAGTTCAAAAGGATTTTCGTCTGTTACACTTTATAAAAAAGCACGACCGTTCATATTGTTGTATAGTGCCTCACACCCCGCCAAATAGGAGACAAAGATGACCACATCCACCCTAACCAATCAACAAATTCGCCTTGCCGCCCGCCCTGTCGGCATGCCCAAACCGACTGACTGGAAGTTCGCTTCGGATCCGGTCCGTGAACTGGCTGATGGCGAGATCGCCGTCAAGGCGCTGTATCTTTCACTCGATCCCGCCATGCGCGGCTGGATGAATGAAGGGAAGTCCTATATTCGCCCGGTCGCTATTGACGAAGTGATGCGCGCTGGCGGCATCGGCAGGGTCGTGGCATCGAAATCCCCGAAATTCGCAGTGGGCGATTACGTATCCGGCACCATCGGCGTGCAACAGTATTGGGTCGGCGCGGCCGAAGACAAGGCTGGCGCTTTCTACAAAGTCGATCCTAAAATGGCGCCCTTGCCCAAATACCTGAACGCCTTAGGTATGCCGGGAATGACTGCGTACTTCGGCCTGCTGGACGTTGGTCAGCCCAAGCCGGGTGAAACGGTGGTCGTGTCGGGCGCCGCAGGCGCGGTCGGCCAGACCGTCGGCCAGATCGCCAAACACAAAGGCTGCCGTGTCGTTGGCATTGCGGGTGGCAAGGACAAGTGTGACTTCGTGGTTAACGAACTCGGATTCGATGCCTGCATCGATTACAAGAACGAGTCGGTCCGTGAAGGCCTGAAGACCCACTGCCCGAAAGGTGTGGACATTTATTTCGACAACGTCGGCGGCGAAATCCTCGACCATGTCCTCGCAAAACTGGCCATGAAGGCGCGAATCATCATTTGCGGTGCGATCTCACAGTACAACAACACTACGCCAGTCCAGGGCCCTGCAAATTACCTGTCGTTGCTGGTCAACCGTGCGCGCATGGAAGGCATCGTGGTATTCGACTATGCGGACCGCTATCATCTCGCCGCGGCTGAAATGGCCAAGTGGATGAAGGAAGGCAC
The DNA here is from genome assembly GCF_042666555.1 of Herbaspirillum sp. GCM10030257. Lineage (NCBI taxonomy): Bacteria > Pseudomonadati > Pseudomonadota > Betaproteobacteria > Burkholderiales > Oxalobacteraceae > Herbaspirillum > Herbaspirillum sp. GCM10030257. Next base: position 172,309 of record NZ_JBHTDH010000003.1, read on the forward strand.
CTTCAAGACACGCGAAGACATCGTCCAGGGTCTTGAAAAGTTTCCCGAAACTCTGTTGATGCTGTTTGAAGGCAAGAACTTTGGCAAGTTGATTCTGCAAGTTGCCAACGACGACTAAGCCAAAGCGGCGGTGGCCAAAGGAATGAAAGCATTGCGTGTAACGCTGCCCTCCTTTAGCTACCTCGCATAAAAAAGCCCTTTGTTTTTACAAAGGGCTTTTTACATGATGGAGCCTGATAAGTTGAAATCAGCGCATCGGCCTGCACTGCCGCAGCTCGCATTGCGCAAGAAAGCTTGTACCGTTCTCGCACCGCATGCGATACACCTCGACCGGACCCTTTTCGGTGACGAGACCTGCTCCATTGGCGCCCTCGCAGCCGAACCTCCTTGCCAACCGCTCTACCGATGCCGAGGATACGCCTGGCCGATATTCCACTTTCTGCACCGCGACGCTACCGGCGTCATCCTGAATTTGCACGACGTTCGCAGCAGCTCTTGCTGCTTGCCGGGAAACGGGCGCTGTCGATGCAGAAGCGCTTGCCGCCTCATCGCCAGACAGTCCGGACATTGATGAGCAACCGGCCAGCAAGGCAGACATCGTCAGGAAGGCAAGCGGAATCAGTCGCATCATGGGCATGGCTTTCTTTGAGAGTAAAAAATAACCAGCAACAGTTTATACCGTGCAATACCATAAATGCAAAGTCGTGGCAGGCATACGCCAAAACGTCACCACAATGTCTCCAATGTCGCCACGGCGTCCGCAAGAAGACGAAAAAAAACCGCAGACTTCTCTGCGGTTTTTCTCATAGCCGAAACAATCAAGCGATCATGGAACGCTCAAGTCGACCTGATTTAGTTACGGACCACGCGCTTATATTCGTTGGTACGCGTATCGATTTCGATCACATCGCCCTGGCTGACGAACAGAGGCACTTGCACAACGTGACGATGTGCGTCGATGGCGTTTTCAATTTGTGCATCTTTCAGGACGTTGCCTGAAGTATTGCCCTTGACGGCAGGTTCCGAGTATACGACTTCACGTGCAATGGTGGTCGGCAGTTCAACGGAAATCGCTTTGCCGTCATAGAAAACCGCTTCGCATTCCATGCCGTCTTTCAGGTAGTGCAGCGCATCGCCGAGGTTTTCTTCTTCGATTTCATACTGGTTGTACTCTTCGTCCATGAAGACATACAGTGGATCCGCGAAGTACGAGAAAGTCACTGGCTTCTTGTCGAGAACCACAACGTCGAACTTGTCGTCGCCGCGGAATACGTTTTCAAGAGGGGAATTGGTCAGAAGATTTTTCATCTTCCATTTGTAAGTGAAGCCCGTGCGGCTTGAACCGTTCACATCGGAACGCAAGACGATAAAAGGCTTGCCGTCAACCATGATGATGTTGCCAACACGAATTTCTTTTGCAGGTTTCATAAGGAATGTACGTAAAAAATAAGTTGCATAAAAAGCATCTGCAGCCTCTTGGCCAACGGCGCCTTCAGCTTAGGTTTGATTCAAAACAAACGCTGTAGATTAACCGCGCATTATACCTTCTTTTCAGCACCGGCCGACTCAAGTGAGCGGACAAACTTCAGCAAGTTGAAAGTCAGGTCGCCGTTGCCCAGCATTTGTTGTTGCCATTGTTCGCAATGCAAAACGATTTCTGGCATGTCGGCGTCAAACGCTTGCCAAAGTGCGCGCCAGTCAACCTTCTCTTGCCCATCGGCAGGCTGGACCTTGTTCCATGCCAGAGAAAGATCAGACAGGCTATCAATGCCAGCCGAATACCGCTCCAGAAATGCCCGCAATTTCTTGTGATGCAGGTTCTCATCCTGTGGATAGATATGCCAGATGAATGGCTTGCCGGCCCACTGCGCACGCACAAAGGAGTCTTCGCCGCGCACAAAATTGAGATCACACGCCCATAGCAGTTTGTCATAGTCAGATTGCGGAACGAAGGGTATGACATTTACCGTAAGCGCACCGTTTGTCCCCGCAGCGCCAGCTCTTGGCTCAGCACCCAGAAAAGCGCGCACTGCTTCGGTCGCCACCCCTTCGGGCACCAGGCACACGACTGGTTGGGCGTTGTCCTTCCATGCATCAAACAATGCCGAGACAGGCGCATGTGGATAACAAAACAGGGATACTTTCAAGGCTGTCATTTCGTCCGCTGGCATGCCGAACCGGCCAAGAAAATTCGCCATGGCTGCCGGGTCGGCTTGAAATTGCCGACGCTGTTCCTCCAATGAAGACTCATGCAGCAACCCGCCTGTTTTGTCTGTAAAGCCCGGGAAGAAAAAGTACTTGGTCAAGGGCAAACGTGGGTGCGACGAAGGCAAGGTATGGCATCCCTCCACCCATTGCTCGGCAGTCAAGCCCTCAAGGTTGATCCATACCGGTTGCGGTGTACGTTCCGCCATCGCGGCAATGTACCCTGGCGGAATATCACAGCCAAAAAACTCGATGACAATATCAGCGATCTCGGCAGGAGAAAATTGCCCGTCTTGCGTACGCCAATGATGTACCGTCACATCGCCAATCTGCTGGATGTCAGCGTGGAGGAGAACCTCGGGACAAATCTTCTGAAAGCTGTTCAGATCGTCTACCCATAAGCTAACGTGGATACCGTGCTCCTGTTGCAGTTGTCTTGCCAGGCGCCAGCAAATACCGATATCGCCAAAGTTATCAACGACTTTGCAGAACAGGGCGAGGGTTGTTACCTGACTTTCTTTGAGAACCATATTGATGATGTGGCTAGTCGGCATGACAAGCAGCGCAATTACCTGGAGACCCGTGCAACATTTTTGCGACGGAAATTCTCCGGCAGAATGGTACCGAAGCGCAGGTCAAACTGAAACAAGTACAAGTATCTCTGAAAAGAAAAACGCCACGCATATGCGTGGCGTTTTGAGTGGCGTCCCCACGGGGATTCGAACCCCGGTACTCACCGTGAAAGGGTGATGTCCTAGGCCTCTAGACGATGGGGACAGTGACCTGTCGATACTGCAGCCTATTATACTTCTTCTTTTGTCGCAATCTTCTGCTGGTGGAGGTAAGCGGGATCGAACCGCTGACCTCTTGCATGCCATGCAAGCGCTCTCCCAGCTGAGCTATACCCCCCCTTGCGAAGAAACGAGAGTATAGCAAAGTTTTTTCTCAGGTGTAAATCCCTTTGGCAAAGAAAGCGATAAATTAGCCAAAATCCTCAGGCGGAAAATTGCTTGAGGCGTGCAAGAACTACGTCGCGGCCAAACAGTTCAAGGACGGCGTCAATCCCGGGGGTCTGCAACTGGCCAGTAATAAACAATCGCAATGGCATCGCAAGTTGGGGCATTTTAAGTTTATGTGCTGCCAACACTTCCTTCATTGCAGCGGAAATCGCAGCCTTGTTCCAATCGATAGTGTTGCACTGCTCGGCGAACTGGCTGAGGGCGGGCTTGACGGCGTCCGTCACATGCTGTGCAACCAAGCCCGCGTCCGGCGCAGGTTGCCGATAAAACAGCATCGCAGCGTCGGCAAGTTCGTTAATAGTATTGGCACGCTCTTTCATCAAGGCAATCACCGCTTGGAGATCGGGCGCACCGGCAAATTGCGCACCGTCTTTTTCCATCAGCGGACGCACCAGCGTTTCCAGCCGAGCGTTGTCAGCCTGCTTGATGTAGTGGTTGTTCAGCCACGCCAGTTTTTCCGGATTGAACTGGGCCGGCGACTTGGACAGGTGATCCAGGTCGAACCACTCGCGGAACTGCTCCATCGTAAAAATCTCTTCGTCGCCGTGACTCCAGCCGAGGCGCGCAAGATAGTTCAACATGGCCTCCGGCAGGAATCCCTGTGCAGGATATTCCATCACGCTGACTGCACCGTGGCGCTTGGACAGCTTTTCACCGTCGGCACCGAGGATCATCGGTACATGACCGTACTCCGGCAAGGGCGCACCGAGCGCGCGCAGGATATTGATCTGGCGCGGGGTGTTGTTCACATGGTCGTCACCGCGAATGACATGGGTGATTTTCATGTCCCAGTCATCGACGGCCACGCAGAAATTGTAGGTGGGCGTGCCATCCGGGCGGGCGATGACCAGATCATCCAGCTCGCGGTTGGAGATGGTGATCTGGCCTTTGACCACATCATTCCAGCTAACATCGCCATCAAGCGGATTCTTGAACCGCACCACCGGCTTACGCCCCTCAGGCACGGCAGGCAAGGCCTTGCCCGGCTCAGGCCGCCAAGTGCCGTCGTAGCGCGGCTTATCGCCCACCGCGCGCTGACGCTCGCGCATGGCTTCCACTTCTTCAGGCGTGCAATAGCAATAATAGGCAGTGCCCGCTTCGAGCATCTGGGCCACCACTTCACGATAGCGGTCCATGCGCTTCATCTGGTAGAACGGGCCTTCGTCATGATGCAGCCCCAGCCAGTTCATGCCGTCCAGAATCGCCTGCACAGCTTCCGGTGTCGAACGTTCCAGGTCGGTGTCTTCGATGCGAAGGATGAAGGTGCCGCCGAAGTGACGGGCGTAAGCCCAGGAAAACAGCGCTGTGCGCGCGCCACCAAGGTGGAGGTAGCCAGTCGGGCTGGGAGCAAAACGGGTGCGGACGGTCATGGCAAATAAAAACGGCCTTGGGACGCCAAAGCCGTGATGAATGAAAGATACGCTATTTTACCCTGTCGACAACAGGGTTCCAATCCACTCTTTGTTCCTGCAAGGCGCGCCTTTGCAGCCAATGCAGCGTCAAGCGGCCCTGCACTGCTAAAATGGCAGTTTTCCTCTTTCAATAAGCATTGCCAAATGAGCACCACACCGTCCCGCAAGCTGTTTGTCACGACCGCCCTGCCGTATGCCAACGGCGCATTCCATATTGGCCATATCATGGAATATATCCAGGCCGACATCTGGGTGCGGTTTCAGCGCATGCAAGGCAACGAGGTGCATTTTGTCGGTGCCGACGATGCCCATGGCGCACCGATCATGATCGCCGCGGAAAAAGCAGGCGTAACACCGCAGGAGTTTGTCGCCAAGATCGCCGCCGGCCGCAAGCAGTATCTGGATGGCTTCCACATCAGTTTCGACAACTGGCACTCGACCGATGCGCCTGAAAACCATGCGTTGTCGCAGGATATCTATCGACGCCTGCGAGACAATGCCAAGCTGATTACAACCAAGACCATCGAACAGTTTTTCGATCCGGTTAAAAACATGTTTTTGCCGGACCGCTACATCAAGGGCGAGTGCCCGAAATGCGGCGCCAAGGATCAGTATGGCGATTCCTGCGAAGTCTGCAGCGCCGTGTATGCGCCAACCGATCTGGTCAACCCTTATTCGACCCTGTCCGGCGCCACACCGGTCCTGAAATCGTCCGAGCACTACTTCTTCCAGCTATCCGATCCCAAGTGCGTAAGTTTCCTCCGCGAATGGACCCAGGAGCCCGGCCGCCTGCAACCCGAAGTCGTCAACAAGGCCAAGGAATGGCTGGAAGGCGACGAAGGACTGGGTGACTGGGATATCAGCCGCGATGCTCCTTACTTCGGCATCGAGATTCCGGACGCGCCGGGCAAATATTTCTATGTCTGGCTGGATGCGCCGGTCGGCTACCTCGCTTCGCTGAAAAACTACTTCGACAAGACAGGCCGCGATTACAACGCCTTCATGAATGACCCGACTACCGAGCAGTATCACTTCATCGGTAAGGACATCATTTATTTCCACACGCTGTTCTGGCCGGCGATGCTCAAGTTTTCCGGCCTGAAGGTGCCGACGAATGTCTTCGTTCACGGCTTCATTACGGTCAGCGGCGAGAAAATGTCGAAATCGCGTGGCACCGGCATTTCGCCCCTGCGTTACCTCGACATCGGCATGAATCCGGAGTGGCTGCGCTACTACATTGCCGCCAAACTGAATGCCAAGGTGGAAGACGTCGATTTCAACCCGGAAGACTTCGTAGCCCGTGTCAATTCGGATTTGATCGGCAAGTATGTCAATATCGCCAGCCGCGCCGCGGGCTTCATTACCAAACGGTTTGGCGGCGAGCTGAGCCCGACGGTGACCTGGAGTCCGCGCTTCGCCGATGACGAACCCGCAATCCGCGAAGCTTTCGAAGCGCGTGAATATGGCAAGGCCATCCGCCTGGTCATGGGCCTGGCCGATGAAGTCAATCAGTACGTCGACACCAAGAAACCGTGGGAACTGGCGAAGGACGCCGCCAACAACCAGGAATTGCAGGAAGTATGCAGTAACCTGCTGCGCGCATTCTTCAACCTGTCGGTCTATCTTGCCCCGATTCTTCCAGCCACGTCACGCAAGGTTTCAACGCTGTTCGGTATCGAGCGTGCACTTACCTGGGCGGATTTGCAGAATGCGCCGTCGGCGATCGCCACCTTCGAGCATCTGATGCAGCGTGTCGATCCGAAAATGCTAGATGCCTTGTTTGAGTTGCCGGAGCAGGCGGCAATTACTTCGAAAGGCGCTGCCGCAGATAGCAACTCGGCCTCCGCACCCCCATCCCGGCCTTCCCCCTCAGAGGGGGAAGGTGAGAACGGCGGAGCGATCGAAGCGATCGCTCCGGAGATTAAAATTGACGACTTTGGCAAGATCGACCTGCGGATCGCCAAAATCGTCAATTGTGAACACGTCGAAGGTTCGGACAAATTACTGCGCCTGACTCTCGATGTAGGTGAAGGCCGTATGCGCAATGTTTTTTCAGGCATCAAGTCCGCTTATAAACCGGAAGATCTGGTCGGCAAGCTGACTGTCATGGTGGCCAATCTTGCCCCGCGCAAGATGAAGTTCGGCATTTCTGAAGGCATGGTACTGGCAGCATCGGCCGCAGATGAAAAGAGCAATGCGGGGATCTATGTCCTCAATCCGTGGCCGGGTGCCGAACCTGGCATGCGGGTGCGCTAAGGCCGAGGGACGTTTGCCATGCGGCCTGTTATGTGGTCTGCATTCTTTTTTGGATGGATGCCTTGCCTATGAATATCCTTGTGCGTGAAGCTACGCTCGACGATGTCCAGCTCATTGCCGACCTGACACGGGCGGCATGGGCTGGCAAGGTAGCAGTAACCTCCAGCGGACACCGCGAAACGGCTGTACGCGTCCGTCAGGATTTGCAGCACGGCGGCGGATTCATTCTCCTGCGCGATGAGCAGCCGATTGGCTCTGTGCGCTGGGTTCCGCTGGAATCCGACTCCGATGTCTGGGAAATCATGCGAATGGGCGTGGTGCCGCAGCACCGGGGTGAACATTTGTCGCAACATCTGCTCGAAGCAGTTATCCACCAGGCGCAGGCATCCGACATTTGCGAACTTCGTCTCGGGGTAAGGTCGGACCAGGTCAGGTTGCTCGATCTCTACGCGGCCTATGGTTTCGAGCTCGCGCCGGAACTGGAGTACACCCACGTCAACCCGCTTGAGCCGGCACCGACAGTGATGCGCCGGATACTTCGTGACTAAGCAGGTTGCCGTAGTAACAACAATCACCGCCTATCCTGTCGCTGCGCCGCATATCCTTGCCAAAGTAAAGGTTTTGCGTGCAAGACAAGGTAGAATAGCGGCAGCAATTTTCTTGTGACCTGATACGCAAACACCATGAAATTCTCGCAATACGAGTCAGACTTCACCAAGTTTCTGAAAGAACTGAAACAGAAGGATCCCGAGCTGGAGCAAAAACAGCGGGCTGGCCGCGCCATTTTCTGGGATAAGGCGCCTATCGACCTGGACGCGAGCAAGCGCGCCGAGGAATCGCGCATCAAGCAACAGCCTTACGTCTACCAGAACAAGTTCTGATGTCGACCGAGCAGGACGCGCTGCTAGCGCATTTGCCGGCTGATGCGCCTGAACTGGCGCTGGCCGGGCAGCCGGATACGACGCCAAACGTGATTGATGGCATGGCCTACGCCAAACTCTACGGCGAGCCGCTGTTCAAGCTGCCGTCAGACCTCTACATTCCACCGGATGCGCTCGAGGTATTCCTTGAAGCCTTCCAGGGACCGCTCGACCTCCTGCTGTATCTGATCCGCAAGCAGAACTTCAATATCCTCGACATTCCGATGGCGCAGGTCACACGCCAGTACCTGGACTATGTCGATCAGATTCGTGTGCGCAATCTCGAACTCGCCGCAGAATACCTGCTGATGGCTGCGATGCTCATCGAGATCAAGTCGCGCATGCTGCTGCCAGTCAAGAAAGCCGACACCGGCGAGGAAGCGGAAGATCCGCGCGCCGAACTGGTGCGCCGCCTGCTCGAGTACGAACAAATGAAGCTTGCTGCGCAACAGCTCGATACCCTGCCGCAGTTAGGCCGCGATTATGTTCGCGCACAAATCCATATCGAGCAAAGCGTTGTCACACGCTGGCCGGATGTCAACATGAGCGAGCTGCAGGCCGTCTGGGCAGATATCCTCAAGCGCGCCAAGCTGACGGCGCACCATACGATCAGCCGCGAAGAACTGTCGGTACGCGAACACATGACCGGCATCCTGCGCCGCTTGCAGTCGGCGAGATTTGTCGAGTTCGCAGACCTGTTCGATCCATCGCGAGGTGTCCCGGTCGTTATCGTGAATTTCATCGCGCTGCTCGAGCTTGCCAAGGAAACCTTGATCGAAATCACTCAGGCTGAAGCGTTTGCACCAATCTACGTGCGCCTGGCTTATTCTCCGAGCTGAGTTTTTTGGCAACGACACCCATCATTCTGAACGAGCGCGTTCAGCTCCATTGTTGAAACGCTCAGCGTAAAACCTATTTCCCCTAATTCGGTGAACCATGAAAATCATTTCTTCCATCGATGAATTGCGTGACCAGTTGCGCGGGCAGTTGCGTACTGCCTTTGTGCCCACCATGGGCAACCTGCATGAAGGTCATCTGTCGCTGATGCGCCTCGCACGCAAGCATGGCGATCCGGTTGTCGCATCGATCTTTGTCAACCGCCTTCAGTTCGGGCCGAACGAGGATTTCGACAAATATCCCCGCACTTTCCAGGCCGACGTCGAGAAGCTGGAAAAGGAAGGCGTATATGTGCTTTTTGCGCCGACCGAAAAGGACCTCTATCCGGAGCCGCAGGAATATCGCGTACGTCCGCCGGACGACCTCGGCAACATTCTCGAAGGCGAATTCCGTCCCGGCTTCTTCGTTGGCGTGACGACCGTCGTGCTTAAGTTGTTTTCCTGCGTACAGCCACGCGTTGCCGTATTCGGCAAGAAGGATTACCAGCAATTAATGATTGTGCGCAACATGTGCAAGCAGTTTGCCATGCCGACCGAAATCATTGCGGCCGATACCTATCGCGCGGAAGATGGCTTGGCATTGTCTTCCCGTAACGGCTACCTGTCGACAGAAGAACGCGCTGAAGCGCCTGCGCTGTACCAGCTGCTCAATGAAGTAGCGAATGAGGTACGCGGCGGCCATCTCGATGTATTCGAGCTGGAACGCGAAGCGATGGCAAAACTGGCGGCACGCGGCTGGAAGCCTGATTACATTTCCATCCGTAAGCGCGCTGACCTGCAACCGCCTTCCGCCGGCGATATCGCCAAGGGCGAACCCCTGGTCGTTGTCGCCGCCGCCAAACTCGGGGCGACCCGTCTGATCGACAATCTCGAAATCTGAGAACACGGTGACGCGGCCTCCAAGGCCTTGGCGGTCGACCATGCCAGCGATGTCGACAATGCGAAAATCCATTGTGTATGCATCATCGCTGTTGCTGGCCGCCGCATGCCTTGCATCCGCCGACGCCGCGCACGCGGCCGTGTCCGTGTCCGTGTCCGTCACCGATGATGCCGGACGTGCCGTTACGCTCAACCACCCTGCACGCCGCATCGTTAGCCTTGCACCGCACACCACTGAAATGCTTTTTGCCGCCGGCGCAGGCACGCAGGTCGTCGGCGTTACTGAATTCAGCGACTTTCCGCCAGAAGCGAAGCGCATTGCATCGGTAGGAAATGGGGTCACGCTCGACCTGGAGCGCATCCTGGCACTCAAGCCGGACCTGGTTGTGGGTTGGAACAACGGTAATGCCGCCGCACAGCTTGCGAAACTGGAAGCACTCGGCATAACAGTCTACAAGAGTGAACCCTACGATTTTGCCGCCATCGCCGCCTCGCTTGAAAAGCTGGCACGACTTTCCGGTACCGACGCCATTGGACAAGCCGCCGCCGATCACTTTCGCCAGCGATTAAAAGGCCTTCGGGATAACTATCAACAGCGTCGCAATGTTCGCGTCTTTTACCAAATCTGGCGCACTCCGCTGATGACCCTCAATGGCACACACATGGTGTCGTCAGCCCTGCGTATCTGCGGTGGTGAAAACGTGTTTTCTGGGCTGAAGCAAATAGCGCCCACGGTAAGCATCGAAGCCGTCATCAAGGCGGATCCGGAAGCCATCATTGCCAGCGGCGGCGAACAGGACGACGTTCTCGCCGGCTGGAAGCGCTTCCCCGGCATGACGGCGGTCAAACGCGCCAACCTCATCCTGATCGATGGCGAACTGCTCAACCGCTCCGGCCCCCGCATTCTCGACGGGACCGAAGCATTGTGCAAACGACTCGATGCCGTCAGGGTGAAACGGTAATCGGGCGAATCAGGTCAGCAATAAATTCCGCAATAGGAATACGTACGCAATCAGGCGGTTCGCGTAGTCCATGCAAACCTACAGGCAGGCAATCGCAAGGCGAATTGAGCTGACGCATATTGGTAGCGTCGTCCTCTTGCGCCAGCATACAGCGGAGAAGTCGATCAAGCTTTACGCAAGCTTGTTTGACCAAGATCGATACTCGTGAAACTGTGCAGGCTATGCTGAGCAACGTCGCATATGATGCGCCCTGCCTTACTCCTTTCAGCGCGCCTTTCTAGAGTGACGTGTCTTCAAGGTAACTTTGCCTTTGATCGCCATGCGCCGCCCGCACTACTGATCCCGGCTTGCCATCCTTGCCATACCGGTGATCCGCTCCATTTATAGTTTGCAAGTAATGAACATGCCAGATGACAACACTAAACCCGGAAACACTAGCCATCCACTCCGGAGCCGCATCGATGGCGATCATCGAGTAGCGCACTCGTCCTATGCGCTGCCGGCCGGAACCCGGGTAGAGCAGCTCAATATTGTCGACGTGATCGGCGAAAGTGCGGCGTCTATCGTTTACCTGGTATTTGATCACTCCCTGCACCGCCATATGGCACTGAGAGAGTATTTGCCAAGAGGCATTGCCGCCCGGGATGTCGATCTTTCGCTCAGGCCGAAGTCCAAAGAAGATTACGCGCCATTTCAGGCAGGCTTGCGCGGCTTTATCAACGAGGCGCTGTTGCTAAGCCGCCTGCAATCGCCATCGCTGATCCAGATTCGGCGCTTTTGGGAAGCAAACAATACCGCATACGCAGTCATGCCCTTATACGAAGGTATGACGCTGCAACAGGCATTTGCCGAACGCAGGATTACCATCAACGAAGAATGGATCAGGGCGTTAATCCTGCACTTGCTGAACGCAGTCGACGCCGTCCATCGCGCGCAGTCCTGCCACGGCAACATTTCTCCTGCCAATATTCTGGTTCGGGAAGACGGCCCTCCGCTGCTGATGGAAATCGATGCCGCGCAACTGGTCATTGCTGAAACGCTGGGAAGGGAATCCGGCACACTGGTGCGCGGTTTTGCACCCATCGAACTGTACCCCGAGATGGCGGGCGCACAGCAAGGTGCGTGGACGGACATCTACTCGATCGCCGCCGTTGCCTATTATCTGATTGCCTGCAAGGCACCGCCGCCGGCGATGCAACGCATTGTCAACGATACCTTGCGCCCGGCACGCGAAATCGGCGGAGGCTCCTATAGCGGCGCACTGCTCGCGGCCCTCGACAGTGCTTTGTCTGTACGGCCCGAGCAGCGCATCCAGACGGTCAATGCGATGCGGATGGTATTGAATGCGCAGGGCAAGGGATCGGAATCGCCGGCCAGCCGGGCCACGCACGGGCGCGAAGCCATACGCAGCCATCGCGAGTCCCTGGCAACCCAGACCCAAGTAAGACAAGCCACCGCAACCGCCGCACTCGACCCACATAAAACGCTTAAATCGGAGACCGAAACCGAGCCTGACTGGAGACTTCCTGCCTCTCAGCAAAAAAATACGTTTCCCGCCGCATCCAAATCCCGCAAGTCGGCTCTGATCGCCTCCGGCGTCGTTCTTGTCGCCGGCGTGGCGCTCGGTCTTGCGGTGGGAGGGGGGCACTTATTCGGCAGTGACGACAGCGAAGACAACAATAGCGGCACCACGGTCGCCACAGCCGACCAACGACAAGCCGACACCCCTGTCAGTACGCCGTCCGAGGCACCAGCAGCCGAGATCCCGCCGTTTGGATCCCCGCTTCCCGCTCCTGTGGCTAGCAATGAAACCCCGCCGGCGCCTTCAAGTCAGGCAGCGGAAACCCCCGCTCCCGCCGTCGGCCGCTTTGGTGAATCGCCGGTCATCCCACCCCAGGCTGCCATACCCGCTCCACCGAGGCAGACAACGCCCCCGAAAGCTGCGGTGACACCGGAAAAAGCCGTCCCGGCCGAACCTTCTCAGGAAGAACAGGCGAAGGCGAAGGAAGCTGAGCGTCTTGCTGCCGCGGAACGCGAACAATGGCGAGTGGCAAGCACAATCGATCAGATTACCGCCTATGAAGCCTATCTGAGCCGCTATCCCACCGGTGCCAATCATGTCGCAGCGAGGCAACGGCTTGCCGAACTCCGCCTGCGTGCGAAGTCCCAGACCGAACTGGCTGCTGCGCAACGTTCGCAGTCGAAGGCGCAGGACTCCCCCGCGTCCGACCGCAGCACTTCCAGCAGCACAAGCAGCATCAGCGCAAAGACTGCCGAATCGAAGAGCGCTGCATCCGACGCACAAGCTTTACCTTCGCCTACCCCTGCACCCTCGACAGCGGAATCCAGAACGCGCACGCCGGCTCCGGCGGCAGATACGCAAGTTGCCTCACGGACGGAGCGCAGCACCACTTCATCTGCAACGTCGTCTGCCTCTCAGCCGCCGGTCCCGGGACGACCATCGTCGTCACCATCGACCTCCCCGGCCACCGAGTCTGCCGGCATTCCCGACACTGCAAGCGCTACCGGTCGCAAGACCTATCGCCATGCGGACCAGACCATGACCGGCGATTTCACCGCCGATCCGTCTACCGGACTGGTATCCGGCAAGGGACAGATCGTCTGGAACAACGGCGATCGCTTCGATGGCACGCTGGTCAAGGGTTCCAAGGAAGGAAAAGGACAGTTCGTGTGGAGCAATGGGCAGCGCTATAACGGCGACTGGGCAAGGAACGAACCGAATGGCCGGGGCACTCTGGTATTTGCCAACGGAAACCGATATGAGGGCGATATCCGGAACGGCTTGCCGGACGGGCGCGGTGTGCTGGTGTTTTCAGACGGTTCGCGTTATGAAGGGCAAATCCGGAATGGTGTGCCGAACGGCCGGGGCGTCCAGGTTTTTGCCGACGGCACCCGTTACGAAGGCGATGTCCGCGATGGCCTGCCGCATGGTCAGGGCGTTACGCGTTTTCGCAATGGAGACGTCTATGTAGGCAGTGTGGCCAGAGGCAGAAGCAGCGGTCAGGGACGTCTGACGTGGGCAAATGGCGCCGTCTGGGAAGGCGAATTCCGGGATGGCCAGCGCACCGCTAACGGTCGTCTCCTCGCTGCCAGCGGCGACACATCGGCTTCCGGCGCATCACAGGCGGCAACCAGCGAGTCCGGTGCGGCCGGTGACGAAAATACCCGGCGTTGAACCTCGCGAGGTGACTGGTTCTATCCGTATGACATCCGGTCAAGGCATCAGCAGGTATTCCTGCTACTGCCCCACCCATGCAACCAGTTGCTGCCATTGCTCAAGGTCCCGCTCAACCCGGGATGGCGCCACATCCCACAAGGTCGCGCCGTGGGCTGCCAGTTGCACATAGTTCTGGGTGTCGCGGAGGTAGCCAAGCACCGGCAGACCAAGTCCCTGAACATAGTGGGCCAATTGGTCAGCGGCCCGGGTACGTACGTTGACGCGCATACCGACCACACCTACTTTTTGCTTACCCGCAGGGCCGGAAAGACGCTGCAAGAAGTCCTGCGTCGCCAGGATGTCAAACATTGACGGCTGCAGCGGAACAACGACCTTGTCCGCCAGCCGCATGATTTCGTCCAATCGGCTTCCGGCAAGGCCTGCCGGTGTGTCCAGCACGATATGAGTAGTCCCCTTGGGCGGTCTGGCGACCTGGCCATTCGCGACATCCCAGGGAACGATCCGGGGCAGGCTTCCCGGTCGTAAAGCCAGCCAGGCGCGGGAACTCTGCTGGACATCCACATCACCGAGCATGACCTTCTGCCCCTGCTTGGCAAAAAAACCAGCCAGATTGGTTGCAATCGTACTTTTGCCGACGCCTCCCTTGGGATTGGCGATGACGATGACTGGCATATGATTCCTCCGCTGGTAACGTGTAATACCAATTAAAGCTACCGTAAATTCCATCTGGACAACATTCTTGCAAGCATAGCATGAGGCTTTTTCACACTGTTACAGAGTCTGCGGCCATTTGTTTCTGCCGGGCAGCCGGGGTGCCTTAAAATAACGGGATGCAGAATTTTTCACCGAATGCGGCCACCGTGCCGGATGAGGAGCAGCAGACTTCTCTCAACGCCTACTTCAGGCCGGACATCTCCCCTGACGACATAGAACAGGTCCACCGACTCAGGCGCGCCCAGCCGCTACTGACTGCCTTCACCGCCTTGTTCTATGGCGGCTCGGATGCGGTACTGGTCCGACTTCTGGTCTTGCAGGAACTGGCGTCCGATGCGGCGGCGCCAACCCTGACACGTGCCGATATCAATACCCGGCTGGGTTACCTGGAGCCGGAGAGCCTGGAAACCGTGCTGTACCGCCTGCGCTCGCACCAGCTTCTGTCCTGGGATGCGCCGCAGGGTGTCTACCGGATCACGCCGCTTGCGCGGAACGTGCTCGCGGCCATCGACAGCCTGATGGCGTTGGCCCAGGACGAAGGCGACGGCGATATGGGCTTCCTGCTGTCCCAGGTAGCGGGTTCGCAGGCGGTGGGCGGCGTCACGGTCGAGCAGCTTCAGCACCTGTTGGGTCGCCTGGTCGACCTGACCGAGGAATTTCGCGATGCGATTGCTTCCGGTTCCGAGTTCCGGCTGCGCGCGGCGCAGGAAAAATGGAACACCGCTTGCGACTGGGTGGAAAAGGGTTCGCAGGTCCTCAACGCAATCACCAACGACCCGAACGCGAACGCGGCGACCCATAGGGCGGCGCAGGCAATTGGCCGCGCGCAGAGCGCCCTGCTCAATATGCAAGGGATGTTCTCCCGCGCACTCAACCAGATCGAACGCCAGCGCGTGCATCTGGGCCAGTCCGGTCTGTCGACCACCGACATCAAGACCTGGCTGATGGCGCATGAAGACCTTGCGGGCCTCGCCCGCGACGCGATTGCCTTGCCAGTGACGCCGATGTTTATCACGCCCTCCGAAATGATCGACGTCGCCGAAGCAGAACTGTTCGCCGACAAGAATGCAGCGCCGGTCGCGGAACTGCCTGCAGGCGAAAATGCCACGGTCATGCAAAGCGAAGCCAGCACCACGCCAATCGAACTGGAGTCCTGGCTCAACCGGCTCAGCAGCTTCGCCACGTCGGCCGACGCCTCGACCAAGGTCCATGACACCTTGCTGCCGGCGAACTTTGCCGTCGCCTCGTATCGCGCTTCGCTGCTGCCGCTGCTCGGCGATGAAAGCGAAGCCGCACTGCAGGGCGGCACCGCGACCATGGCGCGACTACCGCTGGAGTTTGCGCCGCAGGACGGCATGATCAAGCTGAAAGATCCGCATGTTGCAGCCATCTCCAACGCGACGCTGACAGCAAAAGCACTCGAACAAGACAAGCAAGAACCACAAGAACTGACACCGGACACCAAGCATGACTGACGATGCACAAATCCTGATCGCGCAACTGATGACGCATCAGACCCTGTCGCGTGAAAACAAGCTGGTCAAGCGTGCGCTGACCGATGAAGTATTTCGCCTTGATATCGATACACGCCTTGCGGCATGCGGCCTCAAGTTTCTCGATAACGTCTACGCAGACAACGTCACGCTGGCGCTAGCCCGCGAGATCGAGCCGAAAATCTTTGGTTCACGCGAAGTCTGGCAGAACAACAACATGGGGCTTGCGCGCGACGGCGTCGCCCTCCTCGTCGTGCTGTGGGCGATGATCATCCTGCCCAAGCGCGAGCGGCAGGAAGCGCACCAGAATGCCTTGGAAAACCAGGAAGACATGTTCGGCAAGGACAAGCCCATGCCGCGTGCGGAAGATGCATCGATGGGGATTTCCTACAAGGCGCTGCTTGCGGATTTTGGCGACAAGCTTGGCAAGAAGACGCGCATGGATATCAACCTCGGTCAGCTCAACAAGCTGGGCTTCATCGAGCGACGCGGCGACATGATCGTCGAAGGTCCGCTGCTCGACCTGATGATGGATACGGATACTCTCAAGGACCGCATCATCAATGGCGCACTGGCCGATATCTTTCATCGTCCGCCGCCGAAAGAAGCCGCCATCATCCACTTCCCGCAGCCTGAACCGCAGGACCGCGATCCGGCATCATCGCCCGCCGCCGCGCACCCCGAACAATAAGTAACAGGATACGCATGTTTCATATCAAATCGCTGGAAATGGTCCATTGGGACTACTGGCAACGCGTCAAGAACATTCCGCTGGATGCAAAGATCATCACCATTGCCGGACAAAACGGCTCGGGCAAGACTACCCTGCTCGATGCATTACGCACACTGTTCGGCCTCGACTGCTCGATGGGGCGTTCTTACAAACACTATGCGCGCCATGCCGGTCAGCAGACATCGTGGCTGCGTGCAGTGGTCGACAATCGCGCAACCGGCCGGCAGCTTTCCAACCGTCCGTTTCGCGCATCGGGCTTCTTCAGCGAAGATGAAGTGACGCTGTTTTGCCAGATCCAGAAAAACGGCGGCGACTGGAAGCGTCAATATCTGATGCGCGCCGGCGCGGTCCAGATCGAGGAAGTCCAGGATGCGACGGACTGGCTGGGCCTGGAAAGCTACCGCAAGCGCCTGGCCAATGCGGGCCTGTCGCCAGCCATGGCAAAAGTGCTGGCGCTGGAGCAAGGCGAAACCGACAAGCTCTGCGAATACGCGCCCCGGCAATTGCTGGACCTGGTATTCCAGGTCTTTGGCGACAAGGAAGTGCTGGATGCCTACGACGAAGCGAAGCGGCATCAGCGTGACACCGAAACCGAACTGCAGCGTTTCGAAGCCGAACTCGAATCGGCGCAGACCAACCAGGAACGACTGCGCCTTCGTGCGGCCAATTATCACCAGTGGGAAGGCCTGAACAAGGAGCAGCGCGACCTGCAGGAAGAAGTGCTGCCGACGCTGCAGTACCACGAGATCCGCGAGAAAGCCAAGGCCACCAGCGTCGTCTTGCGTGAATCGCGGACTACGCTGGCCGCACAGGATGCACAGTTGTCCGAGAAACGCATAGATCTGGCAGAACGCGCCGCCGCGCTGAGCAGCGCGCATCAGCATGAGACCACTTTGGAGGAAGAAAAGTCGGTACTCGAAAAACGCCTCGGCGAAATCAACGGCAAACTCAAACCTCTGGAAAGCCTGCTGGAACAGAAAACCCGTTTGCAGAAGCTGGCAGCCGATGCCGGCGCGGATATCGCCGACGTCGCTGCCGAACTGGAGCAAAAGGAAGCCGAATACATACGGCAACGCCAGTCGCGCGACGACCTGGCCGCACGTATCGCGGCGGAACGCTCCGCGATCGCCGCCCTGGAAAGCAAGGCCGCCCTGCCCGATCCGGAAAACGTGCGCATCATGCGGCGCGCATTGAGCGAAGCCAACATTGCGCACACCATCCTGCCCGATATCGTCGAGGTCACCGATGCGCGCTGGCAAGGCGCGGTGGAAGGCATGCTGCGCGGCTATACCTCGGTCATCCTGCTGGAACATGCACGCGATGCAGCCGCCGCTTTTCGCATCGGCGAAAAGGAAAAGTATGCACATTTCATCGTGGCCGATCGCGTGTCGGCGCCCGAGGTCAAGGATCAGAGCCTGCTGTCGGTAGTCCGCTTTACGGCCAAGGCGCCGGGATGGCTGATCGAGCAACTGGCACGCATTACGCGTGTTGACTCCGCCGAGGCTGGCATGAAGCTGTCGTCGAACGAGGAATGGATAACACCGGAAGCCTACCATCGCGAACGCCGCGGCGGACGCTCGGTCTATGTCGAAGCATCGCGTTATCGCTTCGGCCAAGCCGGTCGCGCCCAGCGTCTCGCAGCGCTGCAACAGTCGCTACCTAAATTCGAAGCGCAGGAAGACCAGTTGACCATACGCATCAGCAAGCTGGCGAGTGAAGTCAGCGCACTGAAAGCCCGTATTGCCGGCGTCGATGCGGCAAAAGAGCTGGTGGCACGTCAGGCCGAATTCGATGAGGCGACGCACAACGCTGCGCCGCTGAAGGCAACCCGTACCGAAGTGGGTTCACGCCTCGGCGAACTCTTCCCGCTTATCAAGAAAGCGACCGAGGAACGCACGCTTGCCGACAGTGCCTGGCAAAACGCCAAGCGCGCGCTTGCCGACAACGAAACCTATGTCAGGCAAGCGCAGAGGCGTACGCAGGAAGACCGCGCCGCTCACGCAAAGGCGCTGTCGGAGATTCGCAAGAACTGGCGTCATCTACCAGCTGCATGGCGACGACCAGCTCGTCGTGCCGAGCTGGTCGAGCTGCACCAAAATGCGCATCAGGTAAACCTGCGTATCGGCCACCTCGCAACCGATCTGGAACGCGATGACTGGGAAACGGATTCCACGGTGGTCGACCAGCATGTGCGTCTGACCGCCTTGCTACAAGGGCGCCAGGCCGAGACCGAAGAACGCCGCTATCAGAACAACCGTGCGATAGAAGCGACCACGAATGCGCGCGGCGCCTACATCGAACGCCTGCGCTACACCATCAAGACTTACAGCCGCAATATCAAGGAGCTGGGCGAGCTTGCCAACATCGAAGTCCACACCGATCCGGTACGTCTTGAAAATGATGATGTGCAACTTGCGCAGGCCGGCTTGCAGGTACGCTTCAAATTCGATGGCAAGGGTCCGATCGGATTGAACGACGGCGAAGCTTCAGGCGGCCAGCAAGTGATGAAGTCGCTGATCCTGTTGATCGGCTTGCTGAAATCCGATGATGGCTCAGGTGGATTTGTCTTCATCGATGAACCGTTTGCCCACCTTGATATCCGTAACATTCAGCTGGTCGGCGAGTTCCTCAAGAATACCGATGCACAATACCTGATGACAACGCCGCTGACGCATAACACGGATGTTTACGATCCCTCCGAACTGACGCTGATTACCAGCAAGAAGAAAAAAGAGTCGCATTGGGCACAGCCAATTTTTGTGTTGCAACGAAGAGCGGAAAAGGCGGCGTAACAATCGCAGCATTCCTTATACCTTCGAACTGGAATGGAAGTATGCCTATGACAAAGGCCGCACGGAAATTACGTTGCGGCCTTTTTATTTCTATGTGAGACAGCGCATTTATTTCGTAAGACAAATTCCGCGCATGTCATCACACCGATAACAGGTCGTCACGCTTATGCAGACTTTCTTTGAATCTCGGTTTTACCAGGAGCAAACGGTGTTGGTGCGATTTTTTGGAAACCGACGACAGCATGATGAAACCTTGTTATCTGTAGGGTGTCTTCTAGACTCTAGATCATTGCCACTTTTGGCACCAAGGAGACACGTATGGATATGGATCCCCATGAGCATCGTAGCAGTGCCGGATTTCCTGTCGATCAACCGCTCGATGCATTGAAGGCAGACCACAGCTTTGTACGGCAACTGTTCGAGCGCTATCTCAGTACGCACGACATGAAGGTAAAGCAGGAAGCGGGGCCGCGCATTCTTGAATTGCTGGACATGCATGCCAACCTGGAAGAAACCGTTTTCTACCCGAAGGTGCATGAGGCCGATCCATCACTGGTGGATCACTGCGAACAGGAGCACCAGGAAGCTCGGCAATTGATGGATCAGCTGAGTGCCATGACTGTAGGCGACGCGCAGTACGATCAACTGATGACCCAGCTGCGCGACTCCGTGATGCACCACGTCGAAAGCGAAGAGCAAAGCCTGTTCCCGAAGGTGCAACAGTCGAATATCGACATGATGGCGCTGGGTGTACAAATGCAGGCTTTCGAGGCAAGCATGGTGAGCTCACAGGCACGCTCTTCGGACCAGAGCACGCGACGGACCTGATCGCCGCATTCGCTAAAAATTAGTAAAGCCGACCTGGCGGTGCATATCGCGCACAATGGCATCTATCGATTTCCATGGTGCGCGATACGCATTTCTGCGCACTATACATGCGAGGGAATCTTAGCTGTATAAATCGTGACTTGATCTGACAGGATGTGTCAGATCGCGAACTTTCGCGTTCGACCCACACCGGAAATTGCCCGTTCCGGAAAGCGCCCATTCGTCTACTCGCTGCGTGAGAGCCAAATGCATTCAGGGAAAGAATGCCGATCTATAAAGGCATTGTCGCGAGCCCTGGACTCAATACGTCTGCACGATAGTCGCCTTGTGAAGCATGCGCCGGGCGCACGTATCTTGACTCAATCTGTGCTGCAATGCAAAATAGAGGGCTATGGTCGTTCCTTTTCCATCACTGAACCAGCTTTCTTGCGAATTTCACATCGCTGAGCGCGCTCGTTTTGTACGGTCATACCTAGAAGCAGCCTCCTACACAGGAGCAGGATTGCCATGCGGTTATTTCTGCTCAGTTACTCCCCCGTAGGACACCATCTCATCGGCAGATGGAACGACGACACCCGTGCGGCGGCGGTCCTTTCACTGTTCTGTTCTATACGCTGCGCACGGCCGTTCACGTAGCGTTCTTGTCATCTTGTACTCGGCGTACTCTAGCCGAGAAAGTATCTCTATGTCTTTATCAAGTATTCGCCAGGACTGGTTTTCCAAAGTCCGCAACGACCTGCTTTCAGCCACGGTCCTGGCAGGCGTTCTGCAAATTATCGCGGAGTGGATAAAACTCGGCCAGTTGATGCGCTTCGTCTCACGCTCGGTCGTGACAGGTTTCGTGAACGCACTAGCCATCCTGATCTTCCTCGCCCAGCTGCCTG
Source organism: Herbaspirillum sp. GCM10030257 (assembly GCF_042666555.1). Classification (NCBI taxonomy): domain Bacteria; kingdom Pseudomonadati; phylum Pseudomonadota; class Betaproteobacteria; order Burkholderiales; family Oxalobacteraceae; genus Herbaspirillum; species Herbaspirillum sp. GCM10030257. The sequence continues at coordinate 193,501 of NZ_JBHTDH010000003.1, forward strand.
AGCTGACGAACGTTACGTGGCACGTATACGCCGTCACAGCCGCAGACCTGGCGATCATCTACGGTTTGCCTTATGTGACGCACGCTGTGCCGTCCCCACTGGTCGCAATCGTGGTGCTTACAGGTGTATCCATTGCAATGGGTCTGGACATACGTACCGTGGGCGGCATGGCTGGCTGCGCAATGATCGGCCAGTCCGTCATCAACGTGAAGTCCGGTGGACCGTGGTCGCCTCTCAACCTTGACCGCAGGTGTCGTGCTGTTAATTCTGGTCGTGTTTTCGGGCGAATGGGTCAGGCAGATCCCGATGGCGGCTCTCGTTGCCGTGATGATCATGGTGTCCATCGGCACATTTAACTGGGACTCGATCAGACACTTACAAGAACACCCGACGAGTTCGAGCATCGTGATGATTGTAAGGTGTATATCGATCTTAGCCACGCGCACTTATGGGATATCACCGCAATCAATGCACTGGACAAGGTCGTGTTTAAGTTTCGTAAATCAGGTACGCTAGTGGAAGTGCATGGCCTAAACGAAGCTAGTGCCACCCTGGTGGACAAATTTGCCGTACATGACAAGCATGATGGGCACGATGTGTTGGTTGGTCACTAGGATATAACGCAGTTCTCAATCGTTTACTTACTCATAAAACTAACGGATACCAGTTGGTGCAGTGCCAGCTTGACATCGTTTAGCACTTAGAAAGAACATGGGGAATCATGTTGCCGAAGAAGCAATCTTATGATCGGATTAACCCGAGCATATTCAGACGTACATTAGCCGGAACCAGGATCAAAACAGGATTACAGCTCCATTTAACTCCGCGTAGATCATCGGAAAATTCTCTCATCAAAATACTAGCCTGTTGTATTGCGTTGCTCGGAGGTTTTGCAGCGGAGGTCGTGCGCTGGTCCAACGACACCACAGAGAACGTAGCATTGGCCATGGTTGACGTTACTGAGCATCGCACCGTCTCGTTGCGTAAGCTTTCAGCCTCTCACATCCCCATGCCACAAGGCGTTCCGTCTGCACATGCAAGCTCATTAACCGCACTTAAAGGTGACGAGATGCTGGCATTTTGGTGGGCCGGCAGCCGGGAGAGCGGCCCGGACGTGAAGGTGTATACCTCGCACTGGAGTGACGGAAAATGGAGTGATGCGCGTGAAGTCGCGAGTCGATCATCTCTCGGGGCTGCCCTGGGTCTTGGTATCCGTCGAATTGGGAACCCGGTAGTCTGGACCGCCCGCGATGGAACAATCAATCTGTTCGTCGTAGCTACTGGTCTAGGCGGTTGGGCAGCATCGCGGGTGGTACATCTGGTCTCATCTGATCATGGTGAAAGTTTTGAGGTAAAGCGGCTGCTCCCAATGTCGCCTTTATTCAACACCAGCGTACTTGTGAGAGCGACCCCGGTCGGGTTGGCTAATGGCGGATGGTGGTTGCCTGCATACTTTGAACTCGGTATCAAGTATCCCATGATCATGGCCTTTGACAATGATGGCGAACCCGAATGGCTGACACGTATTGGAGAGCGCACAACTTCGCTACAGCCGACAGTCTTTCCCGTTTCATCGTTCGAAGCACATGCTTTGATGCGCGATGCCAGTGATGAACGCAAGATCCAACAAGCTTTTAGTCGTGACGGCGGAGAAACTTGGGAGGACCTCCCCCCACTGGATCTTCCCAATCACAGTACCTCGGTAGCCGCACTTCGGCTTACCGAGGGAGGGTATCTACTTTTGCACAATCACGTCACAGAAAGTGGGTCGTCGCGCAATATGCTTCGTTTGTCAATCTCCAAGGACGCGCGATCATGGGAATACCTCTTTGATGTGGCCTGGGGCGAGCCAGGCGAAGAATTTTCCTATCCTACTCTGCAGCAGGTCGGCGACGAATTACATGTGAGCTATACATCCAGGCGTACATCCATTGAGCATCATGTGTACCAAATTACGTTAGGGAAGGAAGCACAATGAATTTGCCCGAGTTGGAGTGGCAGATTATTTATGGGCGGATCGCCTGGAGCGTTGTGCTTACTGCACTGGGAATCGCAATACTGCAGCATTTTGGACGAACATCACGTACTGCGGTGAGCCTACTTTTGGCAAGTGCCATGTTATTCGCCGTTTTGCCGGGTGAGTCGTCCATATCGTTCTGGCTAGGCCTAGCCTTCCAATGGCCGAGCGGACTCTTGTTCGGACTCTGTCTCGTCAAACTGCACTTGACTTTCAGAGGTAGTCTCGAGAAGACAGTCATGCCTGTCACGCTTTCGGTTCCCATCGTACTGGGAGGGGCGTTACTTTACCTCGACGCGATTGGCATTTTGTCTTTAGGTATTTACTATGTCGGGTTCGAACCGGTTTTTGCTCCCCTGCTAGCATTAATGCTAGCTATTGCAAGTTCCGCTGTCGCGGTTATTGGCAAGATGCCATCTTCGGCATTCGCATTGCTTCTGGCAGCGGCGATGTTTATGCTGCTGCGTCTACCTACCGGTAATCTGTGGGATTCGTTGTTGGACCCCCTGCTATGGACATGGTCGCTCGTGTCGCTCTGTGCAACAGGTTTACAATGGCGGCGCCAGTATCCGGTGGGACATCCTAAGCGGGAGTGATGCATAAACTTGGTTCGAGGATGCATATCCAACAATGTCCAGAACTTGCATATTTTGTTTTCTATAATAAGGAATAGGTCTGTGGGAAATCGTAATTCGTTTATGCATCCGGCGATCGTTACAGCAGTCGGAATTAATGTCGTTGTGCTTGCATTAGCGTTGGCTTGGTCAGATGCTGACTCGCCTCGCATGTGGCGCCTGCTCGGCGAAGACGGGTTGGTGGAATGGATGCAGTTCCTTTGTTTTACGGTCCTGGCTGCGATGTTAGGTTTCATTGCCGTGGACCGTGCAACCAAGCAGTCGTGGGTGAGCTTGGAGGTAATTGCCATTGCAGGTTTAAGCGCTCTCGTGGCGCTGGCAGCGCTCGAGGAGATCAGTTGGTTCCAGCGGGTCCTGGGGGTCGATTCTCCCGAGTTCTTCCGGCAGAATAATCGTCAATACGAAACGAATCTCCACAACTTGGCACTGGGAAGTGCCAGCTTGCATAAGACGATTCTCGTTAAGCTAATTTTCATTGTGGGCATTACCCATAACCTTATACTGCCTTTGATCGCGCGTACGAGGCCTGGTGTCAAGCGATGGGTAGAGTCATTTGGGCTTTATCTTCCACCGTTGTCGGCGGCAATCGCGTATCTTTTACTTGTCTTGTTGTCGCACGTACTAATCGACCATCCACGCAAAGGCGAACTGGGAGAGATGTTTGGCGCCGTGCATTATCTGACCACCGTATTCACGGCTTATCTTATTGGCGTGGGATTTGGCAAACCGGCAGTGATAGAGAATCCGGCAGACAGCCGTCGGGTTTCGACGTTGTTCGCGATGTTGCTGGTATTTCTCTTCTTCGTGTCTTGGTTGCTTGGCTCAACTTACAATCCAGCGGCAGCTTCGTGATATTAACTAGGGAATTTCAAGGAGCATTTGGCGAACAATAGCGATGTCCGGCAAAATTAGAGCGCTGAATTAAACTTCTGACGGACTCCTATTGGCCGAACTCGGAAGTCCGGCTAATCTCAAGGCGAGATGAAATCGGACACGAGTTAGCACTTCGAGCTTGGTTTATTACATCTCAGCGATATCTCTTCAGTGCCTGATACAAGGACTCAGCCGCATCCGCAATTCGGTCGATACTTGCTTCCCTCAATGATGCAAGGTCTACAGGTTTGACGTCTTTCAGCCCTGCCCACTCCAGCAAAGCGCGCATCGCCTCTGGTGCATCAAAAACGCCATGCAGGTAGGTGCCGAGAATCAGATCATCGTCCGAACGTGCACCTTCTGCACGGTCAGCAATCTGGAAAGCTGGCCGTTCCGTGGCCGGGCCACTGGATTGTCCCATGTGGATTTCGTAGCCGGTCACCAAGGCATCGGCGAATGCGCAGCGTCCCTCCACGCGCGCCAGGCGCTTGGCCTGCGTCATTTCGGTATCAACATCCAGCAATCCAAGCCCTTGCGTCACGCCAGGCGTACCTTCGACGCCATGCGGATCGGACACAGAGCGTCCAAGCATTTGATATCCACCGCAAATGCCGATCACCTTGCCACCGTAACGCACATGCTTGCGTATGGCTTCATCCCAACCGTTACGTAACAACCATTCCAGATCGGCGCGCGTGCTCTTGCTTCCGGGAAGAACGATCAGGTCTGCCGAAGGAATCGACTGGCCGGGCCCAATGAAGCGCAGATCGATGTCCGGTTGCGCACGCAAGGCATCGAAGTCCGTGTGGTTACTGATGCGCGGCAGTACGGGTACGACGACACGGAAACTGCCCTGCTCGTTTTGTTCCGGCTTGACCGCATCTTCTGCATCGAGAAACAATCCGTGCAGATAAGGAAGCACGGCAAGAACAGGTTTGCCGGTCTGCTGCTCCAGCCAGTCGAGGCCGGGTTGCAGCAAGCTGATATCGCCACGGAAACGATTGATCACGAAGCCGACGATGCGCGCCCGCTCACTTTCGGACAGGCAGGACAACGTACCGACGATATGCGCGAACACGCCGCCGCGGTCGATATCGGCGACCAGGATCACAGGACAGTCGACCGCTTCCGCGAAACCCATGTTGGCGATGTCGCGGTCGCGCAGATTGATTTCCGCCGGACTGCCGGCGCCTTCCACCATGACAACCTGATACTGAGAACTCAACCGGCGGTGGGACTCAAGTACCGCACCCATGGCCACTGTTTTGTACTGATGGTAATCGCGTGCGTTCATATCGGCGCGCACGTGTCCGTGGATAATGACCTGCGCCCCGGTATCGCTCGACGGCTTGAGAAGTACCGGGTTCATATCGGTGTGCGGCTGCAATCCGGCCGCCTGCGCCTGCAAGGCCTGCGCACGCCCGATTTCACCGCCATCCGTTGTCACAGCGCTGTTGAGCGCCATGTTCTGCGGCTTGAAGGGAACGACCTGGATACCATCGCGCGCGAGCAGGCGGCACAACGCGGCGACAACGGTACTCTTGCCGGCGTCGGAGGTCGTGCCCTGCACCATCAGGGTGGAGAAGGGAAAGTTCATGATTGTTGTTGATGCCAGCGGCGAATGATGTCGGCCAGTTGCGGCAAGCCTTCCGTGATGGCGGACGGTCCGGGCGACAGGATATCGGCGGATTTGATTTCGAGGACCATGCCGTTGCGGACCGCCGGGATGACATCCCATCCTTCACGCCCGCACACGGTTTCGGCACGGAACTTCTTTCCGCACCAGGAGCCGACGATGATGTCGGGAGCACGTCGTATCACTTCAGCCGGATCGGCGATGATGCGTTCCTTTGCGCTCGAATGTGCGGCGAGATCGGCAAAGACGTCATCCCCGCCGGCGAGCGTAATCATTTCGGATACCCAGCCGATGCCGCTGATGAGTGGATCGTTCCACTCTTCGAAATAGACACGAGGGCGCAAGGGTTCTGCGTGGACTTGCTTTGTGACCGAGGCGATCGCAGTCTGTAACTCGGCGATAAGTTGTTCGCCCGCGTCCGTGCGATCGACCAGCTTGGCCAATACCCGCACCATGCGGAGAATGCCGGCGATATCGCGCTGGTTGAACAGATGCACCTCAATTCCCGCTGCGGCAAGGTCACGGCAGATATCCGCCTGCATGTTGGAAAACCCGATGACCAGATCCGGTTCCACGGCCAGTATGCGTTCTATACGCGACGAGGAAAATCCGCTGATTTTTGGTTTCTCGCTGCGGGCGCGTGCAGGACGTACCGTAAATCCCGAAATTCCGACAATCAGGTCTTCCGCACCAAGCGCGTAGAGAGTTTCGACCGCCTCGGTGCTAAGACATGCAATACGCTGATAGCAGTTCATGAACCGTCTCCCCGGCGGCCTCTTGCAAGTTCGAGACGCGCGCACAGTTCACTCGCACCGGCGATGATGCGCGGTCCGGAACGATTGATCAGGTTGCCGTCAATGGCAAACAGGTTGCCGCGCTTGACCGCCAGCATGGATGGATACTGTTTCCAGATCTCGATGCCGCTGACAGCCTGGTCGTTCCTGTCGCCGCTGACGATCACTTCCGGGTTTTCCTTGACCACGGCTTCCTGGGTAATGCTTGGTGCAGTCATCGACAGGGATGCGAAAATGTTTTCGCCGCCGCAAACCCGGATCGCGTCGGTGATGATGTGCCGCTCATTGAGCGTGTACAGCGGCTTGTCCCATACCTGGTAAAACACGCGGACCTGGGGCCGGTTGCGATATTTTGAGACAAGAGTGTCGAGTTGCCTGCGCAGTTCGCCTGCTCTTTGCTGTGCCTGCTGTTCGGTGCCCATGAGTCGACCGAGTCGCATCACTGACTCCGGAATGTCCTCCAGCTTGTTGGGGTCGCTATAAAACAGTGGAATACCGAGGCGTCTGAGCTGATCCATCTGGCGTGACGATGCATTGTGACGCCAGACCACCAGCAGATCGGGTTTCAGCGACAGCAGGTGTTCGATATCCACGGAGCGGTTGTCGCCGACGCGCGGAATATTTTTCGCGGCAGGCGGATAGTCACTGTAGTTGACGGTCCCGACGATGCGTTCCGCACCGCCGGCGGCGAACAGCATTTCCGTTACATGAGGCGAAAGAGAGATCACACGCCGCGCCGGTTGCGCGAGTGTCACCATGTCACCTGCATCGTCGCGCATGTTGATCGCAGCCCAGGCAGGAAGAATTTGCGCACTCAGTAGTGCAGCCAATCCTAGCCATATTTTTATCCGGACCCGTGTGCGTTCTACTCCGATCATCAGCTTTTCCTTTTCCAGTCATCCAGGCTTGCGGTCAGGCGGTGCCATCCTGCTTCGTCGCCGGGCAATCCCAACCGGATACCATGCGCCTGATGGACAAACAACCGCACCCAGATACCGCGTTCCGCCATGTGATGTGCAAACTCTTCCGCATGCTTCTCGGGCCACCACTGGAACAGTGCGGTACCGCTCGAGGCGACTGCATACTCCGATAACAGGCCACGCAAGCGATCGCCATCGCGGCGCAGCCTGGCATGCATTTCTCTTTGCCACGTGATGTCGGACAATGCAGCGGTGCCGATCTGTTGCGCCGGACCGCTGACCGACCATGGACCGATCCACTCGGCGAGCTGGTCCAGCATGTTCTGCTCAGCAGCGACAAAGCCAAGTCGCAGTCCTGCAAGGCCAAAGAATTTTCCGACCGAGCGCAGCACAATCAATCCCGGCCGATCAGTCCAGTGTGCAACACTCATCTCCGGCACGGTATCGCCGAATGCTTCGTCGACCACCAGCCAGCCACCGCGTGCCGCCAGTCGTTCCGCCCACTCCAGAAGGATTTCAGGGGCAATCATGGCCCCAGTCGGATTGTTGGGATTGACTACAACCACGACATCGGCATCGTCGACGTGCTCCGCCAACCGGTTGTAGTCTACCTCCCGAACCACGTGTCCAGCCTGTTGCCAGCGGTGCGCATGCTCGGCATAAGAAGGTGCGGAAATGATGACGCTCGTCTTGTCGCGCAATCTTGGCAAGGCCTGTATCGCAGCCTGCGTTCCTGCCACCGGCATCATTCGTGGGGCGCCGTAATAGGCTTGCGCCGCTTCGACCAAAGCGCGGTCGGGTTGTGGAAGCCGGTGCCATGCATTTGGTGCGGTCGCAGGAATCGGATAGAACACCGGATTGATGCCCGTGGACAGATCGAGCCAGTCGGCTTCGGGCCGACCGAAGCGCGCAGCCGCGTCGCGCAGGTTACCGCCATGTTCAAGCATGGATCATCCTCTCGATCACAAATGCCAACACACCGGCTGCAATAAGCCACAGAAGGGTCGTACGTGCCACCAACTGCCAAGCACGGACGATGTCTACTCCTTCTGCTTCGCGCCCGATGCCCAGGGGTGGCCGCGTTTCGACGATGCCGTCGTACTCAGCAGTGCCGCCCAAGGCCACCCCGAGTGAACCGGCGCCAGCCGACATCACGGGTCCGGCATTCGGACTTGGCCATGCCGCGGCCTGCGTCATCCAGCATTCGCGTGCGCGTCGGGTATCGCCAAGCACGCCATACGACAACGCGGTCAGCCGCGCGGGAATCCAGTTGAGCACGTCGTCGGTACGTGCGGCCATCCAGCCAAACGCGAGGAATCGGGCATTGCGGTATCCCCACATCGCATCGAGCGTATTGGCAAGTCGAAACAGCAATGCGCCCGGTCCACCCGCAACCGCAAACCAGAACAGGGTGCCGAAGACCGCATCGTTGCCGTTTTCCAGTGTTGACTCGACCGCGGCCTTGGCGAGGTCGCTCCTACTGGCGCGCCCGGTATCGCGGCTGACAATACGCGATGTGAGCTGGCGTGCTGCGGCAAGGTCGCCGCTTGCCAACGCCTCTGCGATGGGCATGATGTGATCGCGAAGGCTGCGCAGGCCGATGCAAAAATAAAGCAGGATGACGTGCAGTGCTGTGGCAAATATCCAATGCAGTTGTGCGGCAAAGTGGATGATCACACTCGACAACGCCACCAGCGGTACCACGGCAAGAATCCAGCCGGCGATGCCGCGCAGGGTCACACCGTTTCCACGGTTCAGCAAACCTTCGATCTTGCCCGCGAGCTTGCCGAAGCCAACCAGGGGATGAAAACGGCCCGCCTCACCCAGCAGCCAGTCTAGCAGCACGCCTGCTGCCATCATGATGGCAATCCACAAGGGCGAGATGCCAGTCAGCATGGCTGTCCCTTGAGCATGATCGGCAAGCCGGCCACGACAAATACAGCGCGATCGCAGAGCGCGGCTACCGCTTGGTTCAGGCGCCCTGCTTCGTCGACAAACCAGCGTGAAATCGCACCTTGCGGCACCACGCCCATGCCAACTTCATTAGTCACCAGTATCACGTCTCCGCTTGCATTGGCAATCGCGTCAAGCAGGGATTGCCGCTCGATAGTAAATGCCGTGGGCGGAACGATCGGGCCAACGTCGGGATAATCATTTTGCCCGGAGAAAAGCAGATTGGATAACCACACCGTAAGGCAATCGACCAGGATCACCGTGTCCGGCCTGCTCCATTGTGTGATCGCCGTGCCCAGGACGAGCGGCTCTTCCATCGTCTCCCACGCCGTATCACGTCGCTGGCGATGGTGGGCGATACGGCTGGCCATTTCAGCATCGCCGGCTTGCGCGGTAGCGATGTAGATCATCCGCTTTCCACTTGCTGTTGCCAGCGCCTCAGCATGTGCGCTTTTCCCCGAACGGGCGCCGCCAATCACAAGTGTTGCCGTCATGGTGCCGCCGTTTGAAGAAAGAGACTTTCCACTGCCCGAGGACATGACGGGAAATATGCATGGAAATACGACGCGGTGAGCGAACCGACGCGATATATCGCTTCACCCTCGATATTCATCGGGTGCTTGATGGTGTGAGCCATCGGCTGCAACGTCGACTCCATGTGCGAATAATGGAAAGCATGGCCGCGCAATTCTCCCTGGCCAGTTCTCCAGGCTTGTGGACCGAGTGCGGCAAGCCGCTTTTGCATGCTGACTTTTCCGGGCAGGACGCCGGCCATTGGCCAGGTCGTACCCTCCAGGTCCACAAGTTGATTGGTGAGCGCCATCATGCCGCCGCATTCAGCAACGATGGGCAGATCGGCGGCATGGACATTACGGATCGATGCCTGCCATTGGTCGGCCTGTGACAGGGTCCGCGCATGCAGTTCGGGATAACCGCCCGGCAGATATACCGCGTCGGCATCCGCCGGGACGACGTCATTTGCCAGCGGTGAGAAATACAGGCATTCAGCGCCGAGCGCGTGCAGGCAATCGATGTTGGCCGGGTAAAGGAATGCAAATGCCGCGTCACGCGCGATTGCAATTTTTCTTCCTTTGAGCGTCGGCTCGATCGGCACATCGCTGGCGGGATCATTCAGGATAATCTCCGGCATCGCCTCCCAGGCCGCCTGATCAAGGTCCAGCTGGTCGGCGAGATGGTCGAGCAAGGTGTCGAGATTGCCAATTTCGTCTGCCTGTACAAGACCTAGATGCCTTTCAGGTAAGGACTGTTCCTGACGCGCCAGGGTGCCCAGCAAGGGAATGTCGCGCATGGCGTCGGCAACCATTTGCGCGTGCCTTGCGCTGGCGACGCGATTGGCGAGCACACCGGCCAGTTGGACCGGACCATAGTCGCGCAAACCACGAGCAACAGCCCCCGCCGTTTGGGCCATGGCCGACGCGTCGAGCACCGCCATGACGGGCACACCAAAGGCGTTGGCAAGGTCAGCCGATGATGGGGTGCCGTCGTACAAGCCCATTACGCCTTCGATCAGGATGACGTCGGCGTCTGCCGCCGCCTGCGCAAGCAAATGACGGCAGCGGTTTTCGCCGACCATCCACAGGTCGAGCGAATGCACCGGGCTCCCAGCGGCACGCTGCAACATCATCGGATCAAGAAAGTCGGGACCGGTCTTGAACACCCTTACCCGCTTGCCTTGGCGTTTCAGCTTGCGCGCGAGCGCGGCGGTCACGGTGGTCTTGCCCTGTCCGGACGACATGGCCGAGACAAGAAGGATACGTGCCGATGCAGCGTGCTTCATAGGCTTACCTTCATAGGTTTACCATTTACCATTCAACGCCGGGCTGGGCGGCAATGCCCGCGGCGAATGCATGCTTGACCGGTTGCATCTCGGTCACGGTGTCCGCCACTTCAATCAGTTCTGGCGGCGCTGCTCGGCCCGTAACGACAACATGCTGCATGGGTGGTCGGGCCTGCAGATCAGCAATCACCCGCTGCACGTCGAGATACTTGTACTTGAGTGCGATGTTGAGTTCATCGAGGACAACGAAGCCGATTGCCGGGTCAGACAGGAAACTCTTGGCCTGTTCCCAGGCACGCTCGGCGGCGGCGATATCGCGCTCACGATTTTGCGTTTCCCAGGTATAGCCCTCGCCCATGGCATGAAAACTGACTTCATCGGGAAAGCGCTGCAGGAACAATTCTTCGCCGGTCGACTTCGCGCCCTTGATGAACTGGACCACGCCGACCTGCATGCCATGGCCCAATGCCCGGATCGCCATGCCGAAGGCGCTGGAGCTCTTGCCCTTGCCATTGCCGGTGTTCACCAGCAGTACGCCAGCATCGCGCTTGGCCGCTTCGATCTTCTGGTCGACCACTTCCTTCTTGCGCTGCATCCTGGCGCGGTGGCGTTCGTTGATATCGTCACTCATGGTACGACTCCTCTGCGGGAATAAAAATGGTTCGCTTGCCATGCCTGACAAGATCAATCGGATAACCGAGACAGCTGCTTAGCAGGTCCGCCGTCATCACTTCCTGCACCGGTCCGGCCTGCCACTCGCCATCACCCATCAATAGCAAGGCATGACTCGCGACGCTGTGCGCCAGATTGAGATCATGACTGACGAGGATGATGGATTTTTGCTCCGTACGGCACAGGCGTGCCAGCAATTCCATGACGCCGACCTGATGTGCGAGATCAAGTGCGCTTGCCGGTTCATCGAGCAACAGCAGTGGCGCTTCCTGCGCCAGCGTCGCGGCAATGGCAACTCGCTGGCGCTCGCCGCCGGATAGCGTACGGACGTCGCGCTCGGCCAGCTCGGCGACATCGAGCGCGCGCAAGGCGGCATGCGCAACACGGTAATCGTCCTCCGCATCCCAGTATCGATCGTCCTGGTAGGGATGGCGCGCGGCGAGTACGGTTTCAATCGCGCGATAACCGAAGGCATCGTTGCGGCCCTGCGCAAGGTAAGCCCGCTGCCGAGCAAGCGCGGTCAACGACCAGTCTGCGAGAGGACGTCCATCGATATGGATAGCGCCGCCGTCCGGTTGCCGCAAACCGACCAGGGTACGCAGCAGCGTACTTTTTCCTGCGCCATTACGTCCGATCACGCACCAGCTTTGTCCGGCTTCTACTTGCCAGTCCAATCCGGTGACCAGGACGCGGGAGCCGATACGCAGTGAAAGATTGATTGTCTGCATCCGCGCTATTTCCTGTAAAGCTGATGCAGCTGCACCAGAAACACCGGCACGCCGATCAGCGCGGTGATCACGCCGACAGGCAATTGTTGTGGCGCGATGATGGTGCGCGCAAGGGTGTCCGCGAGCACCAGGAAACTACCGCCGGCCAGTGTGGCGGCCGGCAGCAACAGACGGTGATCGGGGCCCCATGCAAAACGACAGGCATGAGGAACAATCAGACCGACAAACCCGATGCTGCCGGCGCTGCTTACCGCACTCGCCGTCAATAGGGCAGAACATAAAAAAAGGCCCTGCCGCAGTCTGGCAACCGAGATACCAAGCGTTGCAGCGGCTTCCGCATGCAAGGCCATCACGTTGATCGCGCGCGCCACCCGCACAGCGAACATCAGCGCTCCGCCCCAGATCAGCCATGGCAGCCAGCGCAAAGGTGTTGCCGACAGATCGCCTATCAGCCAGAACACCATGCCGCGCAAACGGTTATCCGGTGCAACCGACAGCATGAGCGTGATCAGTGCACTGCAACCTGCGGCGACAATCACCCCGGTCAACAGCAGCATCGGCGCGTTGCCGTCTCCACCGCCGCCGCGCAAATCCCGATACGCAAGCAGGAGCAGCAGAAACGCTACCGCTATGGCTCCGCCAAATGCGGCGACGTCCACTACCCAGGCTGCCGCCATGAAAAGGATGGCGGCGAGCGCGCCTACCGCAGCCCCTCCCGAGACGCCGAGGACATACGGGTCCGCCAAGGGGTTGCGTAGCAAGGCCTGCATCATCACGCCGGCCAGCGCAAGCGTCGCTCCTGTCACAAACGCCGACAGTGCACGCCCAAGCCGCAATTCCAGCAACGTCGCTGCGAGGCTTGCCGGCTGCCCTGACAGGATGTCCGCCAGTGCACCAAACAGTTCGGATGCCGACAAGGAGACGGAGCCGATGGCGCATGCAAACAGCACCGTGGCGCAGCCGATGGCGGCCAGCATCGCAAGGATGCCGACCGCTCTCCGGCGTTCCTGGAAAGAAGGTAATGAGACGACTGGGCTATGCACGTGCATTCCGAAAGTTAACGTATCCCGTAACGCACTCCGACGAAGACATTGGAGCCGGCAGTGTTGTAGTTTCTTGCCAGTTCATAATCCTTGTCGAACACGTTGTTCCAGCGCCCGAACAGTGACCAGTTGGGTGCGAAGTCGTAGGTCGCATACAGGTTGAATACGCCATAGCCGCCGAGGCGGTTACGGTTGTTGGTGTCATCGAAGCGCCTGCCGGAGAAAATCAGCTCGCCGCCAGCCGTTGCCTTGCCGACGCCATAGTCCAGCGCCAGCGTGCCATGCTTCTTCGCCCGGCGCGCAAGTTGTCGCCCGGTAGTTTCATCTTGCGGGTCTTGCAGGTCGAGCGAACCACGCAACTTGAAATCGCCCAATGCCTGCGTCATCCCCAAGGTCAATCCGGTCAGCAAGGCCTTGTTGACATTGTAGGAGCAGCCGAACGGGTGTGTTGCCTGTTCCACAGGGCAAACATTGGTATTCACCAGAAGGTCGCTCAGGCGATTACGGTAGTACACGGCACTGTATTGCGACTTACCGTCGTCGTAGTACAGACCCATTTCAGCATTGCGGCCCTTCTCCGGGCGGTTGGTAGCAATGCCAAAACCGGGAAAATACAGGTCATTGAAAGTAGGCGCACGGAAGCTGGTACCGGCACTGGCGCTGGCTCGCAAGGCATTGCTCAGCCGGTATCCATACGACAGATTGCCCGTCGTCCGCGATCCGAACTGTGAATTGTCGTCGTTGCGAATACTGGCTGCCGCCAGGTGCGCGCCACGTTTTAACTGGTAGGCAGCCGCCAGTGAATTGGTCGTGCGCGCACCGATAAGTTCAGTGGTCGTCGAATCGACTTCTTCACGACGGTGTTCAGCCAGCAGTTGCAGCACATCGGTGGTCGCGACCGAAATATTGTTCTGCCAGCTGACCTGAGTTTGTGTCGTGTCGAACAGTGTGCGGCCGGTACGCATGTCGGATACCGAGCGGTCCTGAGACTGTGCCACCTGGAGCTGGCTGTTCCAGTTTTGCGTAATCTGGTTCTTGCTGTAGACGCCGTAGGTAGCGAGTTTCTGTTTGCTGCGGTCGTCGAACGTTGCGCTGTTATCAAACTGGTTTTCAAGCTCGCTATGCAGGAACGTCAATCCCAGCTCATGTCCCTTGGTCAGTTGCATACTGAACTGTCCGCTGGCACTGTTATTGTCATAGCCGTCACGGTCCGGATTAAAACCAAATGCACCGCTCTTGGTTGATGAGAACCCGTCCGACTTTTCATGGGATGCGCGCAGCGCGTAGCGGAAGCCTTCTGTCGATCCCGATACGCCCGCTTCCAGGTTGTAGGTATGGTAGCTGCCGACGCCTGCGGACACCGTGGGGCTCGGCGGCCCGTCACCCTGCTTGGTAAAAATCTGGATAACGCCACCGACAGCATCCGCGCCATACATGGTGCTCAGTGGTCCGTAAACGATTTCGATACGATCAATCTGGGACAGCGGAATCGCCGACCAGGTTGCGCCGCCGCTGGTTGAAGAGCCAACCCGTACGCCGTCGACAAGAACAATATTCTGCTTGTTGTCGGTTCCACGCAAAAATACGGATGACGTGGCTCCTGGCCCTCCGTTGCGTACGATTTCCATGCCGCGCTGACGTTGCAGCAGATCGACCAGCGAGGTACGTCCGGACCTTGCAATGTCTTCGGAAGTAATGACCGCATGATCGCTCAATACTTCGGCGGCGATCTGTGGAGTTCTCGTTGCAGTGACGACGACCGATTCGAGTTTTTTTTCTTCGGCCAACGCGACGCTTGATACGGAAAAAGCTGCGCAGACGGCGAGCGCCATGGCCAACGGCTTTCCAGCTGCCGGAGAGGCCAGGGATACGAATGAATGCATGTTGTGATTCCAGTGAATAGACAACCGGCCTGCTTCCCCGCAGGCTGGATTGAAAGAAAGCATTCGAACTGGATGTCGATATCGAGAGAGCCCGGTTAGCCTGTCGCGCCTGAAACGCCTATGGCATTGCCGGTCTGCGTCGCGACGGTCCCCGTCCGCATGCTTCCACCTGTTCTGGCCGGTATCCGGGCTGGCAAGATGAACCGGTCGACCTTCCCATGCGGACTGCACAGTGGTACGAAGGACCGTCTGTCACACAGTCACCATTTCGGCTTCTGTAGTGACGCTTGCTTACCGTTGCGGGGGCAGCACACGTTGTGCTCGATCGAGCATCGTGTTTCCCGTTTAACTGCCTGCATGAATATGCGGGCGGGCACCAAAACCCCGCTATTGTAAAGCTTGCAGTAACGGGCGACAACAAGCGTAACGAAAATTGCACGATGCTCGTCTATAGGTAAGCAAAGGCTTATGCAGGTGATCCATGGTGATCAATCAGGCAACGTTTCGTCATTACCAATCAAGAACAAGGAAGAATAATCAGCTCTCCATAGCGAATGGTATGTCGGACCCCGCCAGCATGATGTGCAATGTCGCTCGGCAATGAATGCGAAGGGCATTGCTGTAAGAGCCGGATCGTTCCTGCGTGGCAAACGACAATCGCTTCGGCGACCCCACTGCCGCGCATATCGTCATAAAAGCCCCGCACACGCGTAGCGACGTCGAGTACGCTTTCGCCCCTGCCCGGCTGGTAATGCACCACATCAGCCGCCCACGCATCGATTTCGCTGCGCGGTATTTCCTCCCATGCGCGCATTTCCCAGTTTCCGAAATGCATCTCGGCAAGCCGGCTATCCTGTGACATTTCGGGAGCATCTACGGCTTCGGCAAGCGCTTCAGCCAGTACACGGCATCGTTGTAGCGGACTGCTAAAAATTGGCACACCACGCGGCAAGGCCGGCAGAAGCGCGTCCACCACGCGACGGTGCTCCTGCTCGCATACCCAAAGGTCGCTGCTGCCGTAGCAGGTCCCCATGTCGACTTCCGGCTTGCCGTGCCGAATGAGAAACAGGCGCATGGTCAGTGCACCATTGCCAGCAAGGCGAGATAACAGCTGATTTCGCTTACCTGCTGGACTGCACCGAGACAGTCGCCGGTGTAGCCACCAAGGCGGCGAGTAAATTTACGGGCGAGCCAAAACGTCGAAAGGACACATGCAGCGATTGCGGCGAGCAGGCTCTGCCACGGTACCCAGCCTAGCCCAAGCAATGCCAGCGCGGGCAGTAGCGCGGAGCTTGCCGCAATGAGGAATTCTTTGTTTGTCATGCGTTGTGCCAGCGGCTTGGCTTTGCCTTCGCTCTTCGCATACGCGAGCCGCCAGATCAGCGATGCCGCCGCCAGACGCGACAAGGGATGCGCGATCAGCAATGCGGCGAGCACCGACTGCGTCGGCAAATAAGTGAGCGTCACGCATTTCAGTGCGAGCAGCAATATGATGCCGATCGCACCGTACGCGCCGATGCGTGAATCCGTCATGATCTCCAGCACGCGCTGACGGGTCATGCCGCCACCCAGCCCATCGCAGGTGTCAGCAAATCCGTCTTCGTGGAATGCTCCGGTCAGATAGATCCCTGCGATGGTGGAAAGGAGCACTGCGACCGCAGGCGGCAGCAGCAAGCTGGCGAGCCAATACACAGCGGCAGTGACGGCGGCGACCACAATACCCACCGCCGGAAAATAGCGGCTGGCGTGATGCAGCCAGTCCGGCTCGAAACCTACCCAGCGCGGAATGGGCAGTCGGGTAAAAAACTGCAAGGCAATGAAGAACAACCTGACCTGATGCAGGCAGTTCTTTGCGATAGAAATAGCTGGCGTGCCGGAGGGCTGCATGGGGTTTACGCGTCCTGTTCGCTGACCTGCGCGGATGCAAAGGTGGCCATCTCGTTGAGGAAATTGACGGCGGAATGCAGCAGGGGCAGTGCAAGAGCGCAGCCGCTGCCCTCACCCAGGCGTAGACCAAGCTGCAGCAGCGGACGGGCTTTCAGGTGTTCCAGCATCTCACTATGCCCGCGCTCATCGGAGCAATGCGAAAACACGCAGTAGTCGAGAATTGCCGGTTGCAGCTTTGCGGCGACCAGTAAAGCGCTGGTGACAATGAAGCCGTCGATCAGCAACACCATGCGGCGTTCGGCCGCGGCCAGCATCGCACCTACCATCATCGCGATTTCAAACCCGCCAAATGTGGCGAGCACGCTGAGCGCATCGCTGGCATTCGCATGAAGCTTTACCGCTTGCTCAATCACCTGCAATTTGTGCGCAACGCCTTCCGCCGACAGGCCTGTGCCTGCACCGACGCACGCATCCAGCGAAACGCCGGTCATCTTGTGCATCAATGCCGCCGCCGAGGTCGTGTTGCCGATACCCATCTCACCAAAGCCAATCACATTGCCTTCGAGCCGGCCAACCAACGCGGCGCCATGTTCCAGCGCCTGTGCGCATTGCGCGCGGGTCATTGCCGGTGCTTTCGCAAAGTTGTGTGTACCGTAGCCGACCTTACAGTCGATCAAGTTAAGGCGCTCGCCGAAATCGTGATTGACGCCAGCATCGACGACCTGTAACGCACAGCCATTCTGGCGGGCAAACACATTAATGGCTGCCCCGTTGGCCAGAAAATTCTCGACCATCTGCCAGGTCACGCTTTGGGGAAATGCAGATACTTTTTCCTCCACCACACCGTGATCACCGGCAAACACCACGATGGTCGGGGCGACGAGCCGGGGCGATGCCGTACGTTGAATCAGGCCGATCTGGTGCGCGAGCGATTCGAGCATGCCAAGGCTGCCCAGCGGTTTTGTCTTGTTGTTGATCGCGGCATCAAGTTGCGTGGACAGGATGGTATCGGCTGTCAATGCGACAGAAGGAATAGGCGTAATAGGCATGTGACAGACTCTGAATGAGGAAGGAGCCGCAGGAAACCCCGCCTGCATGCGCTGGGTGCCTGAACCTGTTCCGCTCATGCACCATTCCGGCCGGTATCCGGGCTGACAAGACTGACCGGGCCGCCTTCCCATGCAAACTGCATAGTGGCGTAGAGGCCGGCTGCCGTCAAAAGACGACGCTTGCTTACCGTTGCGGGGGCAGCACACGTTAGGCCGGCAAGTTCAAGAGTTGATTTCTTGAACTCTTGCGCAGGCGTCGTGTTTCCCGTTTAACTGCAACCGCGATCGCGGTTGCGGGCACCAGAATGCACGCAGTGTAAGCCCCCGCCCTACCGTGAGTCAATTCGTCAAGCTTGCGCCTGCAATCCCCGTTAAACTCTCTCTTTTATCTGCTATACAAGCGGATACTGACCGGATAACTGCAAACGATGAATGCGCCTTCCATGAACGACAGAACCGACTACTACAGCCAGCAGTACAACGCCCGCGCGTCCATTCCTGACCATCCCTATATCTTCACCCGCTGGTTGAAGGAATCGATGCAGGTCAGACGCAGCCAGCCGGCACTCTTTGACATTACCTATGGCGACGCGAGTGGCGAAAGACTGGACTTTTTCCCGGCCAGCCGCGGAGACGCGCCCTTGCTGGTATTTATTCACGGCGGCTGGTGGCGCTCGCTCGACAAGGCTGACTTTTCCTTCGTCGCACCCGCCTACGCACGCGCTGGCTTCAATGTCGCACTGACCAACTACACGCTGGCGCCGCACGCCTCGATCGCGGAGATCGTACAGCAGCAATTGCGTGCCCTTGCCTGGCTTTACCGCAATGCCGACAACTATGACTTCAACCGAGACCGTATTGTCGTAGCAGGTCATTCCGCAGGCGCACATCTGGCCGCGATGATGATGGCCGCGCACTGGGATATCTATGGAAGTGACTTGCCGGCCAACCTGGTCAAGGGTGGCATCCTGATGTCGGGATTGTACGACCTGGATCCGGTGCGCTATGCGGACTTCGTCAATGTGGACCTCAAGCTGACCGAAGAGGACGTTCCCGTGCTTTCACCAGCCCTCATGCCACAGCCCAATACGGCGCCATTCATTACTGCCTATGGGGCGCTGGAGTCGGACGAGTTCCGGCGTCAGACCGAGCTGATTGCCAATGCATGGAAGCCGAATCACCGCGCCGATGTACCGCTGCCCGGCCTCAACCACCTGACCATCTGTGATGCCTTTGCCGACCCGGACCATCCTTTATATAAAGCCACGCTTGAGCTCTTGACAGAGATTCAATAGACGATAAGGCAACTTGGCGTCCGTCGGGTTTGCCCGGCGAATACGCATCTCGATAATCGTAATAATCGCAACAGTTTGGGGCGAGTTTAAGGTTCATCCAGGTTGCCGCAGCATGTTCGTGTTGCGCAGAAGAAATTCGTAGTCGATAATCGTCATCAATAAGCAGGGAAAGTACGTGCGGCCGCTCGTGTCTGGTGTCCGCGCGCTTTCCGGCTGAAGCGTCTTTACCAGGGCGTGCGGCGAATACTCGACGGATGTGGGAAAAGATATTCCGACATGGCGACCGGTGCTCGACCGCCGCCGATGATCAGGCTGACTACGAACAAAGGGATGTACCAATATGACCGACGCTGCAGATGACCTTGAAGCACTGTTTGACGAAGTAGCCGCGCAACGCGTAGAAACAGCTGCTCCGATGGCACCCGCACCTGAATCCGGAGTTGTCAGCGAAAGCAGCGAACACGTCACGGAACTGCTTGTTGGCGAGGCCACCACCCCGGAGCACGAAGAAGACCAGTCCGACAAGCCGATGTACGAACGCCTAGGTGGCATCGTGCGCATGCTGCACGATTCGCTCCGTCAGCTCGGCTACGACCGTTCCTTGTCCGATGTGGCCAGCCAGATTACCGATGCCCAAGGCCGTCTCGAACACGTCGCCTCGCTGACTGAACAAGCTGCCAACAAGGTGCTTAACACGGTCGATACCTGCATTCCGGAACAGGAAGCCTTGTCCAAAAAAGCTAGAGACATCGAGACCCGCTGGGCCATGCTGTTCGACGGCAAACTGAGCATCGATGAATTCAAGGCGCTGGCCGGCGATTCCCGTCAGTTTGCCAGCGTTGTCATGGAAGCCACGGAAACCGAAAAGGCGCGTCTGCTCGATATCATGATGGCCCAGGATTTTCAGGACATCACCGGTCAGCTGATCAAGAAAATCGTCCATATCACCAGCACCGCAGAACGCGAACTGGCGCAGGTGTTGCGCGATAATGCACCGCCCGAAGTAAAAGCCGCTATTGCCGCCGCCGAAAGCAAACCGGTCGATCTGATGCAAGGCCCGGCCGCTCCTGGCGTCGCCATGGCACAGGACGATGTGGATAGCTTGCTTGCTGATCTGGGGTTCTAATGGATGACATGCTCAAGGAATTCGTTGTCGAGGCGCTTGACCTGGCAACGAACGTCGAGGAGCACCTGCTCTCTCTGGAGCGGCGGCCCGACGACACCGACACACTGAACGCGCTGTTCCGCTCCTTCCATACGATCAAGGGCGGCGCGGGCTTCATGAACCTGCCGGCCATCGTGTCGGCATGCCACCTGACGGAAAACCTGTTCGATGGCTTGCGTACCGGCCAGGTACCGGTGACGCCGACCGCCATCGAGGCTGGCTTGCAAGCCAGCGGTTTTGTCGGCGACCAGCTCAAGCAACTGGCCAACGGTGCATCGCCCGACTCCTTGCCCGCAATGCCTGCGGCGCTGGAAGACATCCTGACGCAGGCGATTGAAGGCAAGGCCGAGGCTCCTGCGGCGCCGGTCGCCGTCGCGACGCCGGCCGAGGCTGGGACTGTCATCGCGGCCACTGGCGACGCAGCCATGTCTGACGATGAACTGGACTGGGAAGCGCTCTATCGCGCGGTCGTGCCCGCTGGCACCCTTCCCGATACCGTTACGGCTGCTGTGCTGGCGGCAAGCGCGCCAACCAATGTCACGCCATTGGCCAAGCCCGCGCCTGACGAGCAAATCCGCCCGATCACTGCGCAGGTCAAGGAAGACAGCATCCGTATCGATGCGATCAAGCTCGATGCCCTGCTCGAAGTCGCAGGCGAATCAGTGCAGGCAGCCAATCAGGCTAGCGTGTTGCTCGAAAAACTTTCTGAGTTCAAGTTTGAAGGCCAGGCTGCCGCGCTGATGGCAACGCTGCAGGAAACGCTCAGTCGCGCATCACGTTATTCGACGGAATTGCAACGCGCAACTCTGTCGACCCGCATGCAACCGGTCGGACGCTTGTTCCAGAAATTTCCACGTCTGGTGCGCGAACTGGCCAAGGATCTTGGCAAGGATGTCGACCTGATCATCGAAGGCGCGGAGACAGAAGTCGATCGCGTGGTCGTCGACAGCTTGTACGACCCGCTGGTCCACATGCTGCGCAATGCGCTCGACCATGGTATCGAAACTGCGGACGAACGCGCCGGCACACCGAAACCCGCCAAGGCTACGATCCTGTTGAAAGCATGGCAGGAAGGCAGCAGCGTCATGATCGAGATTTCGGACGACGGCAAAGGAATGGACCCGGTCAAGCTGCGCACCAAGGCGCTCGCCAAAGGCCTGATCGGCGAGAACGCCGCACAGACCACTGAAGAATCGCTGCAATTGATTTTCCTGCCCGGCTTCTCAACCAAGGAAGTCGCCTCCAGCGTATCGGGCCGCGGCGTCGGCATGGATGTTGTAAAGACCGCCGTGGAAAAGCATCGCGGCGCAATCCGTATTGATTCCACGCTGGGCGAAGGTACGCGCTTCACGATCCGCCTGCCGATCGAACTGTCCATCGTCCCGACCATGCTGGTACGTACTGCCGGTGCCGCCCTCGCGATGCCAATGGCGGTCGTGCAGCGTGTGGTTGAATTACCGGAAGAGTTTTCCGAAGTCGGAGGCGCACCGGTCCTGCGTGACCAGGGCCGCCCGCTTGCGGTACGTTCGCTAGCCGGCATCCTTGGTTACGAAGAATGCAAGGAAAAGGTTGGCATCGTGATCGCGGCACCTCAGCCTTACATTCTGGCGGTGGAAGCCGTGGACGGTACGGCGGACCTCGTGATCAAACCACTGACCGCCCTCGCCGTTCCGGGTGTCAACGGTACTGCCCGCTCGGCTGAAGGCGAACTGGTGCTCGTCATCAGCCTTGCCTTCCTGCTCGATGGGTGCAAGATCACCAACCCGGCCCGGCTGGCCGCCTGATCAGGCCGACATAAAACAAAAGCCCGGAAACGCCAAGAGTTCCGGGCTTTTTTTGTCGAATGCCTTGGATCGGCATGTCAGCGTTTCGGCGGCATGCGATGCAATACACCGGTTAAGTACACTGGTTTATTTAGCCGAACGCCCGCCCGCAAAAGCAGTAAATACCCCCAAGCCGATAAAGGTACTTGCAGTCACATATCGCCCGATCGCGCCAGCGCCGCGCATCCGGTTCAGCATTGGCGCCACGGCGCTCGCGACGGACACATAAACGCAATCCGTTGTCGCGGCGATAAGCACAAAGACTGCACCGAGAGAAACACTTTGCAAAACCGCCGGTGCGGCAGGATCCATAAACTGCGGCAGGAAAGCCGCAAAGAAAATCGTCGTCTTCGGGTTGAGTAATGCAACCAGGAAGCCATCGCGGAAAATGCGCCTGACGTTTGTGGTATCGAACTTTTGTTCCTGACTGATAGTGTGTGCAGCATTTGCAGCGGGCGCCTCAGGTGCGACAGCTGCGTCAGGTGCAACAGGCGCCCGCAGGGCCTTTATCCCGAGATAGATCAGGTAGCCAGCGCCAGCGTATTTGACGACAGTAAAGGCAATCGACGAAACGGCAAACAGCGCAGCAAGTCCGATTGCCGCACCGATCGCATTACCGAGATTTCCCAGTGCCACCCCGGCGACTGACGCCACGCCAGCACGGCGGCCTTGTGCCAGCGTACGTGTTACGACATAGATCACGCCTGGTCCGGGCGTAACGGCCAGTGCCAGACTGGCCAGGAAGAAAGCGGCCATCAATGGCCAGGCGGGAAACAGGCTGTGCACGGGACTCTCCTCGACAATACCCACGGACTGTTCAGTATAAACCCGGAACCGACCGGTCAGGCGAAGGCATCCAGTTCAAAGTACTTGCCCGGATAGGTAGCACCCTGCTCGTTCACAAGCGATTACCTACCCTGCTTGCCTGCAAGACGTTCCGCCTTCTCCTGCGACCAAGCCGCAATCTTTCCATGGATGCCTTGTTGCTCGGCACGCATCTGCGTTTCGGGCGCAAGCTGTGCACAAAGTTCAAGCCGTATCCCGTTCGGGTCAAAGAAGTAAATGGACCGGAAAATGCGATGGTCGGTGACGCCCAGCACCTCGATGCCATGCCCTTCCAGCCGCTGTTTCATGTCCTGTAATTGCTCGACCGAATCGACGCGCAATGCGATGTGATTGACCCACGCCGGGGTATTCGGGGAAGGCGCGGGCATGACATTGTCGCCGAGATCGAAAAATGCCAGACATGAGCCGTCGGTCATCCGGAAAAATATATGCACGTAGGGACAGTATTCACCGGTCGACGGTACGACGTCGCTGCGGATATAGTGAAACAAGGGCAAACCGAGGATATCCTCGTAAAAATGCCGCGTTTCTTCCGCGTCACGACAGCGATAGGCAAAGTGATGCAGGCCATGGACAGGAACGGCCGCCGGCAGGCTTGTCGCTTGTCCGACCTCGGTTGCGGTAATGGTATTCATCGTGCCTCCTGAAGACTGAAAGACCAGTCCTGCGGTTTATCGTCTCTTCGGCGAAGCTGCTTGCGATACCTGCTGGTTGATCGCACCGAAGATCGACTTGCCGTTCGCATCGAGCATTTCCAGCTTGATGGTGTCGCCAAATTTCATGAACGGCGTTTTCGCTTCGCCGTTGGCGATCATTTCCAGGCAACGCTTTTCGGCGATGCAGGTATATCCCTTGTTCGCATCCTTGTTGGACACGGTACCGGAGCCAATGATGGAGCCGGCGCGCGCGTTGCGGGTCTTGGTGAGATGCGCAATCAATTGCGGAAAGCTGAATACCATGTCGACGCCCGCATTCGGTTGACCCACCAACGCGCCGTTCCAGATGGCACGCAATGGCAAGCCCACTTTGCCGTCCGTCCAGGCCGATCCCAGTTCGTCCGGCGTAACGGCAACCGGCGAAAAACTCGACGCCGGTTTGGACTGGAAAAAGCCAAAGCCTTTTGCCAGTTCACCGGGGATCAGGTTGCGCAGCGAAACGTCATTGACCAGCATCAGCAGCTTGATATGTTTTGCCGCTTGCTCCGGCGTCGTGCCCATCGGCACATCATCGGTGATGACCGCGACTTCACCCTCGAAGTCGATGCCCCACTCTTCCGATGCCAGTACGATGTCGTCGGTCGGCCCGATGAAGTCATCGGAGCCGCCCTGGTACATCAGCGGATCATGCCAGAAGGATTCCGGCATTTCCGCGTTACGCGCCTTGCGGACCAGCTCGACATGGTTGACATAGGCGGAACCATCGGCCCATTGATACGCGCGAGGCAACGGTGCCATGCAACGCTTGGGGTCGAAATCGAAGCTGCGCTGCGCCTTGCCGGCATTGAGCTGTTCATACAGCTGCTCCAGCTGCGGCGCGATAAAACCCCAGTCATCGAGTGCGCGTTGCATGGTCAGCGCAATGCCGTCAGCGAGGTGCGCAGTCTTGAGGTCGCGCGATACCACGGCCAGCTGACCGTCGCGGGTCCCATCCTTGAGTGTTGCCAGTTTCATCTGAAAATCCTGTCCTTGGTAGGTTTAATCAAGCGTGATGCCGCGTTCCTTGATCAATGCATGCCAGCGCGTCGTCTCGCTCTTGATATAGGAAGCCATCTGTTCCTGGGTACCCGGCAGCGGTTCGATACCGAGGTCGGTCAGGCGCTTGGTGACGTCCGGCGCGGTCAGCGCCTTGTTCACTTCACTGTTCAGGCGAGCGACAATGTCCTTGGGCGTCGCGACCGGAACGGCCATGCCCTGCCATGCGTACATTTCCAGATCGTTGTAGCCAAGCTCTTTCAAGGTTGGCACGTCAGGCTGCAGCGACAAACGTTTGTCGGAGGCGACCGCCAGCGCGGTAAGCTTGCCGGTCCTGATGTGCGGCAGCGCGGTGGCCAGATCGAGGATCATCATAGGCACCTGTCCCGCCAGCACATCCTGCACTGCCGGGCCTGCGCCGCGATACGGAATATGGACGATGAAGGCGCCGGTGCGCTGCTTGAACATCTCCATTGCCAGATGATGCGGGCTACCTGCTCCCACCGAAGCGTAGTTGTACTTGCCAGGCGCGGCCTTGACCTTGCTGATCAGGTCCTTGGCATCCTTGAATCCCGCGCCTGGATTAGCGACCAGCAGCAGTGGAAAGCGCGCGATCAGGGAAACCGGCGCGAAATCCTTTTGCGGGTCGTAGGAAAGTTTTTTGTACAAGGCGCCATTGAACACGAAGGTCCCGTTATCGCCCGAAAAAACGGTGTAGCCGTCACCCGGCGAACGTGCCGCCGTCTCGGCGCCGATGATAGTGCCGGCGCCCGGCTTGTTTTCGATGACGACTGGCTGCCCGACCTGTTTGGATAACTGCGCTCCGATAGTCCGCGCGATCACGTCCGAACCGCCTCCCGGCGGATACGGTACGACCCAGCGAACCGGCTTGGAAGGATAGGACTGCGCATTGGCAAGAGTGCCGGCCGCGATGAGTGCAGTGCCGGCGATAAGCTTGAGAATCAGTGGATAACGCATGGATCTCCTTTATACCGGCCTCACACGGGCCGCTTGTTCGCTTGTTGTAACGTGACGGTGACTGTCAATGATCGGTGTGAGGTGTCATCGGCGCTAATTCTGTCCGCATCAACCAGCATCGACCAATTTGCTTTACACTCCAACATTATTACGCATTGTTAAATGCATTTACCATTCCATAACGCCCTGTCATTCTAGCATTGTATGAAAAGCATGGTGAACACGTCCGGCGACGACACGAGCAAACCTGCTGCGGCAGGTCAACAAGGCATTCAATCGATCGAGGTTGCGGCTCCCTTGCTCGTTGCCCTGGCCAATGCAGCCGGTCCGGTGTCACTATCGATCCTCGCCAAGGCGGCAGGCATGCCGGCAGCCAAGGCGCATCGGTATCTCGTCAGTCTGATCCGGGTGGGACTGGTATATCAGGACGCTGCCACGGGCCTGTATGATCTGGGGCCGATGGCACTGGAACTGGGATTGGTGTCGCTCGGCAGGCTGGACGCCGTCAAACTTGCCGACGAAACCATGGCCGCCTTGCGTGATGCCACCAGCGAAACTGTGGCACTGGCGACTTGGGGAAATTTTGGTCCTACCTATATCCGCTTGCTGCAGTCGCGCAGGCCGGTCACCATCAACCTGCAGATCGGCAGTGTCATGCCGATGACCTATACCGCAAGCGGACTTTGTTTTGCTGCCTTCCTGCCGTCTACCGAGACGGACGCCATGCTGCGCAGCGAACTCGCCCAGAATCGTAGTGAAAAGCTCGACGCGCCGCAAACGCGCAAGGAACTCGAACCCCTGCTCGAAGAAACACGGCGCCATGCGATGGCCCGCATGATCGGTCACCTGGACCCGGCATCGGTCCGCGCCTCGGGAGTCACGCGCGCGGCGGAACGCTTGCTGGCAGGCTTCAATGCTTTCTCGGCGCCGGTCTTCGATCACGACGGTCGGATGCGTTTTGCATTGACCGTCGTCGGATCGTCTGCGCATATCGATGAGAGCTGGGACGGTGAGATTGCCCGGGCCACACGGGCGCACGCGGAACAGTTGTCGCGGCGCCTGGGTTACCGACCCGTGTAATGTGGCTTACAGCAGATTGCCGACGTTCAGGAGAGTAAGTACGCCGAGGATTGCGAAAATCACCGCAGCGATGCCATGCACGAGCTTGAGCGACACGACATGCATGATCCGGCTGCCGATGAATACGGCCGGCACATTGGCGAGCATCATGCCCAGGGTTGTCCCGGCCACCACAGGGATAAAAGCAGAATATTTTGCTGCCAATGCGATGGTCGCCACCTGCGTCTTGTCTCCCATTTCAGCGAGGAAGAACGCTACCGCTGTCGCACCAAAGACGCCGAAGCGTGCAGGCTTGGCATCAACGTCGTCGAGCTTGTCGGGGATCATGGTCCAAGCGGCCATTGCAAGAAAGGACAAACCAAGTATCCAGCGCAGGGCGTCCTTGCCGACGAGCGAAGTCAGCCAGCTGCCAAGCGCGCCCGCAAAGGCGTGATTGAGCAAGGTTGCCACGAGAATGCCAAGAATGATAGGTATCGGACGCCGGAATCTGGCTGCGAGCAGCAGGGAAAGAAGTTGTGTCTTGTCGCCCATTTCTGCGAGGGCGACAATTCCGGTCGAAATGAAGAATGCTTCCATAAGTGCTCCAGGGCCGGACAATTACCAATGACCATGCGCCCTCCGGCCCTAAGCTGAGGCGGCATGGTCAAAGGTCTCGCCAAACCTGGATCGCTTGCGCCATAACCTGCTGTCGATGACGCAAGTTAAGTCTGTTGACGCAAGCCCCTCTCGTTTTCGGAGGGCGGCTACTCCCCAATGACGGGTGCGATTTTAACCCAAATAAAAGGTTACTGGGCAGAAATGTTTCTGTGTTCCGGGATGCCGTGCGCGGTCAGCACCGCGCGCGCGGCCTCTACAAAGCCGGCGCCACAGGCTTGTTGCGTGACGTAAGCCGGAGCGACATCCAGTCGCACAAGGTGCTTGCTGATATTGGCAACGCCCACGGTATAGGGGTAATGCGCAAACATCGCGGCATCGTTGCCTGAATCACCAATAAAAAGGCAGCGCTTACAGGCGTCCGCATCAACAATACCGAAGACGCTTTCAAGCACCTGCTGGCTGGCAACCTGCTTGGAAAAATGCGCTAGGGACGCATGCGCATGGATACTACTGGCGGTGGCATAAAAGCCGTGCGCGGCAATGAATTCCACGATGGCAGTTACGCCATCAGCTGACCTGGGCTGGACGTTTTCGCCGATATCAAACGCCAGATCACCCACCCGCTGTGGCGCATCGTCGGCGACCGGCAAGTCGGGGAAGCGCCGCTGCAGCACCGGTATAAATTCTTCCAGCGCCGCGCGGTGCTGTTTCCGCGTAGATGCATCTGCATAAAACCACGATTGCATCCGACCCTGCACGTCATGCCAGAACGCGCTGGCGCCGTTTTCGGCAATCACTGCGTCAAACCGGCACAGTTTCAACAGGGGCATGGCCCAATAGGTCGGACGTCCTGTCACGGCAATCACGCGTATGCCGACGCTACGCAAATCATTAATGGCGGCCAACACCTCTGGCAGGAGTGCACCCTCCGACGTCAGCGTGTCGTCGATATCTGTGAGCACGAAGTCGATCTGCCGGCGCTGGTCGAACGGCCAGGTGGCCAATGCCTGCATTTGCCTTCCCGGAACTGGCTTCATAGTTCGTAGCTATCCTTTTCACCACTCATCACCTGTTCGATCAACTTACGGTTCATCGTCGGTGTCAGCAATTCGATAAAGCTGTATACATAGCTGCGCAAATAGGCGCCCTGCTTCAGCGCGACACGCGATACGTTCGATCCAAACAGATGGCCAACGGAAATTGCCTGCAAACCCTTATCCCGTTCCGCATCGAAGGCCATGCCGGCAATAATGCCGACACCCATGCCCAGTTCGACGTAGGTCTTGATGACATCGGCATCAATGGCTTCCAGGAAAATGTCCGGTTTCAGCTCCCGAATCGCAAATGCATGGTCGATCTTCGCGCGGCCAGTAAATGCGCTGTCATAAGTGATCAGCGGATAGTGGACGATCTCTTCCAGCGTGATGACTTTTGCATCCAGCAAAGGATGGCCGTGAGGAACCACCACCACATGCTCCCATTGATAACAGGGCAAGGTAATCAAGCCGTCAATGTTGGCGATTGCTTCAGTGGCAATGGCAAGGTCGGCCTGGTCCTTCAATACCATTTCCGCGATCTGCTTGGGATTGCCTTGCAGTAGCGATAGCCTGACCTTGGGAAACTTCTGCGTGAACGCCTGCACGACTTTCGGCAACGCATAGCGCGCCTGTGTATGGGTTGTGGCGATTGTAAAACTGCCGCTGTCCTGCGCCGCGAATTCCTTCCCGATGCGCTTGAGCCCCTCGATTTCCTGCATGATCAGTTCAACCGAGCGAAGCACGGCGCGACCTGGCTCGGTCAGGCCACGGATGCGCTTACCATGCCGGGTAAAAATATCGACGCCCAGTTCCTCTTCGAGTTCGATGATGGCTTTGGAAACGCCGGGCTGGGAAGTGTAGAGGGCCTTTGCGGCTTCTGTCAGGTTGAAGTTTTGGCGGACGGCCTCGCGCACAAACCGCAGTTGGTGAAGATTCATTGTTTCCCTTATGGCAACACTACCTTATTTTTTGTTCTTGCATATGCCAAATGAGCATATAAGCAAATAAATACTAAGTAGTTTGGAATAAGGAATTAGTTTATTACGATTCACACTCCTTTGCGCGAGGTGACATGACTGTTTCTTATATAGTTTCCGGGTTTGCGGTTGGCCTGCTGGTCGGCCTGACGGGTGTCGGTGGCGGTTCTCTGATGACGCCATTACTTACACTCATGTTTGGCGTTTCGCCAACAGTGGCTGTCGGCACCGACCTCGCTTTTGCGTCCGCCACCAAGACGGCCGGCACCCTTGCCCATCGTGTGCGCGGCACAGTACGCTGGGAAGTGGTCCGCCACCTCTGCTACGGAGCACTACCTGCCGCCCTATTTGCCACATTGGCGCTGAAATACTTTGGCGCACTGGACAAGCAGATCGGCCAGATCATTCGTTATTCCATCGCCGGGTCGGTGCTGCTGACGGTCGCCGCATTGTTGTTCCGTAGCCGCATGCAAGCCTGGATGCTGGCCCATCCGGAAAAACAGTTGCAAGGCCGCAACCTGACGATCGTCACCGTGGTTGTCGGCGTCCTGCTCGGCACCCTGGTCACGATCTCTTCTATCGGCGCCGGGGCGGTAGGTGCGACCATTCTTGTATTACTGTATCCTCGCCTATCCCCGGCGGAAATTGCCGGCACCGACATCGCCTATGCGGTTCCGCTGACAGCCATTGCTGCTGCCGGCCACTGGTATCTCGGTTCCATCAACTGGGAACTGCTGGTCACCTTGCTGATCGGTTCGGTTCCCGGCATTACCCTCGGTTCACTGGTCGCGAAAGCGGTCCCGGAAAAATTTCTGCGCGGCCTGCTGGCTACCACGCTGACGGGTGTCGCCGCCAAATTGGTTTTTTAAGATTGGAAGAAGAAGATGTATCGTTACGACCAATATGATCATCAGATCGTCAAGGAACGCGTTGCACAGTATGCCGACCAGGTGCGCCGCCGTCTGTCCAATGAGTTGCTGGAAGACGAGTTCCGCCCGCTGCGCCTGCAGAACGGCTTGTACTATCAGCGCCATGCTTACATGCTGCGCATTGCCGTCCCCTACGGCCTGCTCGCTTCCAAACAGATGCGCCTGTTCGCGCACATTGCCCGCGAATATGACCGTGGCTACGGACATTTCACGACGCGCCAGAACATCCAGTTCAACTGGATCAAGCTCGAAGATACACCTGAAATCCTGTCCAAGCTGGCATCGGTCGAAATGCATGCGATCCAGACTTCCGGTAACTGCGTGCGCAATATCACTTCCGACGAATTTGCCGGCATTGCCCCCGACGAGATCATCGATCCGCGTCCGTACGCCGAAATCCTGCGTCAGTGGAGCACCTTCAATCCCGAATTCGCTTTCCTGCCCCGCAAATTCAAGATCGCCATCAACGGCGCACTGGAAGACCGTGCCGCCATCATGGTGCATGACATCGGCCTGTCGGTCGTAAAGAACGAGCAGGGCGAGGTCGGCTTCCGCGTGCTGGTGGGTGGCGGCATGGGCCGTACGCCTATCCTTGGCAGCGAAATCCGTTCCTTCCTGCCGTGGCAGCACGTCATGAGCTACATCGAGGCGATCCTGCGCGTCTACAACCAGTACGGTCGCCGCGACAACATGTACAAGGCACGCATCAAGATCCTGGTGAAAGCCATCGGGATCGAAGAGTTCGCGCGTCAGGTTGAAGCAGAATGGGCGGACATCAAGGATGGTCCGAGCACGCTGACCCAGGAAGAACTCGACCGCGTCGCCGCCTTCTTCACCGCCCCCGCTTACGAGACGCTGCCGGCGAGCGATGCGGCCGTCGAACAGTTCAAGTCCGACAACAAGGCGTTCTCCAACTGGATCAAGCGTAACGTCAAGCCGCACAAGGTGCCGGGTTATGCTGCCGTCGTACTGTCGCTGAAGAAAACCGGTGTGCCGCCGGGCGACGCGACCGCCGAGCAGATGGAATTCGCCGCCGACCTGGCCGATCGTTACAGCTTCGGCGAACTGCGCGTCACGCACGAGCAGAACCTGGTGCTGTCGGACGTCAAACAATCGGACCTGATCAGGGTCTGGGAAGAAGCAAAAGCGCACGGCATGGCGACGCCGAACATCGGCCTGCTGACCGACATGATCTGCTGCCCGGGCGGCGACTTCTGCGCGCTCGCGAATGCCAAGTCGATCCCGATCGCGTCGGATATCGCCGAGCGCTTCGACAACCTCGACTTCCAGCACGACATCGGTGAAATAGAGCTGAACATTTCCGGCTGCATCAACTCCTGCGGTCACCACCATGTCGGCCATATCGGCATTCTCGGCGTCGACAAGGACGGCAGCGAGTGGTATCAGGTGTCGGTGGGCGGCGCACAAGGTAACAATTCGAGCATCGGCAAGATCATTGGCCCGTCGTTCTCCGCACATCAGATGCCGGAAGTGATCGACCGCATCCTGCAGGTCTACCTGCGCGAGCGCCACGAAGATGAACTCTTTATCGATACGGCACGCCGCATTGGCGTCGCGCCGTTCAAGGAATTCGTTTACGCAACGCCGATCGTCATCGAACACAAGATAGGAGAAGACGCATATGCGTAACATCATCAAGAACAAGGCAGTCGTTTCGGATGACTGGACCGTATTGCGCCTGACAGAAAACGATACGGCCGACACCGTTGCGATCCCGGCGGGCAAGGTGATCGTGCCCCTGAAAGTCTGGCAGCAGCAACGCGCTGTACTGGAAGGTCGCGCCGACCTCGGCGTGTGGATCGGCAGCAGCGAGCGCCCCGAAGAACTAAAGGGTGAGCTGTCGCATTTCAAGCTCGTCGCCGTCGACTTCCCGAAGTTCGCTGACGGTCGAGGCTATTCCATTGCCTATAACCTGCGCGCCCGCCTCGGCTATACCGGCGAACTGCGCGCCATCGGCGACGTGCTGCGCGACCAGTTGTTCTACATGCAACGCGTGGGCTTCGATGCCTTCGCCGTACGTGAAGACAAGAACATCCATGACGCACTCAAGGGACTGACCGATTTCTCCGAGGTCTATCAGGCCTCGTGGGACCAGAAGTCGCCGCTGTTCCGTCGTGTGCAGCGCTCCGGAGTGTCGGCATGAGCGATTTGAATATCCTGGTCGACAATACGACGGCAACGCTGCAGCGTATTGCCGACGAGTTTTCGCCGGCGGTATTCGCGTCCAGCCTGGCTGCGGAAGACATGGTGCTGACCGACCTGATCCTGAAGGCGAAACTGCCGATCGGCATTTTTACGCTGGAAACCGGTCGCCTGCACAAGGAAACACTGGCCATGGTCGACCGCATCAGGGAAACCTATGGCTACGAAGTCGCACTGTACAAGCCGGAGACTTCGGCGATCGATGCTTACGTCACGCAGAATGGCCTCAACGCCTTCTATGACAGCGTGGACATGCGCAAGGAATGCTGCCGCATCCGCAAGGTCGAGCCGCTGAACCGCGCCCTCGCTGGCAACAAGGCATGGGTCACCGGCCAGCGCCGCGCCCAGTCAAGCACCCGCGCCGAACTGGCGGTACAGGAAGACGACGTTGCGCATGGAATGACGAAGTTCAATCCCCTGGCCGACTGGTCCGAGGAAGACGTTTGGAACTACATCCGCAGCAACAACGTGCCGTACAACCCGCTGCATGACAAAGGCTATCCATCGATCGGCTGCGAGCCGTGCACACGGGCGATCCAGCCTGGCGAGGATGTGCGCGCCGGCCGCTGGTGGTGGGAAAACCCCGAATCCAAGGAATGCGGACTGCATGTGGTCGACGGCAAGCTGGTAAGAATCAAGGCAGTCGCGACAACCTGATCTCTTCCGAGAACGGGGAAGAACCAAATAGCGTAACAACGATGGCATGGATAACATTATGAATACCGCAGTCGAAAAACTTTTTCTGGATGCTGCCAGCAACCGTCACCTTGACTGGCTGGAGTCGGAAGCGATTCACATCATGCGCGAGGTCGCTGCGGAATGCACCAACCCCGCCCTGCTCTTTTCCGGCGGCAAGGATTCCGTTGTCCTGCTTCGTATCGCTGAAAAGGCTTTCCGTCCAGGCAAGTTCCCGTTCCCGCTGGTGCATATCGACACTGGTCACAACTTCCCGGAAGTGATCACCTTCCGCGACAAGCGCGTGGCTGAACTGGGTGAGCGCCTGATCGTCGGTTCGGTGGAAGATTCCATCAAGCGCGGCACGGTGCGGCTGCGCAATCCCCAGACCGATTCACGCAATGCGGCGCAGGCCGTGACGCTGCTGGAAACGATTGCCGAGCACAAGTTTGACGCTTGCATCGGCGGTGCACGCCGCGACGAGGAAAAAGCTCGTGCGAAGGAGCGCATTTTTTCCTTCCGCGATGAATTTGGCCAGTGGAATCCGAAGGCCCAGCGTCCTGAACTCTGGGACCTGTACAACACCCGTGTGCATCCGGGTGAAAACATGCGTGTATTCCCGATTTCGAACTGGACCGAGCTCGACGTCTGGCAATACATCGCCCGCGAAAAGCTGGAACTGCCACCGATCTATTTCGCGCATGAACGCGAAGTCATTCCACGCAACGGCCTGCTGGTGCCGCTGACCGATCTGACGCCGCCACGCGAAGGCGAAGCCGTTGAAAAGCGCGTCGTGCGCTTCCGTACCGTCGGCGACATCTCCTGCACCTGCCCGGTCGCTTCCGACGCGGCAGACGTTGACGCGATCATTGCCGAGACCGCTGTTACCCAGATCACCGAGCGCGGCGCGACCCGCATGGATGACCAGACATCCGAAGCATCGATGGAAAAACGCAAGAAAGAAGGATATTTCTGATGAACGCCGTAGCTGAACAACAAGCCCTGTCGATCAATGCCGGCGCCGAACGCGGCCTGCTGCGTTTCATCACCGCGGGCTCGGTGGACGATGGTAAAAGCACACTGATCGGTCGCCTGCTGTTTGACAGCAAGGGCATCTTCGCCGACCAGCTCGATGCGATTTCCCGCGCCAAGCACAAGCGCACAGTGGGCGACACCGTCGACCTGTCGCTGCTGACTGATGGCCTCGAAGCGGAACGCGAACAAGGCATTACGATCGACGTCGCCTACCGCTACTTCGCCACGCCGAAGCGCAAGTTCATCATTGCCGATACACCTGGCCATGAACAGTACACACGCAACATGGTGACCGGCGCATCGACCGCCGACGCGGTGATCATCCTGATCGACGTGTCCAAGGTCAAGCTGGGCGATGACGGCAGCGTGACGCTGCTGACACAGACCAAGCGCCATTCCACGATTGCCCACCTGCTGCGCATTGAACACGTGATTGTCGCGGTCAACAAGATGGACCTGGTCAATTATGACCAGACCGTGTACGACCGCATCGTCGGCGCTTATCTCGATTTCGCCAAACAGCTCGGCCTGAAAGATGTGCGTCCGATTCCGCTGTCGGCACTGGCTGGCGACAATGTGGTTGTCGCTGGCGACAAGATGCCATGGTACAAGGGCCCGACCCTGATCAATCTGCTGGAATCGCTGTCGGTGTACGAAGATTCGCATGAAGAACCGCTGCGTTTTCCGGTGCAGCTGGTCGCGCGCCACAATGGGCATGAAGCAAACGATTTCCGTGGCTATATGGGACGTATCGAAGCCGGCAAGGTGCGCAAGGGCGACAAGCTCGTGGTGCAACCAAGCGGACAGACTGCGACCGTCAAGGATATCCTGACGCTCGACGGTTCGCATGACGTCGCTACGTCCGGGCAGTCGGTGACTGTGCTGCTGGACGAATATCTCGACATCTCGCGCGGCGACATGCTGGCGGCAGCCGCAGCCCCTGCCACGCTGCTGAAGTCTGTCAATGCCGATATCTGCTGGCTATCGGAAGATCCGCTGGACATGCGTCGCAAGTACTGGCTCAAGCACACCACCAAGCAGGTCGCTGCACGCGTGACTGCGATTGATACGCTGCTGGATATCAATACGCAGGAGCGCCGCAACGCTGACGCGCTCAGGCTCAACGATATCGCTACCGTATCGATCAACGTACAACAGCCCCTCGCCGCCGATGCGTACGATGCCATCCGTGCCACTGGTGCCTTTATCCTGATCGATGAAGTGACCCACCAGACGGTGGCGGCCGGCATGATCCGGCTGGCTTAATAAATTAGTCAAGGCTACTGCCGATGCCATCAAGTGAAGTTGCAGGCCGGGCACTCGGCAAGGTCTACCTGATTGGCGCCGGCCCCGGCGCCGCCGACCTCATCACGATCCGCGGCGCGCGTATCCTTTCGCAGGCCGACGTTGTCCTGTACGACGCGCTCGTGACCGAAGAGATGCTGGCGCTATGTCCGCAAGCCGACAAGATTTCCGTTGGCAAGCGATCCGGACAGCGCTCGACTGCCCAGCATGTCATCAATGAACAGCTGGTCGCCTGCGCGAAGAAATACAAACTGGTAGTACGCCTGAAAGGCGGCGATCCAATGCTGTTTGGACGGGCCGATGAAGAGCTGCGCGCACTTGAAGCGGCCGGCATCGACGTTGACATTGTTCCCGGCATCACGGCAGCACTCGCCGCGGCCGCATCCACCAGGCAACCGCTAACCAAACGAGGCGTCGCCCGCAGCGTGGCGTTTTTTACTTCCAGCACCGCACCCAATCACCCCGAAGAAACGACGCTTCCGGATTGCGACACGCTGATCCAGTACATGGGCGGCAAGGAAGCAATCACCACTGCGCAAAAATTGCTGGCACAGGGGCGCTCACCTGCCCTGCCGGTCGTCGTGGTGGAAAATTGCAGCCGGGAGAATGAACGCGTGATGCGTCTTAGCCTGGGTGGTCTTGAACAGGGTTTATCAGGCTGCCAAGGGCCGGTGCTTGTAATGATTGGCGAGGCGTTTGCGCCGCGAAATTCGGACAAGGACTCGGACGGGAAATAGTGTCGCAGTAGTCGTGGCGATGCTTACCCATTCCCCAACGCGCCAAGACAATAACGTCCGATCGCATTCAACACATCCAGACTCTCTCCGACCGCCGGTGCCACCGTAATCTGCAACAGCGGATACTGATGGCGGATTTCATCGATGATCACTGGCAGATCACGCAATACATGTCCGCCCTGTCCAAAGAAGACAGGAACCACGGTCAATTCCTTGCAGCCGTCCTCGACCAGGTCTTTAACCAGTTCCGGCAGGCGCGGCGTCATTAATTCAAGATAGGCCAACGACACGGCGACATCCGGCTTCTGCTCTTCAACAATCCGCTGCAGACGCTGGAAAGGCTCGGCCCAGCGTGGGTCGCGGGCACCATGAGCAAACAGGACGAGGGCACGATGTTTCATCAGGTTTCCTAGTGTTTTTGGACCCACCATAGCGATCCGATCGCAATCACCAGGAACATCATACTGGGCAACACAGCGGTCGCCAGCGGAGGCCAGGTATTGAGCAGGCCCAGATGCGAAAACAAGCTATTGAGCAACTGGAAGCTGACACCGATCATGATGCCGATAAAGATCTTGAGGCTGACGCCACCGGCGCGGAAATGCAGATAGGCAAAGGGTAGTGCCAGTGCCATCATCACCAGCACGGCAAATGGGTAAAACACCTTTTTCCAGAACGCGATTTCGTAGCGCTCTGTCGTCTGGTTATTTTCCGCAAGGTGGCGGGTATACACGGCGAGGCCATACGCCGACATACGGTCCGGATCGGCAAACAGCACCGACAGGATGTTTGGCGTGATTTCGGACACCAGGTCGCGCGCTGGCAGGGTCTTGGTCGTAATGGTGGCCGTGATATCGCTCAGCTTGGCGCCGAAGCTCGTCTCCGTCACATCCGACAAGCGCCAGACATTCCTGGCCTGATAATCCGCATACGCTGCGGTGACCACCGCAATCAGACGGAAGTCGCGGTCGAACTCATACAGCTTCACGTTTTGCAGCCGGCCGGCCGGTGTTACATCCTTTACATTGAGAAAGCGCGTCCCGACGGTTTCACCGGTTAGTCCGTTTTGGCGGATCACATCCTTGGTCCATAAGCCGGTACGAAATTCCTGTGATATCGACGCGCCCTGTGCCTGCAGTTTCCATTTTTCAGCCATTGCACTGGTCGCGGGAGCGATAAATTCGCCGAACAGGAAAGTCACGATGACGAGCACGATCCCAACCCGTGCCAGCATCCAGCTCGCCATGCCGGTCGACAGCCCCGACGCGCGCATGATGGTGAATTCGGAGCGCGCCGCCAACTGTGCCAAGGTGTAAATGCTACCGATCAAGGCAGCGATCGGCATCAGGTCATAGACATACCCGGGCAGCCCCATCGTCACATACAAGAAAGCATGCTGAAGCTGGTAATTGCCACGACCTACCTGCGGCAGTTCACCGATCAGATCGAAAAAGGCAAACAGCGCAAGAAAAGCTACCAGCGCAAAGATGACGGCGGCGATGATCTCGCGTGCCACATAACGATGTAAAACTTTCATCGGACCGCCGCCTTCCGGGTAAACACGGTGCGCTTGAACGCACCCCACAGGCTAGCCGGATGATAAGGATGGTTCACCAGCAAGCGCCATGAGAACAGGAAGGCGATCAGCAAGGCGGCGACAACATGCAGCGGCCACCAGGCGGTGTCCAGCGAGAGCCGTTTTTGCACGACGGCAGCCTGGAACACGCTGACCATGTTGCTGTAGATAATGAATAGCAGCAACGCGATCAGCAGGTTGGCGGACCGGCCGCCGCGCGGATTGACAAAGCTCAGCGGAATGGCAAGCAGCATCAGCAGCAAGCCCATGATAGGGAGAGAGAGGCGCCAGACCAGTTCACCACCGTTGAAATTATTCAGGTTCGCCAGAAGCAGCGGTGTTGACAATGAACGGGCCGACATGTCGCCGACCAGTGCCTGTGACTGGCGCGCCACCAGCACACCGTAGCGCTCGAACTCGATGACACGAAAATCCGACTGGCTCGCGACGCCGTCATAACGCCGGCCCTTGTCCATCAGAAGGAATTTGTCGCCACGCTCATCGATGGCGATCGTTCCTTCCTTGGCCACCACGACACTGGTTCTGCCGTTCTGTATGGTATTGACGAAGACGTTCCTGACCTTGGTCGAATCACCACTGACGCCCTCAACAAAGAAGATGCGGTCAGCCGATGACGATTCCTGGAACCGTCCCGGCGAGACTCTGGCGATGTCCTCGCGCTTCTGAAAGCGTTCACGGTACTCCGCACTCTGGCGATTGGCCCACGGGGTAACAAAGAAGCTGAGCAAGGCAATGAGTATGACGATGGGAACGCCGAAGCTCATCACGGGCGCAATCCATTTTGACAGACTCATGCCGGACGCGAACCACACGACCATTTCGGAGTCCTGGTAACTGCGAGTGACGACGACCAGCACCGAAATGAATCCGGTCAGGATCAAGATCACGGAAAGGTAACGAAGCGCCGCAAATCCGATCAGAGCGATGACATCCTGCGATGCAATTTTTCCCCCGGCTGCCTGGCCGAGTATCTTGATCAGCATCACGGTAATCGTGATCGTGAAAAGCGTGGTGAAGACAGCGCCGGCGGTACTTACCAATTCGCGACGAAGAGCGCGCTGAAAGATCATTGAATTGAAGACTATAATTGCGTCTCAAAAGGAGTGACCATGGACTTTAGCATAAAACCATTCGACGCAAAAACCGGACTTGCCGGTTTCAAGACAGGCTGCATCGCCGTAGGCGTATTTGAAGATAAGAAACTGTCGCAGGCCGCTCAGGCTCTGGACCGCAAAGGTCAGATCGCCGCGGCGCTGAAGTCCGGCGACATCACCGGCAAGCCGGGATCGACCTTGCTGCTACGCGGCCTGGACGGCATCGCCGCCGAGCGTATCCTGCTGGTAGGCCTGGGCCAGGATGCCGAACTCTCCGACAAAACATTTGTCACTGCCTTGCAGGCAACCGCCAAGGCGTTCTCGTCGATCGGCGCGGCGGACGGTGCCATTGCCCTTCCTCTGGACCAGATCAAGAAACGCGATACCGCCTGGGCCATTCGCTGCGCCATTCTCGCGGTGCGCGACACGGAGTATCGCTATAGCGTGACCAAGAGCGAGAAAGAACCGCCTGCCCGCGGCGTCAAAAAGATCGCTTTTTTGAGCGCGGGTGCCGATGCCGCAGCCAAGAACGTGATTGCGCAAGGTATCGCCCTGGCCAACGGCGTCGATCTGGCCAAGGAACTCGGTAATCTTCCTCCCAATATCTGCACCCCGACCTACCTCGCCAATACAGCCAAGCAACTGGGCAAGGATTTCGGCTTCGGGGTTGAAGTCCTCGAACGCAAGCAACTCGAAGCCCTCAAGATGGGAAGCTTCCTCTCCGTGACCAAAGGCAGTGAGGAACCGCCGAAGTTCATCGTCATCAAGCACATGGGCGGCAAGGCCAAGGAAGCCCCAACGGTGCTCGTAGGCAAGGGTATCACCTTCGACACCGGAGGCATTTCGCTCAAGCCCGGCGCCAACATGGACGAGATGAAGTACGACATGTGCGGGGCAGCATCGGTGCTCGGCACTTTCCGCGCGATCGGCGAGATGAACCTGAAGCTGAACGTCATCGGCGTCATCCCGACCTGCGAAAACATGCCGTCCGGACGCGCCTCCAAGCCAGGAGACATTGTCACGTCGATGTCTGGCCAGACCATTGAAATCCTGAATACCGATGCCGAAGGCCGCCTGATCCTGTGCGATGCGTTGACCTATGTCGAGCGCTTCAAGCCGGCGGCGGTGGTCGACATCGCGACCCTGACCGGCGCCTGCGTGACCGCCTTGGGCCATCACAATACCGGCCTGTTCACACGCCATGACGACGATCACGACGATCTGGCCGATGAGTTGCTCACCGCGGGCAAGACGTCCGGCGACACGGCATGGCGCATGCCGATCGAAGACGCATACCAGGAACAGCTCAAATCCAACTTTGCCGACATGGCCAACA
This sequence comes from Herbaspirillum sp. GCM10030257, assembly GCF_042666555.1. Taxonomy (NCBI): domain Bacteria; kingdom Pseudomonadati; phylum Pseudomonadota; class Betaproteobacteria; order Burkholderiales; family Oxalobacteraceae; genus Herbaspirillum; species Herbaspirillum sp. GCM10030257. The sequence continues at coordinate 233,809 of NZ_JBHTDH010000003.1, forward strand.
TCGGCGGTCCGCCGGGTGGGAGCATTACGGCGGCTTGCTTCCTTGAGCGTTACACACGCAAATATCTATGGGCGCACCTGGACATCGCAGGCACGGCCTGGAAGAGCGGCCCGGCCAAGGGCGCGACAGGCCGGCCGGTTCCCCTGCTGACCACATTCCTGCTGAACCGTGCAAACGGTAACGGCAAGAAGGCTGCTTAATTCTCGGTCTTGTAGTCGTCTTGTTAATTGTTCCTGTCCGGATGCGTATAAGCGCGCTCCGGATCACCGATCTGTCCGCTCCCGGCCCTGCCGGCGGCGGACATTGTTTATTCTGAACGCGCGGACCACCGCGCCGGTATTGAGGCTATTCTGCTATGAAACTTGTCACCTGGAATGTAAATTCCCTGAAAGTACGCTTGCCGCAAGTATTGCAATGGCTGGTCGAGAATCCAGTCGACGTTCTTTGCCTTCAGGAAACCAAACTCACCAATGACAAGTTCCCTGTCGCTGAGATTGAAGCAGCGGGCTATCACGTCGTCTTTACAGGCCAGAAGACCTACAACGGGGTTGCCATTCTGTCGAAGCATCCGATCAGCGAAGTCGTCAAGAACAATCCCCGCTTCGAGGATGAGCAGCAGCGGATCATCGCCGCGACCATCGAAGGCATACGCGTGGTCTGTGCCTACATCCCGAACGGACAGGCGGTCGGGTCGGACAAGTATCAGTACAAGCTGCGCTGGCTGGAAGCCTTGCACGACTGGTTGGCAGATGAATTGAAGACCTATGAGAGTATTGCCTTGCTGGGCGACTACAACATTGCACCGGATGATCGCGATGTGCATGATCCGGTCGCATGGCAGGGCCAGGTCCTGGTGTCCGACCTTGAGCGCGCCGCATTCCAGCGGCTGATTGCTCTAGGCTTCAAGGATTCGTTCCGGCTGTTCGAGCAGCCGGAAAAGATCTACAGCTGGTGGGATTACCGGATGATGGCCTTCCGGCGGAACATGGGATTAAGGATCGACCATATTTTGCTCTCGCCGCCGCTGGCTGCACGGTGTACCGCGTGTGTGGTCGACAAGGTGCCGCGCAAGTGGGAACAGCCGTCGGATCATACGCCGGTGGTGGCGACGATTGAGTGATGTGGGGTTGAGGTGTTGTTGACGCACTATTTGAATCGCCTACATACATCGCACAACCTACTTCTGGCTCCTTCCCCCTTGCAGGGAGAAGGCTGGGATGGGGGTCGGGTGGTCGAGCCAGCGCAGTCGGTCAATCAACCCTCACACCCCCATCCCAACCTTCCCCCTAAAAGGGGGAAGGAGCCCTTCCTCTATGCGCGACGACGACTACGCCTAATCAGCCAACACCGCCCGAATCTGCTGCAGGGACGTCGGATCCTCGATTGTCGTCAAATCCCCCGGATCGCGGCCTTCACAAATTGCCTGGATTGAGCGCCGCAATAATTTCCCCGACCGCGTCTTCGGCAATAACGACACAAAATGCACACGCGCCGGACGCGCCACCGCACCCAGCTGCTTATCCACCACGGCCATCACCTCGGCCTCCAGCGCCTTCCGTCCTTCCGCACTGGCAACGGCGTCGCCATTTTTTGCAATCGCAAACGCCACCGCGACCTGCCCTTTCAACTTGTCGTCGATACCCACCACAGCGACTTCCGACACATTTGGATGGCTGGAGATGCTCTCCTCGATTTCACGCGTGCCAAGACGATGCCCGGCGACGTTGATCACGTCGTCCGTGCGCCCAAGGATAAAGTAGTACCCATCCGCGTCGCGAATCCCCCAGTCGAACGTCGAATAAACCTGTTCCTTGAAATTGGACCAGTAGGTTTTGACAAAGCGTTCGTCGTCGCCATACACCGTCTGCATGCATCCCGGCGGTAAGGGACCTTCAATCACCACAACGCCTTTTTCGTTTGCGGCGCATTCCACGCCGGTCGATTCGTTGATCAGCTTGACCTTGTAGCCGTACATGGGTACGCCGGGGCTGCCCAGTCGGGTCGGCTTGTTTTCCACGCCACAAGCCACCGTCAGGATCGGCCAGCCGGTTTCCGTCTGCCAGTAGTTATCGATAATGGGCACGCCGAGTTCCGACGCGATCCACTGCGACGTCGTTTCATCAAGCGGCTCACCTGCCAGATACAAGGCCTTCAGTGACGACAGATCGTATTTCTTCATGAATTCCGGCGGCTGCTTCTTCAGCACGCGCACCGCGGTCGGCGCGGAAAACATGCGCGTGACCTTGTACTTCTCGACGATGCTCCACCAGATGCCGGCATCGGGACGGATCGGCAAGCCTTCGTACAGGACGGTCGCCATGCCGGCGATCAACGGTCCGTATACGATGTAGGAGTGGCCAACCACCCAACCGATGTCCGACGTCGAGAAATAGGTCTCACCCGGATTGCCGCAGAAGATATGCTTCATCGACGCGGCAAGGGCAACCGCATAACCGCCGACGTCGCGCTGCACGCCTTTCGGCTTGCCGGTCGTACCCGAGGTATAGAGTATGTAGGAAGACTCGTTCGATTCCAGCCAGGTCACCGGCACCTGCGCATTGAAATGCTGTTCGCGCAATGCGGCATAGTCGACGTCGCGACCAGCCATCATTGTCGTCGGCACAAGACCGCGATTGACCATCAGCACATGCGCGGGTTTATGCTGCGCGTGATGGATGGCCTCATCCAGCAAGGGTTTGTAAGCAACCGCCTTGCCGGCACGCGAACCGGCATCGGCGGACACAATCAACGTTGGTTTCGCGTCATCGATGCGTGTTGCCAGACTGTTGGAAGCAAATCCGCCGAATACGACTGAATGAATCGCACCGATACGCGCGCACGCGAGCATCGCAAAAACCGCCTCCGCAATCATGGGCATATAGATCAGCACGCGATCGCCCTTGTTCACGCCGAGCGACTGCATCATCGCCGCAGCACGCATGACTTCTGCTTGCAATTCCTTAAAGCTATAGACCTTCTCGGAGTCGGTTTCAGTCGAGACAGCGATCAGCGCTGGCTTGTCCGCCTGCGTTGCGACCCAGCGATCGACCGCGTTATGACAAAGGTTGGTTTTGCCGCCGCCAAACCATTTGGTGAATGGTGGATTGGAGTAATCCAGTACCTGGGTGTAGGGCTCATTCCAGTCGATGCGCTTGGCCTCCCTGTCCCAGAATGCCTGTGGATCGGTGATCGACTGCTGGTAGAAATCCGAGAAGTTCATGGCGTCTCCTGTCTGAATGATGTCCCTGCTTCATCGCAGGGCATAAGCAATTCTTTTGTAATCCAATCTTGATGTTCAAGTATGGGACAGCTGTCTTACTAAGCACTTACGCGCCATGTGCGCGAAGTGAAAACGCAGGAACAACATTGAGGCTCAGATGACGTACAGGTCCACGTAATCATTCACTGGCATCGTTTCCAGTGTCGCCTGGTCCAGTGACACATCGAGAATCGCCTTCTGCTGCTTTGTCGGAAACCTGCGGGCGAGGTTATTCCTGAACTTTGTTTCCAACAGGGGAATGCCTTCCTTGCGCCGGCGTGCATGTCCGATGGGATACTCGACGACAACTTCGTCCAGCACTTCGCCAGTAGTGAGTTCGACTGTCAACGCATTTGCAATCGACCGCTTGAACGGATCGTGGTAATCGATGGTGAACAAAGGATCTTCCACGCAAACGATCTTGTCGCGCAATGTGTCGATGCGTGGATCGACTGCGACATCATCCTCATAATCGGCTGCGGTAAGGTGGCCATAGAGCAGCGGCACGGCCACCATGTACTGGATGCAGTGATCGCGGTCGGCCGGGTTGTTCAGCGGCCCCTTCTTGTCGATGATGCGGATGCAGGCTTCGTGGGTACGGATGGTGATCTTTTTGATGTCTTCCGCAGACTTGCCGATCTTCTTCAACGCGGCATGCAAGGTCATCGCCGCTTCCACCGCTGTCTGGGCGTGGAACTCGGCCGGAAAGGAAATTTTGAACAGCACATTTTCCATCACATAGCTGCCATAGGGCCGCTGGAAATGGAAGGGTTTACCGTCGAACAGCACATCGTAGAAACCCCAGGTCCTGGCGGTCAGTACGGAGGGATATCCCATCTCGCCGGTCTTCGCCATCAGTGCCAGCCGCACGGCGCGTGCGGTCGCATCACCTGCCGCCCATGATTTGCGTGAACCGGTGTTGGGGGCATGACGATAGGTACGCAGTGCCTGGCCATCGACCCACGCGAGCGATACGGCATTGAGGATTTCTTCGCGCGTCAGGCCGAGCATCTGCGCAACGACGGCGGTCGATGCCACTTTGACCAGCACGACGTGGTCGAGTCCGACTTTATTGAAAGAATTTTCGAGTGCGATGCAGCCCTGAATCTCGTGCGCCTTGATCATGCCGGTCAGCACATCTTTCATGACCAAGGGTCGCTTGCCAGTCGCCACCGCATTGCGCGACAGCCAGTCGGCCACCGCCAGAATGCCACCGAGGTTATCCGATGGATGTCCCCATTCGGCGGCGAGCCAGGTATCGTTGAAATCCAGCCAGCGTATCATCGTGCCGATGTTAAACGCGGCTTGCACCGGATCAAGCTGGAACTGCGTACCAGGCACACGGGCCCCGTGGGGAACGATCGTGCCACGCACAATTGGCCCGAGCAGCTTGGTGCAAGCCGGATACTCCAATGCTTCGAGACCGCAGCCAAGCGTGTCGATCAGGCAGTTACGTGCGGTCTCGTAGGCCAGACCGGAGTCGATCCGGTAGTCCAGCACGTAGTCGACGATATCGACTAGGACCTTGTCCCAGCTGGGGCGCGTGGTGGATGTCATGGCGCCTGTCATGGCAAATGAGGTGCAGTAGTCAACAGCATGATTCCTCCATTTCCGTTGGCACGCATTCAGAATAAGCCTGCGCCCCAACCCGCTTTCAGACCGGCGTCAAGACATTACTACATCACAAGGTCGGAACCTTAGAACGCGTCGCCGGGTACACGTACCCAACCTTCCATCAGCACGCGCGCGCTGCGGCTCATGATGGCTTTGGTCACGCTCCAGTCGCCATCGACCTGCGTGGCTTCGGCGCCAACCCGCAGCGTGCCGGACGGATGTCCAAAGCGTACCGCTGTGCGGGGCCCGCCACCGGCGGCAAGGTTCACCAGCGTGCCGGGTATCGCCGCCGCGGTGCCGATTGCGACCGCGGCCGTACCCATCATCGCATGATGCAGCTTGCCCATGGACAGCGCACGTACCAGCAGATCGACATCGTCGGTCGTGACCTTCTTGCCGCTGGAAGCGACATAATCGGCCGGTTTGGCAACAAACGCAACCTTCGGCGTGTGCTGGCGCGTTGCCGCTTCGTCGACGTTCTTGATGAGGCCCATGCGCACTGCGCCGTAGGCACGGATCGTCTCGAACATGGCCAGGGCTTTGAGATCGCTGTTGATGGCATCCTGCAATTCGGTGCCTGTGTAGCCGATCGTTTCCGCATTCACGAAGATGGTCGGGATGCCCGCATTGATCATGGTGGCCTTGAGCGTGCCGATGCCGGGAATCTCGAGGTCATCAACCAGATTGCCTGTCGGGAACATCGCACCGCCGGCACCTTCTTCTTCCGCTGCCGGATCCATGAATTCCAATTGCACTTCCGCTGCCGGGAAAGTCACTCCATCGAGTTCAAAGTCACCGGTTTCCTGCACCGCGCCATTGGTCATGGGCACATGCGCAATGATGGTCTTGCCGATGTTGGCCTGCCAGATACGCACGGTAGCCATGCCATCTTTCGGAATGCGGCTGGCATCGATCAACCCATTGCTGATGGCGAAAGGTCCGATCGCTGACGAGAGGTTGCCGCAATTGCCGCTCCAGTCGACAAATGGCTTGTCGATGGAAACCTGGCCGAAGAGATAATCAACGTCGTGGTCGGGCTTGCTGCTTTTTGCGACGATGACTGTCTTGCTTGTGCTCGATGTGGCAGCGCCCATCCCGTCGATCTGCTTGCCGTACGGATCGGGACTGCCGATCACGCGCATCAGCAGCGCATCGCGTGCTGCGCCGGGTACCTGTGCGGCTTCAGGCAAATCCTGGAGACGGAAGAACACGCCTTTGCTGGTGCCGCCACGCATGTAGGTGGCGGGAATTTTTATCTGGGGTACGTGGGCCATGGGGTGTTGTCCTTTTGAATCCGGATGATATCAATCGACACCGATCGATACCGATCGACATCACCCTTTGCAAAACCTTAGAGGTGCGCTGCGCATGCCAGCTTGATGCGAGCGCACCTCAGTTAACGGGCAGGTTTCAGGCTGCCTTTGCCGTCGATGCAAGGAAGTCCTGCGCGAACCGCTGCAGCACGCCGCCGGCTTCGTAGATCAGGACTTCTTCGGCAGTATCGAGCCGACAGGTTACCGGTACTTCGACACGCTCGCCATTCTTGCGATGGATTACAAGCGTCAGATCGGTTCGCGGCTTGCGCTCTCCAATGACGTCGTAGGTTTCCGTACCGTCAATGCCGAGAGTGAGTCGGTTGACACCAGGCTTGAACTCCAGCGGAAGCACGCCCATACCAACCAAGTTGGTACGGTGGATGCGCTCAAAACCTTCGGCAACGATGGCTTCCACGCCGGCAAGGCGCACGCCCTTCGCTGCCCAGTCGCGCGAAGAACCCTGACCATAGTCGGCGCCGGCAATCACGATCAGCGGCTGCTTGCGCTCCATGTAGGTCTCGATCGCTTCCCACATGCGTGTGACCTTGCCCTCGGGCTCGATACGCGTGAGCGAACCTGCTTTGACCTTGCCGTCCACCATCACCATTTCGTTCTTCAGCGTCGGATTGGCGAAAGTGGCGCGCTGGGCAGTGAGGTGGTCGCCGCGATGGGTTGCGTAGGAATTGAAGTCCTCTTCCGGCAAGCCCATTTTCTCGAGGTACTCGCCGGCAGCGCTGTCCCGCAGGATGGCGTTGGACGGCGACAGGTGGTCGGTCGTGATGTTGTCACCGAGGACCGCCAGCGGACGCATGCCCTTGAGCGTGCGCGGATTGGCGGCCAGCGCCCCCTGCCCTTCCTTGTCCCAATACGGCGGACGACGAATGTAGGTGCTCTGCGGGCGCCAGTCATAGAGAGGGCTGACCTTTTCGCCCGAATCCACGCTGAACGTGAACATTGGCTCATAGACCTTGCGGAACTGCTCGGGTTTCACGCTTTGCGTAATCACTGCGTCGATTTCCGCATCGCTCGGCCAGATGTCCGCCAGGCGGATTGGCTTGCCATTCGCATCGGTCCCGAGGATGTCCTTCTCGATGTCGAAGCGGATCGTGCCGGCGATGGCATAGGCGACCACCAGCGGCGGCGATGCCAGGAAGGCTTGTTTGGCATACGGATGGATGCGGCCATCGAAGTTGCGGTTGCCGGAAAGGACTGCGGTCGCATAGAGATCACGTTCCACGATTTCCTTCTGGATCACCGGGTCCAGTGCGCCCGACATGCCGTTGCAGGTGGTACAGGCAAAAGCGACAACGCCAAAGCCGAGGCTTTCGAGCTCGGGCAAGAGGCCCGCTTCTTCCAGGTACAGCGCCACGGTCTTCGATCCCGGCGCCAGCGAACTCTTGACCCAAGGCTTGCGTGCAAGGCCAAGCTTGTTGGCGTTACGGGCCAGCAGACCGGCGGCAATCATGTTGCGCGGGTTGTTGGTGTTGGTGCAACTGGTAATTGCGGCGATGATCACGGCGCCGTCCGGCATCAGGCCCGGCTCATTCTCGACCTTGCCGCTGATGCCGCGTGCGGCCAGTTCGCTGGTCGGCACACGGTTATGCGGATTGGACGGTCCGGCGATGTTACGTACCACCGAAGACAGGTCGAAGCTCAGCACGCGTTCATACTCCGCATTCTTCAGGCTGTCCGCCCAGAGGCCGGTTTCCTTCGCATAGGTTTCGACCAGCTTGACCAGTTCTTCGTCACGGCCGGTGAGCCGCAGGTATTTGATGGTCTGCTCGTCGATATAGAACATCGCTGCGGTGGCACCGAACTCGGGCGCCATGTTGGAGATGGTCGCACGGTCGCCCAGCGTCAGGTTGGCCGCGCCTTCGCCAAAGAATTCCAGGTAGGCGGAGACGACTTTCTGCTTGCGCAGGAATTCGGTCAGCGCCAGTACGATGTCGGTCGCGGTGATGCCGGGTTGCGGCTTGCCGGTCAGTTCGACGCCGATGATGTCCGGCAGGCGCATCCACGAAGCACGGCCCAGCATCACGGTTTCCGCTTCAAGACCGCCGACACCAATGGCGATCACACCAAGCGCGTCGACCATCGGCGTATGGCTGTCGGTACCCACCAGGGTATCCGGATAAGCCACGCCGTCCTTCACCTGCACCACGGGCGACATGCGCTCGAGATTGATCTGGTGCAGGATGCCGTTACCGGGAGGGATGACGTCAACGTTCTTGAACGCCTTTTTGGTCCAGTTGATGAAGTCGAAACGGTCTTCGTTACGACGGTCTTCGATGGCGCGGTTCTTGTCGAACGCATCCGGATCGAAACCACCGCATTCGACGGCCAGCGAATGGTCTACCACCAGCTGGGTCGGCACGACCGGATTCACCATGGCCGGATCGCCGCCTTGCGAGGCAATGGCGTCACGCAGACCTGCGAGGTCGACCAGTGCGGTCTGGCCAAGGATGTCGTGACAGACCACGCGGGCAGGAAACCATGGGAAGTCCAGTTCGCGCTTACGTTCGATGATCTGTTTCAGCGAGGCTGTCAGGGTAGCCGGATCGCAGCGGCGCACGAGATTCTCGGCGAGCACGCGCGAGGTGTACGGCAGCTTGTCGTACGCGCCGGGTGCGATCGCGTCGACGGCGGCACGCGTGTCGAAATAATCGAGTTTGGTCCCAGGCAAGGGTTTGCGGTTTGCGAGATTCATGGATCAGTAAAGAAAAGAGTCACGATGTAGAGGGTGCACAGACACCCCCTACGCATTGTTTGCTTTATTTGCGTTCCTGGATCGGCACGAACTTCAGGTCTTCCGGACCGACGTAGTTGGCGCTCGGACGGATGATCTTGTTGTCGATGCGCTGCTCGATGATGTGTGCAGCCCAGCCGGAAGTACGCGAGATCACGAACAGTGGCGTGAACATCGCTGTCGGCACGCCCATCATGTGATAGGACACGGCGGAGAACCAGTCGAGGTTGGGGAACATCTTCTTGACGTCCCACATCACGGTTTCAAGGCGCTCGGCAATGTCGAACATCTTGGTCGAACCGGCTTCGGCCGACAGGTTGCGTGCGACTTCCTTGATGACCTTGTTGCGTGGATCGGAGATGGTGTACACCGGGTGGCCGAAGCCGATGATGACTTCCTTGTTTTCGACACGGCGGCGGATGTCGGCTTCCGCTTCGTCGGGATTGTCGTAACGTTTCTGGATTTCGAATGCGACTTCATTCGCGCCGCCATGCTTCGGACCGCGCAATGCGCCGATTGCACCGGTGATCGCGGAATACATGTCGGAACCCGTACCGGCGACGACGCGACCAGTAAACGTCGACGCATTGAATTCATGCTCCGCATACAGGATCAGCGACGTGTGCATCGCCTTTTCCCATGCTGCCGACGGCTTCTTGCCGTGCAGCAGGTGCAGGAAGTGGCCGCCGATGGAGTCGTCGTCGGTTTCGACTTCGATACGCTTGCCGTTGTGACTATAGTGGTACCAGTACAGCAGCATCGAACCCAGCGATGCCATCAGGCGGTCGGCGATGTCGCGTGCACCCGGCGTGTTGTGGTCGTCCTTCTCCGGCAGTACGCAGCCAAGCACCGATACGCCGGTACGCATCACGTCCATCGGGTGCGAGGACGCCGGCAGTGTTTCGAGCGCCGCCTTGACATTGGCCGGCAGGCCGCGCAGCATTTTCAGCTTGGCCTTGTAGCCTTTGAGTTCAGCGACGTTGGGCAGTTTGCCGTGTACCAGCAGATAGGCGATTTCTTCAAATTCGCAAGTGTCCGCGACGTCCAGAATGTCATAGCCGCGATAGTGCAGATCGTTACCGGTTTTGCCCACCGTACAGAGGGCGGTATTGCCGGCAGTTACGCCGGACAGGGCAACCGATTTTTTTGGCTTGAAGCCGGCGGCTTGTTGTTCGCTCATCAAAGTCTCCTGGAAAAAATAAGATACGTGGAATGCGGATTACTTGGCTTTTTGCTGGGCAAACAAGGCATCCAGCTTTTGCTCGAAATCGTGATAGTTGATGCGCTCATACAGTTCCATACGCGTCTGCATGGTGTCGACCACATTCTTTTGCGTGCCTTCGCGGCGGATCGCGTTATACACGTTTTCCGCAGCCTTGTTCATCGCGCGGAAAGCGGACAGCGGATACAGCACAAGGCCGACATCAACACTCTTCAATTCCTCGACCGTATATAACGGGGTCGCACCGAACTCGGTGATGTTGGCCAGCACCGGCACCTTCACCGCATCGGTAAAGGTCTTGTACATCTCGAGCTTGGTGATGGCTTCCGGGAAGATCATGTCGGCGCCCGCTTCAACACAAGCCTGTGCGCGGTCCAGCGCGGCTTCCAGGCCTTCCACGGCCAGCGCGTCGGTGCGCGCCATGATGACGAAATTTTCATCGGTACGTGCATCGACGGCCGCCTTGATGCGATCGACCATTTCCTGCTTGCTGACGATTTCCTTGTTCGGGCGATGGCCGCAACGCTTGGCGCCAACCTGGTCTTCGATGTGGATCGCCGCTGCGCCGAACTTGATCATCAACTTGACGGTACGCGCCACATTGAAGGCCGATGAACCGAAGCCGGTATCGACGTCGACCAGCAACGGCAGGTCGCAGACGTCCGTGATGCGACGGACATCCGTCAGCACGTCGTCAAGATTGGAAATGCCGAGGTCGGGCAGGCCGAGCGAGCCGGCTGCCACGCCGCCGCCCGACAGATAGATGGCACGATAACCGGCACGTTTGGCCAGCAACGCGTGGTTGGCGTTGATCGCGCCGACAACCTGCAGCGGGGATTCTTCGCGTACTGCCTGACGAAAGGCGGCTCCTGCGGATGGGACTGTCATGTATTCACCTTGTTGGATGTTTCAACGAATTGCATTCCGGGTGAGTATTGCAATCGGTGTGCCATACGGGAAGTTTTTGAAAAGTATCGAAGAGGCTCTATATAGATCAATAACTTAGCTCGAGATGTTATCGAAACGTTCTATTTCACGTTTCACCAACCAGTTCAAGTTGCGTTACACTTGAAACATTGAAACACGAGGTGAAACATGCGCTCCCGAAGCCATTCCCTGCCTGATCCGAGTGACAAACCCGTTATCTGGACAGTTGCCATTTCCAGACTGTCCGACCTGTTCCGCGATATCACCCTTGAATTCGACGACCGTGCCAGCATTGAACCGATCCATCTCGGTTTTGAAGATGCCGTCCGGCATATCCGCGAGCGTATGGAAACAGAACGCTGCGATGCGGTCATCGCCGCCGGATCCAATGCCGCCTACCTGAAAAGCCGCCTGTCGTTGCCGGTCATCATCGCCAAAGCCAGCGGCTTCGATGTTCTGCAGGCTCTCGCACGCGCCAGAAAAATCACCGCCGAGATCGGCCTGATCACCTATCAGGAGCCAATGCAGGAGCTCGCCGAATTCCAGGCGACCTTCAACCTGAAAATCGCGCAGCGCACGTATGTCACCGAAGAGGATGCGCGTGCCCAGATCAACGAGCTGAAAGCCGCCGGCATCAAGGCTATCGTCGGTGCCGGCCTGATCACCGACCTGGCCGAAGAAGCCGGTCTCGCAGGTGTGTTCGTGTATTCGGCAGCGTCGATCCGACAGGCATTCGAAGACGCGCTGGAACTCGCCCGCTTCAGCCAGCTGGAGTCAGGCCGCGCCCGCGCCAATCCCCTTGCCGATGCCTTGCGCGCCAAGCACGGCTTGAACGATCTTCGCGGCGAGTCGGCGGCGATGCAGGCCGTGCGCCATTCGATTGAACTGTTTGCCAAGTCCCCTGCCACCGTACTTATCCAGGGCGAGACCGGTACCGGCAAGGAATTGGCGGCGCAGGCCATTCACCGCGAAAGCCAGCGGGCACGCCAGCCATTTGTCGCCATCAATTGCGGCGCCGTTGCCGAATCGCTGCTGGAATCGGAGTTGTTCGGCTATGAAGAAGGTGCCTTCACCGGTTCGCGTCGTGGCGGTCATGCGGGTTTGTTTGAAGCAGCCCATCGGGGCACACTGTTCCTGGATGAAATCGGCGAAATGCCATTGCCATTGCAGACCCGGTTACTGCGCGTATTGGAGGAACGGGAAGTCGTCCGCGTCGGCGGCACGCGGCCGATTCCGGTCAATGTGCGCATCATCAGCGCCACGCATTGTGATCTCGACCAGCGCGTCCGGGATGGGCGCTTCAGAGCCGATCTGTTCTACCGTCTGGGCGTATTGCGGTTGACACTTCCACCGTTGCGTGAACGCGCCGATGACCTTGCCGCGCTCGCGGAATGGGGGCTGAAGAATGCGCTTGCCGCGCTCGGCACGCGCCCGCATGCGAACCTGCATGCGGAGATCCTGGCATGTGTGCCTTTGCTCGCAAGCTATAGCTGGCCCGGCAATGTGCGCGAACTACGCAACCTGATGGAACGCGCGGCTTTATTTCTGGCCGCAGAACCGTTGCAGGCCTTGTCGCCGAGTTTCGTTGCAGCAGTGGCACCTGAATTGACCAGGGAAACTGCGCATGGTGCCATGCCGGTGCTCGCTCCTTCGATGGTTGACTCAAGGTCCAATGAAAAGGAATCGGTTCATGCCGTGCTTGCAAGATTCAACGGCAACCGGGAAGCTGCCGCGAATCATCTCGGCATAAGCCGCACCACCTTGTGGCGACGATTAAGCAAGCATGAATAAAAACGTATAACGAAAACAGAAAAGCGCCCACACAACTCTGATGACATCGCCACATCCTCCGTCAGGTCCCCTCCCCCTTTTAGGGAGAGGGTTAGGGTGGGGGTGCGAAGCTCGATCATCCTTCTGCTTCGGCAATAGCGCGAGGGATCAATAAATCCAACCCCTCCCCATCTCGCAATCAAAAGAACGGCGCCGCCAACCCTTCCTGCTCCAACGCCCTTCTGATCGCCGTACGCTCAACCATCCTCTGCAAAAACGGCCCAAGATGCGCACGATTACGCGCAGGGTTACCCATCATCCGCGTCCACCGCGACAGCATGAAGAGATATGGATCAACCACGCTATATGTCTCACCAAGCAGATAAGGCCCACCATGTTTGGCGAACGCGTCGTCCAGCAAGTCGAGCATCGCCCCGATCCTGGCCTCCGCATGCTGCTTCACATCCTCGGCGCCTGCTTGATCCGTAGCCAGTCGCTCCGGATAAAAATACGTAATCAATTCCGCCTGCAAGGTATTGGTGAGGTACATCAGCCATTTGTAGAAATGCGCGCGCTCCGCCGTACCGACTGCGGGTGCAAGCCCGGCTTCAGGATGCGTATCCACCAGGTGCAGGCAGATGGCAGCCGTTTCAAACAAGACAAGATCGCCATCGACGAAGGCGGGAATGCGACCTGTCGGATTCAGGCGAAGGTAGTCGGCGCCCTTGTGCGCATTCTTGTCCCGATCAACCAGGACAAGTTGATAAGGGACGCCCAGTTCTTCGAGCAGCATGTGTGGCGCAAGGCTGGCATTGCTGGGATAGTAGTAGAGCTGATACATGGTTTTGCCCTATCATTGGCGTTTTGGGTCCCCTATTCTATGCAAAAACCTTCCCGCCCGGACACGCCTTGTGTTGCCGTCTGTTCAACAACCTTTGACGATGTCTGCCGCGGATGCGGCCGTACCGTTGCCGAGGTGGCGAACTGGGTGTTCATGACACAAGAAGAAAAAGACAAAGTCTGGGACCGCATCACTGCGGAAGGTTACCCGCGTCGACAGTCATAGAGCATGTCCCGGCCACCGCGACGCCGAATCGCCGCATGTGGACTCACCAGTCAATCAGTCAATCAGCCGATCAAAGTTGCTTGCCTAGCAAAGAAGAAGCGTGCTCGATCACTTTCTCCTTCCACGGCCGGTTGCGCCACTGTTCAAAGGTAATGGGCCGCGTCTTTGCGAAATCCTGCTCGAACTCCTTGGTCATTTCTGCGGCAAAGCCTGCGTCATAGACATTGAGGTTGGCTTCGTCATTGAGCCGGAATGAACGATTGTCAAAATTGGTCGAGCCGGTCGACACCATGTAGCCGTCGACAATCATGATTTTGCAATGAAACATGGTGGGCTGGTATTCAGCGATCACGACGCCTGCTTCCAGCAACTCGCCCCAGCGCGCCCGTGATGCGTGCCGCACGACCGATGCGTCAATATCCTCACCCGGCGTGATGATGCGTATCTTCACACCTCTTTTCGCGGCTTCGACAAGGGCATTGATCGCCAATTCATCCGGCACGAAATAAGAACTCGACAACAGAATGGACTGACGTGCGGATGCAATGGAAAGCAGGTACATCAGGTGCATGCTCTCACTGCCCCCGGTTGGCGAACTGCTGAACATCTGGGCCGGCATCTTTCCCGCATTGTCGATCTTCGGAAAGTAATCCTCGGAATGCAGGACACGCCCGGTCGCCTTTATCCAGTTGTCCAGGAAGACTGCCTGGAACTCGGATACCGCAGGTCCGCGCACCATAAAATGCGAATCACGCCAATGTTCCTTATCCTGCGCATTTCCATTCCACTGATCGGCGATGCCTACCCCGCCGGTGAAACCCACTTGTCCGTCCACGATGAGAAGCTTGCGATGTGTGCGGTTGTTCATTCGTGTCAGGTTGAGCCAATGCGGTTTATGGTAGCGCTCCACTTCGACTCCACCTTTGCGCATCTCTTCCAGCAAGGCCTCGTCCATTTTGGCGCTGCCAACCCAGTCAAGCAGGACGTGGACTTTAACGCCTGCCTGCGCGCGTTCACGCAAGGCTTCGGCGAAGCGTTTACCAATATCCCCCGACCAGTAGATATAGGTTTCAAAGGTGATTGTTTTACGGGCCGACCCGATAGCCTCCAGCATGGCCGGAAAAATCTCGACACCATTCTCAAGATGTTTAACCGTGTTTCCTTCAATGATGGTCGGCCCGAGAAGTACGCCCATTGATCGTAGATATTGCGGATCGGTAACGCTATACAGGCTTTCGACACGGGTATCTATCTTTTTTTCACCAGCGGAAAGATTTCCAAGCAACAGCATTGCGGCGGCTGTCACCAGCACCGCAGCGACGATATGGACAAAGTTAAAGCGATTTTTCACAAAAGCCCTACGCCCGACGGAATCCCTGGGCAGCAATGAGGAATATTCTTACTGTATTGCGTGCGACATTGCGGTGCCTTGCGAATGGTAAAGTTCCATGCTGGTGCGTAGCGTTGGTCCGATTTGGGGCACTGGATAAATTACGCGACACTCCGATGAAGCCCCTACGGTGCTGCCCGTAGCCAGCTTCCGCAAGTCGGGAAATGGCGAAAGGAGAGCGGCGCCCACAGACGCCGTTGAGGTCAGTCGTCCTTGGCTCCGTCTATGCCAAGTTCATGAATTTTGCGGGTGATCGTGTTGCGCCCTATGCCCAGCCGGATAGCAGCGTCGTTCTTGCGGCCATGCGTATGCTTGAGTGCGGTTTTGATCAGCGCCGACTCGAACTGGCGCCCCAAAGCATCCATCACTTCAGGCTGGCCAGCCGCCAGCATGTGAGCCGCTTCGGACTCCAGCAAGGCGATCCAGCCAGCCTTGTCGCTGACGGCCGCCGCATGGCCGTTGACAGGCGTCGGGGCCGGAGACGAGGAGGAAGACGCTGACATGGAAGACATGGTTGCAGGCGCATCGGCCAACGTCGGCATGAGCGGTGGCTGCACTGGCATGCTGACGGAGACAGGCATGCTCACACTCACAGGGGGCGGCACATAGTCCTGGCCATGGGTCAACTCCTGCGGCAGGTCCTTGACCTCGACCGTTTGCCCGGGCGCCATCACGGTAATCCAGTTACACAGGTTTTCCAGCTGTCGCACATTGCCCGGCAAATCGAGACTGGCGAGAAATTGCATCGCGCCATCGGACATGCGCTTGGCTTCGACGCCGAGCTGCTTTGCGCTTTGCGCCAGGAAGTGACGGGTCAGCAGCGGAATGTCTTCGCGGCGCTCACGCAGACTGGGCAAACGCAGCCGAATCACGTTCAGGCGGTGGTACAAGTCTTCGCGGAACAGGCCTTCTTTCACCCGCTGTTCCAGGTTCTGATGCGTCGCCGCGATCACGCGGACGTTTGCCTTCAAGGGCTGATGCCCGCCGACGCGATAGAAATGACCATCTGACAGCACGCGCAGCAGGCGCGTCTGTAAATCAAAGGGCATATCGCCGATTTCATCAAGGAAGAGCGTACCGTTTTCTGCCTGTTCGAATCGGCCGCGCCGTGTCGCTTGAGCGCCAGTAAACGCGCCGCGCTCGTGGCCGAACAATTCCGATTCAAGCAGGTCCTTGGGAATCGCCGCCGTGTTCAGCGCGATGTATGGCTGGGTCGCACGCGGACTGTGCTTGTGCAATGCGCGCGCCACCAGTTCCTTGCCGGTACCGGATTCGCCGGTGATCAGCACCGTCACGTTCGATTGCGACAGGCGCCCGATCGCACGGAAAACGTCCTGCATGGCGGGAGCCTGGCCGAGGATTTCGGGTGTCTCGGCCGACACCTGTTCGACGCCAGACTCACGCAGGCTTTCTTCCAGCGCGCGGCGTATCAGTTCAACTGCCTTATCGATATCGAAAGGCTTGGCGAGATATTCGAACGCACCACCCTGAAATGCCGCCACGGCCGAGTCGAGATCGGAAAACGCCGTGATCACAATGACCGGCAAGCCTGGATACTTGGCCTTGACCACCTGCAGCAGTTCGAGGCCGGACTCACCTGGCATGCGGATATCGGACACCAGTACCTGCGGCACGCTGGTCTGCAGTGCTTCGAGCGCTTCACGTGCATTCGGAAAGCTTTTGGTAGCGAGATTTTCGCGGGCAAGGGCCTTTTCGAGTACCCAGCGAATTGATTCGTCGTCGTCGACAATCCAGATTGGCTTCATATTTTCGTTTGTATCCCGCGTCATAAGGCATTGATCAAAGCCGGCCCGTTATTCAGGGCAGCGGTATCAGTATTCTGAAATCGGTGCATCCCGGCTTGCTCTGGCATTCGATAACGCCCATGTGCTGCTGGACGAACGTCTGTGCGAGAGTCAGGCCCAGTCCACTGCCGCCTTCCCGGCCCGATACCAAGGGATAGAAGATGCGATCCTGGATGTCGGGTGGGATGCCCGGCCCGTTGTCGATAATATGCAAGTCTAATGCCAGCCTGTAACGAATCTTCGCGAGCGTCACCTGGCGTGCGACCCGGGTCTGCAAAGTAATCTGCGCGTCGCCGTCTTTCATGCGGGACGACAGTGCCTGCGCAGCGTTGTGCGCGATGTTCAACACTGCCTGGATCAGTTGCTCCTTGTCGCCGCGGAATTCGGGCACCGACAGGTCGTAGTCGCGCTTGATGGTCAGACCATTGGGGAATTCGGCGACGATCAGGCTCCGCACGCGCTCGCAGACTTCATGGATGTTGACGTCACCGACGATATGCGGACGACGATGCGGCGCAAGAAGACGATCAACTAATGTCTGCAAGCGATCAGCTTCCTTGATGATGACCTGGGTGTATTCGCGCAATTCCTTCAACTGTCTTTCGGGCAGTTCAAATTCCAGTAATTGCGCGGCGCCACGGATACCGCCGAGCGGGTTCTTGATTTCATGCGCGAGGTTGCGGATCAGTTCTTTGTTGGCCTGGCTCTGGTCGAGCAGGCGTTCTTCGCGGTCGAGCTTGAGTTGCTGGACATTTTCCCGTAGTTCGATCAGCACCGGCGTGTCAGGATTGTCGAGCGCCGTGACGATCACATGGACCTGCAGCGATTCACGCCCCGCCCGCTCCAGCGTCAGGTCAAGACGCTTGTCGGCAAAGCGATGCTGTACGGCTTCCTCGAAAATTTCGGACAGGTGGTCTCCGTTCAAAAACAGATCTTCCAGTTTCTGGCTCACGAGAGCCCTGGCCGAGCTCTCGAACAAGTTTTCCGCCGCCGCATTGGCATAGGTGATACGGCTTTCCGGATCGAGGATGATGACCGCCGAGGAAAGCAGATCCAGTCCATCCAGGGGATTTCGCGTTGTTTTCACATTCATCCAAAAGTAAAGGGCCGCGTAGGCGGCCCTTGTTATGCAAGCGTCATACCTGAAGCGCGCATTGCTATTTTAGATTACCAATCTCGCGTTTTAGTGCCTCGATATTCTTTTCGCTGCGGCTGATATCGTCCTTCATGGTCGCAACGCGTTCCTGGTATTTCGCATAATTGCGCTCATCGCCACGGCGTTCCGGCTCGCCATTGTTAAATTCCTTTTTCAGGTTCGCAAGCTTCTGCTCCTCGCTCTTCATTTCATCTGCGAGGATCTGGCGGCGGTCGTTGTCACGGGTTTTCTGCGTGTCGCCATCGACTTTCGGGAAATCCGACGGCGATGCCGACGGCTTTGCCGCAGCGGTCTGGACAACGGGTTTGCGCGCTGTTGGTGGCGCGGGAATCATGGTGATGCCGGGAAGATCAATCTTTTTGCAGCCCTTGGTAGTGCCAGTATTTTTGTATTCCTTCTTGCCAGTCTCGTCGACACAAAGAAATACCTCGCTCTGTGCATGGACATGTCCGGCAGCGGCTGCAACTAAGGCCAGTCCAATCAATTGTTGTTTCATAATCTTTCTGCGTGGAAACAGTAAAGGTGCTTACAAGTTTAGGACAAGTAGCGGCCCTTTACAAACATTCGAACTCAGAACGACTTATAGCACAACAGTTCCGTACGACAAAAAAGGGGAAGCCGAAGCTTCCCCTTTCTGCAACAGTCGAACGATCGATCAGTCTACCTTGCGTACTTGTTGCCAGGCACGCAAGCTTGCAAGCTCGATCTATCTGCGCGTCTTACAGCGAGTAATACATGTCGAACTCGATCGGGTGCGTGGTCATGCGGAAGCGCTGGACTTCCGTCATCTTCAGTTCGATATACGCATCGATCATGCTGTCGCTGAACACGCCGCCACGGGTCAGGAACTCGCGGTCCTTGTCCAGGTACTCGAGCGCCTGGTCGAGCGACGAGCACACTGTCGGGATCAGCTTGTCTTCTTCCGGCGGCAGGTGGTACAGGTCTTTGGAAGCTGCTTCGCCCGGATGGATCTTGTTCTGCACGCCGTCCAGACCTGCCATCAGCAATGCAGCAAAGCCCAGATACGGGTTCATCAGAGGATCCGGGAAACGCGCTTCGACGCGGCGACCCTTAGGATTGGCAACGTGCGGAATACGGATCGAAGCCGAACGGTTACGCGCCGAGTAAGCGAGCTTGACCGGTGCTTCATAGCCAGGAACCAGACGTTTGTACGAGTTGGTGCCCGGATTGGTGATCGCGTTCAGTGCACGGGCGTGCTTGATGATGCCGCCAATGTAATACAGTGCGAAGTCGGACAGGCCTGCGTAGCCGTCGCCTGCGAACAGGTTCTGGCCATCCTTCCAGACGGACTGGTGCACGTGCATACCGGAACCGTTGTCACCAACGATCGGCTTCGGCATGAAGGTCGCTGTCTTGCCGTAGGTATGGGCAACGTTCCAGATCACATACTTCATGTTCTGCGTCCAGTCGGCACGCTCAACCAGTGTCGAGAACTTGGTACCCAATTCGTTCTGGCCAGCGCCGGCGACTTCGTGGTGGTGAACTTCAACCGGAATGCCCATCGCTTCGAGGATCAGGGACATTTCCGAACGCATGTCCTGGAAGCTGTCGACCGGCGGAACCGGGAAGTAGCCGCCCTTGACGGTCGGACGGTGGCCGGTGTTGCCGCCTTCGAGCTTGTCGCCGGTGGTCCACGACGCTTCTTCGGAATCGATCTTCACGAAGCAGCCGGACATGTCGATCTTCCAGCGAACGCTGTCGAAGATGAAAAATTCAGGTTCCGGGCCGAAGTAGGCGGTATCGCCCAGGCCGGAGGACTTGAGATAGGCTTCAGCACGCTTGGCGATGGAACGTGGATCGCGGTCGTAACCCTTGCCGTCGGACGGCTCGATAACGTCACACTGCATGAACAGCGTGGTTTCTTCCATGAACGGGTCAATGTTGGCGGTACTGGGATCCGGCATCAACAGCATGTCAGAAGCTTCAATGCCTTTCCAACCGGCGATCGAGGAACCATCGAAGGCGTGGCCCGAGTCGAATTTGTCCATGCCGAACTGCGAAATGGGAACGGTAACGTGTTGTTCCTTGCCTCGGGTGTCTGCAAAACGAAAATCAACGAATTTGACTTCGTTGTCTTTCGCCAACTTCAAGACCTCTGCGGCCGTACGTGCCATGCGAATCTCCTAAATGAGCAAAATGTGTCTTAGATATGCGGATAATTTTGAGTCGATGGTATCCGCCGTGCTGCAAGCGCAGTACACATCGAAGTGCGACCGAAACTCAGGCCGGAATGATAGCAGATTCCATGCCACCAACTTGAGAAATCACAAATGCCACGCACCGTCCTGATGCACGCAAATTAGCGGAAATAGTGCGACGTTGAAACATATTTCTTGGCATTTAGGCTAGGCAAACCCATCCCCATTTCGGTGCGTTTTTGCCTCGAATCCCCAACTTGGTGCAAAAGCATCTGACAGGCCAGAAATACGCACGGTTTTTGTGCATTGCGATGTCAGTCTAGTTCATGCGTCGCCGGGATAAAATAGCAAATTGAACATGCGGTAAATTGCTTATTCACTCCAACGAAATTCGAACCATCATGGACATACTCGACAAGGCTCGCGAACGCGGGCAGGAAAATCAACTTCCGTATGCGGGTGCTGTTACCCCCTCGGAGGCTTACGCCCTTCTCCAGACTAACCCGAATGTCAAACTCGTCGACGTCAGGACCAACGCGGAGCGCGACTGGGTTGGTCGTGTGGCCATCCCTGAGGACCAGCATGCCGCGGTGCAGTGGAGCACTTATCCCGGCGGCGTACCAAACCCGGCTTTCATGGATGAACTGGCGCAGACTGCTGACAAGAATCAGATCTTGCTGTTTTTGTGCCGCTCTGGTGTCCGTTCTCGTCACGCGGCCAAACTGGCAACCGAGAACGGCTATCCCCATTGCTTTGACATACTGGAGGGTTTTGAAGGCGACAAGGATGCCGACGGCCATCGAAAATCCGTGGGAGGCTGGTGCAAGGCCGGCCTGCCCTGGGTCGGTGCCTGAGGTTATTAAATCGCCTGCAGATCGACTCAATGCCCGGAGGTGCCTTGCCGCAGGTTTGGCGCCTCCGCCTGCATCAATGACGCTACCCGGCGACGGACGAAATTGATGTGGCTGCGAAGTCCATATAATTCATCGGCAAATGACAACGGAATGGAGATGCGATTGACGCGTTCCTCAATGTCGTTCAGTCTTTGCAACTGGGCGGGATAGACTTCAGCCTGTTTTTCGGGCGGCACTTCTTCGATCGCTTGTTCAACCGCACGTAACTGGCCGTACCAGCGATAGACGCGAGAGCGCACTTTCCATACGTAGATTGGCGGAATGATCCGCGACAGCGGCAGGATCAACGCACCAAGCGCCACGACCACCACCCACATGCGCTCAAAAAAATTGGCCAGCCAGAACGGCAGATATCGCTGCAACAACGGCGGCCCGTTCTTGTAGAACTTCTGCGCCGCCGGCGAGACAGGAATTTCGGTATAGCTTGCCGTCGGAAACTCATCCTTCCTGTTGAACCAGCCCGCATTTCCATGGATGGTTGTCGCAGCCTCAACAAACAGGTCGATGATGGCGGGATGCAGGTCCGACCGCGCCACCAGCGTCGCGGTCGGCGCGATCAAATGGTAATCCTTGGGAGGAAGATCTTTGCCAAGGTCGACGATCCCGCGTGGCAGCACTACATGCGACAGAAAAGGAAAGCGCCGCGTATAAGCTTCGGCCTGGGCGAAGTCGAAGAGCCTGATCCCGGGAGTTTGTAGCAACATCTGGATGAGCGGTGCGTCCGGCGCCGAGCTGAACACCAGGCCATCGATACGGCCTGCGAGCAATTCCACCGTTGCTGGTGTATTTTCCAGCGCACCCAGCTTCAGATCCCCTGCTTCCACCCCATTGACCGACAAGATTTTGCGAAACAGGTTTGGTACGCCGGTCCCCTCCGGGCCCACGTTGATTTTCAAACCTTTCAACTGGGTCAGGTGCGTCACGCTGCGTCCACCGCGGTCACCACGCAGAAACAGCCAGACCGGTTCCGTGAACAGGCTTCCCAGCGAAACCAAACCGACACGTTCGGCGTCTTCCTGCTCCGTGGAACCACTCTGCACGAAAGCGATATCGACACGTGACGCCGGATCTTTCAGTCGCTGCAGGTTTTCTTCAGATCCAAGGGAGTCCTGCTGGATTACGCGAATATCGTGTTTTGCCAGCGCACCCGCATATTTTTTGCCCAAGGCCTGGTAGGCGCTATTGTCCTGCCCGGTGGCGAGCGTCACCACGGATGGCGGCGACGGATCCACAAGCCAGTAAGCAAGCAGACATGTTGCCAGAATCGCTATGACAGCCGGCCCGGCAGCGACGAGGAAATCACGCAGGGAAAACCTGGTGAACTTGAGAATTTTTGGCATGCGCGACCGGAATGAAATCATGGGCCACACCATGCCAAGAAACATCACACTATGCAAGCATGGAAAATGCGGTGCCGATCAATTCGGGAGCGACAAAGCACTCCGAAATTGATCGAATGTTACGGGATGTTGTAAAGCGAAGGTGCTGTGACGAAGCGTGAAGCTTAATGCAGGTTAGCGGAAGTCCTGCGGTGCCTGAAACCGTTGGACGGCTGAGAACTTTCGCCGCGACGGCGCCGATCAGGCAGACCACCGGATTGCTCCGACAGGAGTTGCGCGGCAATCGAGAACCATTGCTCGACCGACAGCATTCTGCGAGCGAGCGGCATCAGTTCCCTTTCTTCCTTTTCCAGCCGCATGTCCATATGACGGCAATACAATTGCATGGAATGACAAATTTCCGTCGCCTTGCTGCTACCGAGTTCGATAGCATTGGTGAGTTGTTCACTAATCGTACGAAGGGTTGTAGCTGCCCTGGCAGAGATGCTGTCGAGTTCGGCTATAACGATCTCGGCATCCCTGCTCATGCCACGTAACGAGGGAATGAGGTAAAGCTCGATCTTTCGTGTCCGGAAAAACCGGTCGTACTGAGTAAGTTTCCCAAAGGCTGTATCAATAAAAGCGAGATCCAGGTTGTGCAGGCTCTTCCACGCGGTTTCAACGTACTGCTGCAGCCGGCAAAGCATGTTGCGCGTCTTGTCCTGTTCGGTTGCGATGGCGATCGTTGCATATGTTGCTGTTAGCATGCATACCTCTTGATTCAGAAAAGTGCAAGATGGAGACGTAGGAGCGAGAAGTGTGCCGGGCTTTCCCCGCACCAAAAAGCCGCAAAAAGCGGGTTCTGAAAAACGTTGGGTGAGTATAGGCGGGAGACCTCGGATTTGTTTGATCTTGCGCAAACACGACAAACCCCTGCACCGATTCCCCCATCAATTGCAGGGTAATTGCGTGTAACTGCACGCAACACGCGAATTTTTCGATATCGAGCTGACGTCACTGATCATTCGCATTCCTATCGGCGGGAAAATAAAAAAAGCCCTTCAAACCGGCGGTTTGAAGGGCTTCTCGTGCTGGCCCTGTTGGGCGTGTCAGGATATCAGCCGACCTTTACCGCATGCTCACGCGTAGCGTGGAAAGTAAGTTGCGGCCAGCGCTCCTGGGTTAATTTCAGGTTGACGCCCGATGTGGCGAGGTAGGCCATGTTGTTTGCCGCATCGAAAGCGATGTTCGCGCCGGCAGCCGATTTTTCGAAATCGGCCAGCGCTTTCTTGTCATCGCTTGAAATCCAGCGGGCACTACTGATGCTAGTGCTTTCAAATACCGCATCGACGCCGTATTCATTGAGCAAACGGCTGGCGACTACTTCAAACTGCAGCACACCGACCGCTCCCAATATGAGGTCGCCGCCATGCACCGGTTTGAACACCTGCACCGCGCCCTCTTCACCCAATTGCTGCAAACCTTTATGCAGTTGCTTGATCTTTAGCGGGTTGCGAATCCGCACCGAACGGAAAAAGTCCGGCGCAAAATACGGAATACCGGTGAACTGCAACAATTCTCCTTCCGAGAAGCTATCGCCGATCTGCATGTTGCCATGGTTGGGCAAGCCGATAATGTCGCCAGCGTAAGCCTCTTCCACCTGCTCGCGGCTGGACGCCATGAAAGTCACCACGCTCGACACCTTGATTTCGCGATTCAGGCGCAGATGCTTGATTTTCATGCCGCGCTCAAAGCGACCGGAGCATACGCGCAGGAAGGCAATGCGGTCACGATGCGCCGGATCCATATTGGCCTGGATCTTGAACACAAAACCGGAAAACGGCGCTTCGACCGGCTCCACGGCACGCACGGTCGCATCGCGCGAACGCGGTGCCGGCGCCCATTCCAGTAGCGCATTGAGGATTTCGCGCACACCGAAGTTGTTGATTGCCGATCCGAAAAACACGGGAGTCTGCGTGCCGGCAAGGAAAGCGTCAAGATCAAAAGGGTGCGAGGCGCCATGCACCAGTTCCACTTCCATCTTGAGTTGCTCGATTTCCTGCGGGAACATTTCAGTCAATCGAGGGTTGTCGATACCCTTGATGACCTCAAACTCCTGGTCCGCCCTTTCCGAGCCGGCCTTGAACAGCAAAATCTCGTCACGCAGCAGGTGATAAACGCCGCGGAAGTTCTTGCCCATGCCGATGGGCCATGTCACCGGCGCGCACTGGATCTTGAGGACGGACTCGACTTCATCGAGCAGTTCCAGCGGATCACGCGTTTCGCGGTCCATCTTGTTCATGAACGTCAGGATCGGCGTCGCACGCATGCGGCAGACGTTGAGCAACTTGATCGTCTGTTCTTCCACGCCCTTGGCAGCATCAATCACCATGAGCGCCGAGTCGACGGCCGTCAGCACGCGATAGGTATCTTCGGAAAAGTCCTGGTGGCCGGGAGTGTCGAGCAGGTTGACGACGTGATCACGGTATTCAAACTGCATGACCGAACTAGCCACCGAAATGCCGCGTTGCTTTTCAATTTCCATCCAGTCGGAGGTGGCGTGACGGCCGCTCTTGCGGGCCTTGACCGTGCCGGCGAGCTGGATCGCGCCTGAAAACAGCAGCAGTTTTTCAGTCAGCGTGGTTTTACCGGCGTCCGGGTGGGAAATGATGCCGAAGGTGCGGCGGCGTGCAACCTCCTTCGCAATCAGTTCGGTCGGAACCTTGCGGTTATCGGGTGCGGTGTCGAGCGCGTCGGTCGACGGAATATCTGTAGCGGAGGCCATGTTTCGGCTTTTGAAAAAAGGGACTGAAGTTTACCGGCTCCCGACCCTGAAGTCGAATCCTGCTTGCCTGTCCGGCAAACCGGTAAACATGAAATGGATCTATACGAACTTATTGAAGGCCTTTAGCGCTATGCCTTGATGAAATGCTCGCGGTAATAGCGTAATTCCTCAATCGACTCAATGATATCGGCGAGCGCCGTATGTTTCTGGTGCTTCTTGAAGCCGTTTGCCAGTTCAGGCTTCCAGCGCTTGCACAATTCCTTGAGTGTGGATACATCAAGGTTGCGATAATGGAAAAAGGCTTCCAGCTTCGGCATGCCACGCACCATGAAGCGGCGATCCTGGCAAATGCTGTTACCGCACATCGGCGACTTGCCCGCAGGCACATAGCGCTTGAGGAAAGCGACAAGTTCTGCTTCGGCATCCGCCTCGCTCACCGTGGATGCCTTGACACGATCGATCAGGCCGGAACGGCCATGGGTACCCTTGTTCCAGGCATCCATCTTGTCGAGCACTTCATCAGGTTGATGAATTGCAAATACCGGCCCTTCGGCAAGCACATTCAGGTTGGCGTCGGTAACGACCGCCGCAACCTCGATAATGCGGTCGGAATCCGGGTCCAGCCCGGTCATTTCCATGTCCACCCAAACCAGATTAAATTCATTTGGACGCACGATTGCGTCTGCACCGTTATTCGTTTCAGTAGCTTGTGACATAATTTGTTCCTTGGTAAACCGCCATTTTCTCACAGGCACAGCATGTCTTCACTTGCGTTCTCCGTATTGTTTATCAGCTTCCTCGGCGTAACCGTGCTCCTCCGTTTCTGGCTGAGTTCACGGCATATTCGCCATGTGGTCGCCCACCGCCATGCCGTACCGGCGGAGTTTGCAGAAAAAATTCCATTGTATGCACACCAGAAAGCGGCCGATTACACCGTGGCTCGCACCAAGCTTGGCATGCTTTCCCTGATGGTCAATACCGTCGTACTGATCAGCTTCACCCTGCTTGGTGGTCTGCAATGGCTGTCTGTTACGCTGTTCAAGATGACCGGTCCAGGCATGACTTATCAGCTTGCGCTGCTGGCGTCGTTCGGCCTGATCAGCGCGCTGATCGAGTTGCCTTTCGATTACTACAAGCAGTTTGTGCTCGAAGCAAAGTTCGGCTTCAACAAGATGACCCTTGGCCTGTTCATCAGTGACCTGGTCAAAAACACCCTGGTCGGCATTGTCATTGGACTGCCGCTCGTATGGGTAATCCTGACCTTGATGGACAAATCCGGCGACCTCTGGTGGTTGTATGCCTGGTTTGTCTGGACCGGCTTCCAGCTGTTGATGCTGGTGTTGTATCCAACCGTGATCGCGCCGCTATTCAATAAATTCACGCCGCTGCAGGACGAAAGTCTGCGTAGCCGGATTGAAAACCTGATGCAGCGCGTCGGCTTTGCTTCCAAAGGACTGTTCGTCATGGACGGTTCCAAGCGCAGCGCACACGGGAACGCGTATTTTTCCGGTTTTGGCGGCGCCAAGCGTATTGTTTTCTTCGATACCTTGCTCGCCCGTCTCGGTCCGCAGGAAATTGAGGCCGTGCTGGCGCACGAACTGGGACATTTCAAGCTCAAGCACATCGTCAAGCGTATCGTTGTCATGTTTGCGATCTCGCTGGGCTTCCTTGCCCTGCTCGGCTATCTGAAGACGCAGGTATGGTTTTATACCGGTCTTGGCGTTGACCCTTTGTTGATCGGCAACAACGACGCGATGGCCCTGATCCTGTTCATGCTGGTACTGCCGGTATTCACGTTCGTACTCTCGCCACTGAACTCGATCACGTCGCGCAAGCATGAATTTGAAGCAGACGCGTTTGCCGCCCAGTACACAAATGCCCAGGACCTGGTCTCGG
The DNA here is from genome assembly GCF_042666555.1 of Herbaspirillum sp. GCM10030257. Classification (NCBI taxonomy): domain Bacteria; kingdom Pseudomonadati; phylum Pseudomonadota; class Betaproteobacteria; order Burkholderiales; family Oxalobacteraceae; genus Herbaspirillum; species Herbaspirillum sp. GCM10030257. The sequence continues at coordinate 261,153 of NZ_JBHTDH010000003.1, forward strand.
CGCTGGTCAAGCTTTACGAAGACAATGCATCGACCCTGACACCCGACCCTTTGCATTCCGCATTCTACGATTCACACCCGCCGGCAAGCGTCCGTATTCAACATTTACTTGCCAGCCAATAAAGACAACAAGGATTTCACCATGGTAACCGCTGCAGAACTCATCCAGAAAAAAGGCCGGCACACTGAAACGGCATTGACTGATGCGCAAATCGCCGAGCATCTCGCTGCTGTCGAAGGCTGGGAGCTTAAGGACGGCAAGATCGTCAGGACTTTTAACTTCAAGAACTATTATGAAACCCTGGCGTTCGTGAATGCCATCGCCTATGCCATCCACGCCGATGATCACCACCCGGAACTGATCATTACCTATAACCGCTGTGTGGCGAAGTTCGATACACACTCTGTCAATGGCGGTCGCGGGGGAATTTCCGAAAACGACTTCATCAGCGCAGCCAAGGTGGATGCGATCTATCGGCAAGCCGCCCAGTGACGATGAGTGGAGCAACCGGGACCGTCATCGCAGCGCACGGCAGGCATTATCTGGTACAGGCGGGTGAAGAAAAGTTGCAGTGCGTCACCCGTGGCAAAAAAAGCGACGTCGCCGTCGGCGATATCGTCGATCTGAAGCGGACTTCGGCCAATCAGGCAGTCATTGAATCCATCCAGGAACGCAAGACCCTGCTCTACCGTTCCGATCAGTACAAATCCAAGCTGCTGGCGGCCAATCTGACGCAGCTATTCATTGTGGTCGCAACGGAACCGGGCTATTCAGACGACTTGGTGTCGCGAGCACTGGTTGCGGCCGAAGCCGGCGGCATCGCCCCGCATATCATCCTCAACAAGATCGATGTTGCCGATCTGCTGCCCAAGACTCGCGAGCGCCTCGGCATGTACACACGGATTGGCTACCCTATCCATGAGGTCTCGGCGCGCAAGGATCCGGAACACACCTGCGCGACCCTCCAACCACTTCTGGAAGGCCAGTCGACCATCCTGATCGGCCAATCCGGCATGGGCAAGTCGTCGTTGATCAACCTGCTGGTGCCGGACGCGGAACTGGCTACCCGGGAAATTTCCGCCGCACTTGATTCCGGCAAGCACACAACGACGTTTACGCGTCTTTTCATGCTGAACAAGAGCGGCAACATCATCGATTCACCGGGATTTCAGGAATTCGGCCTCTACCACCTGAGTGAAGGCATGCTGGAACGTGCCTTTCGTGAGTTCGGCCCGCACCTGGGGAATTGCAAGTTCTACAATTGTCATCATCTGACAGAACCGGGCTGTGCAGTTCTTTCCGCTGTCGATTCCGGTGAGATTGCACCCTTGCGACATGCGCTTTACCAACAACTGGTGCACGAGTCGTCGCAAAAGCTGTACTGACCTCGAGTGCTCCGCTGGATGGCGCCGAGTTATCTTTTCGACAGAAAATCTCTTATAATTGAACAGCTTACAACCATCCGGCGGCAGGAGCCAACCAAGCACTTGCCGCCGTTTTCATTTATGGCTATCAAACACTTCCTGCAGTTTTCTGACTTTACGCTTGATGAATTCGAGTACGTGATCGAACGTTCCCGAATCATCAAGCGCAAATTCAAGAATTACGAGCCGCACCACCCGTTGGTCGACCGCACGCTGGTCATGGTGTTCGAAAAGAACTCGACACGCACCCGCCTGTCGTTCGAAGCCGGCATGCACCAGCTCGGCGGCGCCGCCATTTACCTGAACACCCGCGACAGCCAGCTCGGTCGCGGTGAGCCGGTCGAGGACGCGGCACAGGTGATGTCCCGCATGTGCGACATCATCATGGTCCGCACCTTTGGGCATGACATCATCGACCGCTTTGCGGCGCATTCACGTGTACCGGTGATCAATGGCCTGACCAACGAACACCATCCTTGCCAGGTACTGGCCGACGTATTCACGTATATCGAGCATCGCGGCTCCATCAAAGGCAAGACCGTCGCCTGGATCGGTGACGCCAACAATATGCTGTACTCATGGCTGCAGGCGGCACAGGTCTTTGATTTTCATGTGAATGTATCGACGCCGAAGGGCTATGAAATCGACCAGTCACTGGTTGCGCCGAGCAACACCAATTACACTTTCTTCCCCAACCCGTCCGACGCCTGTGCCGGTGCCGATCTGGTCACTACCGACGTCTGGACCAGCATGGGCTACGAAGAAGAAAACGCGGCGCGGCTGAAGGCATTCGACGGCTGGATCGTCGATACCGAGAAAATGCAGCGCGCCAACGCTGAAGCCCTCTTCATGCACTGCCTGCCCGCGCACCGTGGCGAGGAAGTCGCCGCCGACGTGATTGACGGCCCGCAGTCGGTGGTATGGGACGAGGCGGAAAACCGCCTGCACGTCCAGAAGGCGCTTCTTGAATATCTGGTGTTAGGCAAGCTCGAATAAATAACGCCTAACGCCTCAGGCCCACCGTCTTTTCCGATTCATCATCCACAATCCCAGCAAGCGAAGCAGAGATCATGTCGACCATACTTCAGTCCGTTCCCGTCAATCAAAAAGTAGGTATCGCCTTTTCCGGCGGCCTCGACACCAGCGCAGCCCTGCACTGGATGCGTCAGAAAGGCGCAATTCCTTACGCGTACACCGCGAACCTGGGCCAGCCTGACGAACCCGACTACAATGCAATCCCGGAAAAAGCCAGGCAGTACGGCGCCGAACAGGCTCGCCTGATCGACTGCCGCGAGCAACTGGTCGCAGAAGGTATCGCTGCGCTGCAAAGCGGCGCGTTTCACATCTCGACTGCTGGTGTGACTTACTTCAACACGACGCCGCTGGGCCGCGCGGTGACCGGCACCATGCTAGTGGCCGCGATGCAGGAAGACCAGGTTGATATCTGGGGTGACGGCAGTACGTTCAAGGGCAACGACATTGAACGTTTCTACCGCTACGGCCTGCTGGTGAATCCGGCGCTGCGTATCTATAAGCCCTGGCTCGATGACCGTTTCATCCAGGAGCTGGGCGGCCGCAAGGAAATGTCGGAGTTCATGATCAAGTCCGGCTTCAACTACAAGATGTCGGTCGAGAAGGCCTATTCCACCGACTCCAACATGCTGGGCGCAACGCATGAAGCGAAAGATCTCGAACATCTGAACAGCGGTATGAAGATTGTCGAACCGATCATGGGTGTCGCTTTCTGGCGTGATGATGTTGAAGTCAAGCGCGAAGAAGTCAGCATCCGTTTCGAGGAAGGCCGTCCGGTTGCGCTCAACGGCATCGTCTTTTCGAATCCGGTCGACCTGATGATGGAAGCCAACCGCATCGGCGGTCGTCATGGCCTCGGCATGAGCGACCAGATTGAAAACCGCATTATTGAAGCCAAGAGTCGCGGCATCTATGAAGCTCCAGGCCTGGCCTTGCTGTTCATTGCTTACGAACGTCTGGTGACCGGCATCCACAACGAAGACACCATCGAACAATACCGCGACAACGGTCGCAAACTCGGTCGCCTGCTGTACCAAGGTCGCTGGTTCGATCCGCAAGCGATCATGCTGCGCGAAGCATCGCAGCGCTGGGTGGCGCGCGCGATCACGGGTGAAGTGACCGTGGAACTGCGCCGCGGCAATGATTATTCGATCCTGAACACCGAGTCGGCCAACCTGACCTATCATCCGGATCGCCTGACGATGGAAAAAGGCGAAGGTGCATTTACGCCGCAAGACCGTATTGGACAGCTGACAATGCGCAACCTCGACATCATCGATACGCGGGACAAACTAAACATCTACGGCAAAGCCGGCCTGTTGACCGCTAATCCGTCCGTTGCACTGCCACGTCTTGACAAGAAAAGCGGCGACTAAAAATCATTATTAAACTCGACATCATGACTACTCAATTCGACAACGTTTCCGTCGTCAAGAAAGCCAACATCTACTTCGACGGCAAGTGCGTTTCGCACACCGTCCAGTTCGCAGACGGAAGTAAAAAAACCATCGGCGTGATTTTCCCATCCTCGCTGACGTTCAATACCGGCGCGCCGGAAATCATGGAACTCAATGCTGGCAAATGCCGCATCCGTCTGAAAGGCGAAGAAGCCTGGAATACGTTCGAAGGCGGTCAGAGCTTCAATGTGCCAGGCAATTCCAGCTTCGATATCGAAACACTGGAGACGCTGGATTACGTCTGCCACTTCGTCACGGCGTAAGGTAATAGTGAAGAGTGGGCGGGAGAGCGCTACGATGCGCCCTCCTCGCCGGCTCCGCCATAGATGAATGCAAGAAGGTGCGCTGCGCACCTTTTTTATTGGGCGTTATGGTGTGTTATACCGATCCCAAGTCATAACGTGACAAATGAGATCGATGGATTTTTTCGACTGGCAAGGTGCATCGCTACTCAGAGCCTACACTGGAACGCCTGTTCAACTGCTGGCTGAGGATCGACCAGATCAGATGTACACCGGCTCAGGCTCCAGCCGCACCGAGAAGCGCGAGATTACATCGGCCTGAATAGCCTTTGCCAGCGCGACGACATCCGCACCTTTCGCGCCGCCGCGATTGACCAACACCAGCGCCTGTTTTTCATACACGCCCGCAGCGCCCAAGGTCCTGCCCTTCCAGCCGCACTGATCGATCAGCCATCCTGCTGCCAGCTTGAAGCTTCCATCCGGTTGTGCGTAGCTCACCATCGTTGGATGCTGCGTAAGCAGAGCGTCACGCTGTTCGCGCGGCACCACGGGGTTTTTGAAGAAACTGCCTGCATTGCCGATCAACGCGGGATCGGGAAGCTTGCGCGTACGGATCGCAATTACGGCATCACTCACTTGCCTGGCGTCAGGGGCCGTTATGTCACGTGCGGATAATTCCTGAGCCACATCGGCATACTGCAGGTTTGGCCGCCAATGGCGTGGCAGGGCGAATGTCACGTCAAGGATGACTGCACGATCCCGTAGCTCATGCTTGAAAATACTATCGCGATAGGCAAATCGGCATTCTTCCGCCGAGAGTGCCAGCCGCTCACCGGTCGTGAAATCGAAAGCTGTCAGGGAATGAAAGCTGTCCTTTGTTTCAACTCCATAGGCGCCGATATTCTGGATGGGAGCTGCGCCCACGCTACCGGGAATCAGCGACAGGTTTTCAAGCCCGCCGAGCCCATGCGCCAGTGTCCATAATACAAACTGGTGCCAGTTCTCCCCGGCTGCGGCCCTGACATAAATGAACCGCTCATCCTCCCCGACGATGGCAATTCCCCTGGTACTCATATGCAGCACCAGGCCGGGAAAATCGCCGGTCAACAGCAGGTTGCTGCCTCCCCCCAGCACCAGTCGCGGCATGCGCGACAGGTCCGGATCCCGACGTACGGCATCAAGCATATCGTCGTCGCTTACAGAGAGGTAGAAGGCTGCCTTGGCATCGATACCGAAGGTATTGAAATGCTTCAGGGAAAAGTCGCGATGGAGTGGGAGCGCTGCAGTCATAGGGCTGAAATTATAGAGGGTCGCCAAACTAGTCACCCGTTTTTTTGTCAGCTAGAATGGGCCATGTTTTCAGCATGACAAGTCGCTGCCCGACAGAACAACAGAATAATGGATAGCAGCGGGCAATAACCTAATCAACATAGCAAGAGAGAATAGCCATGCCATCTTTTGATGTCGTATCCGAAGCCAATACCGTCGAAGTCAAAAACGCTGTTGACCAGGCAAACAAGGAAATCACCAACCGCTTTGATTTCAAAGGCAGCGATGCCCGAGTCGAACAGAAGGAAAACGAACTCACGGCCTATGCCGACAGCGAATTTCAACTGAGTCAGGTGCGCGACGTACTGACCGCCAAGATGGTCAAACGCAATGTCGATGTCCGCTTCCTCGATATTGGCAAAGTTGAAAAAATCGGCGGCGACAAGGTCAAACAGATTATCAAGATCCGGAACGGCATCGAGTCTGACGACGCAAAAAAGATTGTTCGCGTCATCAAGGACAGCAAGATGAAGGTACAGGCCAGCATTCAGGGCGACGCCGTACGTATTACCGGTGCCAAGCGCGATGACCTGCAATCTGCCATGGCCCTGTTGCGCAAGGAAGTAAGCGAATTGCCACTGGAATTCAACAACTTCAGGGATTGAACCGTCATGACCTCCGTTTCGTGGACCGCAGGTCTCGAAACGGGCATATGAAGCCCTCGCCTGGAACCTGCGTACTGCCGCCGGTGTTGTTCATAGGGAATAGAAGATGCTATGCTTTTGGCGAAGCTTTCCTACTACCGAAAGCTTCCCCATCTAACTTTCACCTGTCATCCATGCGCTCTTTCGTTTCCGCTGCCGGCCTGCTTCTCACAGTTTCCGCTGTCCACGCAGCCGACATCAGCGTGGTCGGCCTCTTCCCCAACAAAGCAGTACTGGTTGTCAACGGCGGGGCACCGAAGACCTATTCAGTCGGGGCGACAATCACTGAAGGCATACGTCTGGTCAGTGCGAGCGAGTCCTCGGCCACGATAGAAGCCAACGGTAAACGCCAGGCAATTGCCATCGGGGATCACGTCAGCCGCAGCGGCGCATCCAATGGACGTGTGAGCGTAACCTTGCAGGCAGACAGCCGCGGGCATTTTGTGGTGCCGGGACAGATCAACGGCGGCACGGTGCGCATGCTGCTCGACACAGGCGCAACCATGGTGGCTATTCCGGCATCCGACGCAACGCGTCTTGGCATAGATTACCGTAAGGGCCGGGTCACTTACCTCAATACGGCCAACGGCGCCGTCCCTGCTTATGCGGTCAAGCTGAATACCGTGAAGGTGGGTGACATCGAACTGAACCAGGTCGATGCGGTTGTGCAGGAGCAGGGTCTGCCCTTCATCCTGCTCGGAATGACTTTCCTGAACCGCACCGAAATGCACCGAGACGGCGAGCAAATGGTGTTGACCAAACGATTCTAAAAAAGCAACAAAAACACCGCAATATCAGCACGTTGAAGTGCCGCAGGCCGGATTGAGATGAAGCTTTTCAACAGTCCGCCATGCGGATTGCGCCCCGAATCAGGACGCAGCCCGCGACACCGCCATGACATACACAACTGCTTAGTCTTGTTCCTGCAACCTACGCTGCTTCACGGCTTCCGCCAAACCTTCCAGCACCTTGACGCTGGAATCCCAGTCAATGCAGCCGTCCGTGACGGACTGGCCGTAGGTGAGTTCCTTACCGGGAATCAGATCCTGGCGACCCGCCACCAGATGCGACTCCACCATCACACCGACAATACGCGTGTCGCCTGCGGCGATCTGCGCTGCGATGTCGGCACAGACCGGCACCTGGTTCTCGGGCTTTTTCGAGCTGTTTGCATGTGATGCATCAATCATGAGGCGCGAAGCCAGACCATTTGCCGCGATTTCCTTGCAAGCGGTGTCAACACTGGCCGCATCATAATTCGGCGCTTTGCCGCCACGCAGAATGATGTGGCAGTCCTCATTACCGCTGGTAGAAACGATCGCCGAGTGACCGCCCTTGGTTACAGAGAGAAAATGGTGGGACTGCGACGCCGCCTTGATTGCGTCGACTGCAATCTTGATGTTGCCGTCGGTTCCATTCTTGAAGCCCACCGGGCAAGAGAGGCCTGAGGCGAGTTCACGGTGGACCTGGGATTCCGTGGTACGCGCACCGATCGCGCCCCAACTGATCAGGTCGGCCACATATTGCGGACTGATCACATCGAGGAATTCGGTACCCGCCGGCAGGCCCAATTCATTGATATTCATGAGCAGTTCGCGCGCCATGCGCAAGCCGTCGTTGATGCGGAAGCTGTTGTCCATGTAAGGGTCGTTGATCAGCCCCTTCCATCCTACCGTGGTACGTGGCTTCTCGAAATATACCCGCATGATGATTTCAAGTTCACCGGCAAAGCGATCGCGTTCCTTGACCAGACGCCGCGCATATTCCATCGCGGCCTTGGTGTCGTGAATGGAGCACGGCCCGATAACGACCATGACGCGATCATCTTGTCCGTGCAGGATACGATGCAACGCTAGGCGCGCATTGGCGGCGGTGGTAGCCACATGCTCGCTGCAGGAAAACTCGCGGATAAGGTGCGAAGGCGGCAGCAGTTCTTTCATTTCGCGAATGCGTAAGTCATCGGTGCGCGGCATGTTTTTCTCCAAGTAGAAAGGTTCAAGACTGTACAAATGAAAAAACCGCCATCGCTGGCGGTTTTTCTAGGATTCGGTTCGGCTCTTTTATTCGCGCGCTTACCGCTTCTCCACCGCCATTGGGCTGGAATAGCTAAAGTAAAAATAAAAGTAAAAGCGCGCGAAAGTCATATGTTTTCAACGATGTTGAAGTCTGTTTTAATCAATAGTGCAGCAAATCATGGCGTTTGGCAAGCCGCGAATCACAAACGGGATCACAAACATTTTCAATCGAGGAGGTCGCTTGGCGTGCACAGACAGCACCTTGTTGATCATGCGCTTATCGCGCTGCCAGTTTTGCAATGATTTCGGCAGTGATTAGGCCTGAATACGCCACCCGTTCGCCGCGTGCATTAAACCAGTAACTGCGCGGCATTTCGCCATGCCATTTTGGATCAATCGCATAACGTAGCTGCTCAGGAGGCGCATCGCCGTAAGCCCACGCGTTGCTGCTCATCCCTGTGGACTCAAGTTTCTTCTTCATCAATGCAACAGCTTGCGGATCGCCCAGAGGATCGGTTGAGAGCGTAACGACATGAAGGTCCTTGCGCTTGCGCTTTTCCTCCGCAAGGTTTTTCAGGCTCGCCTGACAGTATTCGCAGTCGAGCGACCAGACAACGAGTACAAAAGGTTTGCCCTTTTGGGTATCGACAATGCGCTTCATCGTGTTTGCTTCGAACGGCTGGATCGTCTCCGCAGCCGAGGCCGTGATGGTGACCAGGGACAATACCGCCGATATCGCAAAACTTCTGAAGCTTACTGGCATAGCCGTCTCCTGTTGAACCCATTTATCGATACACGCTTGTCTCGGGTACAAAACCGCATCATACCGGCTCGCATCGGTAAAACGTAAGCGCAATTGATGATTTGCCTGTTTGTGTAGAACAGCCCCAGCGACATGGACTGCTTCGACATAATTTCCTGTCACTCCTCAATATTGCTCGTCATTACTGTTGGATGCGCGATCACATCTGTGTAAAACGTTATGCTAAAACTGACTTACCGCACATGTTGAGAGGGTGGATTGCGACTATCGCCGTGATTAACCAAACTTGAGCAAAAGAAATGAGTACTCGGTTCGACTATCTGATTAGCAGGCTCGAATGTACGCAGATTTTCAAACCGCTACCCGCGTCGCTCATTGTCACCGTAAAAATTACAACCATTTTGCGTTTTTGATGCATTGCAGAGTGCCGTAGCGCAATCTTTTGGACGATTTCCAGGATATCACTTGAAATTTCAACGCAATTTGTTTCATCGCGCTCGGAAATCGCTCTGGCACGAGTCGTGCTCAGTACTGTTCAAGACGCAATAAACAGTATGGAGACAGCCGACACTGTTGCTTTTTTGGGTAAGTGCACCGAAAGCCCACCTAGCAATTGAGCGATTTAAATATCGCTGTCTTTAGGTAGAGCACATTGAAAAATGCGGGGCTATTTACAAGGCAAATCTCATTTAAGTGTATCTTGCTGGAAGCTTTAATGGACCCATATAGTAGCTAGGGCCCCAAGATACAGTAAGTGTTCGAGTCTGTTGTTGCTTCCGCTAATTTCTGTGCTATGTTACTTAACGGAAAGAGCTAGTCTGGTGAACGCCGTTTGTTCATCAAGCATGTCTTGATTGTTTGGCAAAATTCGACCGACCGGTCAGACTATTTTTTGACGAAAACAACCGAAAATTGTAAGTGATGCATTGCAGCAAGGAAAATTTCCCTGCAGAATCTAGCGATACCGGTACCCCCTGAAAGAGGCCACTATGCTTTATCAATTCCACGAGCTGAATCGGACTTTTCTGAACCCGCTTATTCAATGGGCGGAAGCCTCTGCCAAGCTCTTCACGAATCCAGTTTCGCCTCTTGCGCATACGCCTTATGCGCAGCGCATCGCTGCCGGCTACGAATTACTGTACCGACTAGGCAAGGATTACGAAAAGCCGGAGTTCGGTATCAAAACCGTTCCCGTCGCCGGCAAGCCGGTTGGCGTGTTCGAAGAAATCGAGGAACAGAAACCTTTCTGTCGCCTGATCCATTTCAAGAAAGACCTGAGCAACAAACAGTTTGCCAGCCTCAAGCAGCCAACGGTGCTGCTGGTGGCGCCACTGTCCGGCCACCATTCGACACTACTGCGCGATACCGTGCGCGCCTTGCTGTCGGAACATGACGTTTTCATCACCGACTGGACCGATGCCCGCATGGTGCCGATGAGCGACGGTGCTTTCCATTTGCACGATTACATCTATTACGTGCAGGATTTCATCCGCCGCCTTGGCCCCGATGTGCATGTGATTTCCGTCTGCCAGCCGACTGTGCCGGTGCTGGCCGCGATTTCGCTGATGGCCAGTGCCAACGATCCCAAGCTGCCGAAGAGCATGACGATGATGGGCGGACCGATCGACCCGCGCCGTTCACCGACGCAGGTGAATGATCTGGCAACCAAAAAGCCCTACTCCTGGTTCGAGACTAAGGTGATTTACAGCGTCCCGCCTAACTATCCCGGCTTTGGCCGCAAGGTCTACCCCGGCTTCCTGCAGCATGCCGGCTTCGTTGCCATGAACCCTGGCCGACATGCGCAAAGCCACTGGGATTTCTACATGCATCTGCGCGAAGGCGACAACGAGTCGGCGGAAGAACATCGCAAGTTCTACGATGAGTACAACGCGGTCCTTGATATGCCAGCCGAGTATTACCTCGAGACGATCAAGACGGTATTCCAGGAATTCAACTTGCCCAAAGGCACCTGGGAAGTCGAAGGCAAACTGGTACGTCCACAGGACATCAAGAACGTCGCGTTGTTTACGATTGAAGGTGAACTTGACGACATTTCCGGCACGGGACAGACCCAGGCAGCACATGACCTGTGCTCGAGCATTCCCGAGTCGAAGAAACAGCACTTCACCGCGCCGAAATGCGGTCACTACGGCATTTTCTCTGGCCGCCGCTGGCGCGAAGTGATCTGTCCGAAGATTGGCGAATTTATCAAGGCCAGTTCCTGATTCAACGCCTGAGCGTATAACTCCCCGAAAAAGCCGTTCGCAGATTGCGAACGGCTTTTTTATTTGTGGCAGCAGCGGTTTCCCGGGATAATCCTCTTTTTCCCCGCAAAACCTGCCGTGTCCCACATTCCCACCCTGGCCGACCAGATCGAAGACCTGTTACCGCAGACGCAATGTACGAAGTGCGGCTATGCCGCCTGCCGTCCGTATGCCGAGGCGGTCGCCGCCGGTGAAGCCAACTATAACCAGTGCCCGCCTGGCGGCATGGAAGGCGTGGCGCGTCTCGCCGCTCTACTCGGCAAACCCGTCATTCCGCTCAATCCGGTCAACGGTGTCGAACGGCCCCGTCCGGTTGCCGTGATCGATGAATCCTTGTGCATAGGTTGCACGTTGTGCATTCAGGCTTGCCCGGTCGATGCCATCGTCGGCGCGGCCAAGCATATGCATAGCGTCGTTCCCGACCTCTGCACCGGTTGCGATCTTTGCGTCGCGCCCTGCCCGGTCGATTGCATTGCGATGGTCGACGTCACGCCAGGCAAGACTGGCTGGGCGGCGTGGTCCCAGCAACAAGCCGACGCCGCTCGTGAGCGGCATCGGTTCAGGATTTTTCGCCTGCGTCGTGACAAGGAAGAAAACGATGCACGCCTGGCAGCAAAAGCTGCCGCGAAGCTGAAGGCGGTAGAAGCCGAATCGACGCTGACACCCGAGGAGATGGCGGCACAGGCACGTAAAAAAGCCATCATCCAGGCAGCGATGGAACGCGCCCGCGTTCAGAAAGAAAAGATGGCCGCCACGCCGGCGCCGACGACGACCACCATGGATGACTTGTCCCGTGGCGTGCGCAAGCAGGTGGCCGACATCAACAGCAAGCTCGACGAACAAGCGAACGACCAGCAATGAATGCCGTAAAACGCCTGGAAATTTTCAGACGCTTCCACCAAGCGAATCCCCACCCGACCACCGAACTCGAGTACACGACACCTTTCGAACTTCTGATTTCGGTCATCCTGTCGGCGCAAGCCACCGATGTATCGGTCAACAAGGCGACCCGCAGGCTCTACCCGGTCGCGAACACACCTGCTGCCATTTACGCGCTGGGTGTTGAGGAGCTCGAAAGCTACATCAAGACCATTGGCCTGTATCGCACAAAAGCAAAGAACGTCATCGAAACTTGCCGCATTCTGATCGAGCAGCACGATGGCGAAGTGCCGCGTTCGCGTGAAGCGCTGGAGGCCCTGCCCGGTGTAGGACGCAAGACGGCGAATGTGGTTTTGAATACCGCATTCGGCGAGCCAACCATCGCGGTGGATACCCATATCTTCCGCGTGTCGAACCGTACCAACCTCGCGCCCGGCAAGAATGTCGATGAAGTCGAGCAGAAGCTGCTCAAGTTTGTGCCGGATGAATTCCGGCACGATGCGCATCACTGGCTGATCCTGCATGGACGATACACCTGCATCGCGCGCAAGCCGCAATGCTGGAACTGCATCATTGCCGATCTTTGCGAGTACAAGGACAAGACGCCGCTGCCTGAAAAAGGCGTTTGAAAAAGGTGTTGAGAGATGTCTGCGATGCGGGCACGCTCGCGTATCGCCTGTCGCCATCGGATACAGGCGATACAATGATGTCTTGTTTTTACGGCTGAGCCATTGACGATGTTTACCCCTTCACAGCATGACGTTCGCCGCTTCTTTTGCGAAACTTTTCGCAAGGTGCGCGCGAACGAAATTCTGACGCCGCTGGAAGCGATTGCGCGCGACTGGATCGTTCAGCATCAGGAATATGCGGATGATCTGTCGGATGTCGAAAACGCGCTGGCTGCGGACTATTCCGTCGAACGCGGGCAGAGCAATCCCTTCCTGCATCTGTCCATGCATCTGTCCATCGCGGAGCAGATTTCTATCGACCAGCCACCAGGAATACGTGCAGCCTTTCTCGGGCTGGCCCAACGACTAGGGTCCGAGCATGACGCGCATCACGAGATGATGGAATGCCTCGGTGAAATGATATGGAATTCGCAGCGTAGCGGCTTACCACCAGATGGCGCTGCGTATATCGAATGTGTGAAGCGGCGCTGATTGTCAGGCCGCTTCCGTTGCACGACTGGTGTACCGCAGTCGATTTTTACCCGACCATCATTCCACCTTGATCGACATCTTCCGCGGTTTTTCAAAATCCGCCTTGGGTAGCTCTACCCGTAGCACACCGTTGCGATATGTCGCCTGCGCCTGATCGGCAATCACGGTAACCGGCAATGGAAATACACGGCGAAAACTGCCGTACGCGCATTGCAGCACGCGGTAACGGCCTTCAGTGCTTTCACGCTCGAAACGTTTCTCGCCATTGACGATCAGGGTCCCGTCCTGCACCTCGATATCCAGATCGCTCTTGTCGATGCCTGGGATCTCCAGTTTGACGATCACGCGCTTTTCGTCTTCGAATAAGTCGCCTCCCAACATCGACCATGTACCTGATGGGATGAAAAATGCGTCGTCCACCTCGGTCCGCGCAGGAAGACTGGTCGTATCGCCTGGTTTGAAGCGCGTCAGTGCGCTGGATGCCGACTGTCGCATATGCTGCCAGCCTTCTGCCATCGAATCCCAGAACGACGTCAGTCCTTGCTTCAGTTCATCCAGTTTCATTTCAACCTCCTTACCTTGATAAGAATGTCAACCACGGCCAGCTGATACCGGCGCGGCACAATCGTTTCCCTCTATTGCCTTGGATATCATCCGGACGAGAGTGTTCAACCGCCAGCCTAGAGCGCGGAGACGGTATCCAGACTATAAAAAGACCGGTCGGATGGTGGGATCGTGGAGTGGCGGTGCCAAAAGGAAACAAAGCAACGCAGTGAAGGCGCCGTCAATGCAACCGACCAGGAAAACTATTGTTTTCTGAACCCGGTAACGCAAAATGCCACGACAAGCGTGGCATTTTGTAAGGACTGGCTTGCGACACGTTTTTGTGCCGCGGTTATAGTTCGCAGTTATAGCTAATAGTTATACCGCTGGTGTATCGCCGAGTTGGAGCGGTTTTTTTATTTACGCAGCACCAGCGAGCCAGGCAGGCTGTGCAGGTAAGCGGCGATGTTCTGGATATCCTGACGGGACAAGGGTTTTACCTGCGCACCCATGATTGCGTTGCCGCGGCCATTGGCGCCATCGCCACCACGCTTGTACTGGATCATCGCTTGCGCCAGGTAATCCTCGTGCTGGCCCGCAAGCTTTGGATAGCTCGGATCGATCGGTGAATTGTAGTCCTTGCCGTGGCAGGACGCGCAATTGTACTTCTCCGCTGCGGCCTTACCCTGTTCGATATTACCAGCGGCGAATGCGTTGAACGACAGCAGCACGGCTGCGCCTGCGAGAATCTTTTTCATTATCCGTCCCCTCTTATTTTTGTTGTGCGTAATAGGCCGCAACATCGGCGATATCCTGATCCGACAGGCCGGCGGCGATACCGCGCATGCTTGGATGCTTGCGCTCACCCTTCTTGTACGCATTCAGCGCGTTCTCGATATATTTGGCCGACTGCCCGCCCAGCATGGGCACCTGATAGACCTCGGGGAATGTGGCCTTGTAACCGGGGATGCCGTGGCAGCCGACACACATTGCCACCTTATTTTCTGCTGCCTTGGCGTTGCCGACGATGTCTGCCGCGGCAGCGAAGTTCGCAACACCCGCAAGCGCGAGAAGCGCAAAGATTTTTTTCATGATAGCTGGGTAATTAATACGAATTTTCAAAACTTATCCGCAAGGGATTCGACTGACCCGAGCACCGTAGAGAGACTGGTGAAATTCGGGTTCGCGGACGGCGCCGGTCGAATCGCTGGCGGATAAACTTTAAGCGCGGCCGCTGAAACAGACGGTTATTGCTTTCACGCACCAAAACCGCTTAATTCTACATTAAGACTTCCGGGGAGTCCACGCCGCCATGATGGGGCGCGAACTCTCCAGAAATCGCAGCTATTTACCGGTCGGATCCGGTACGCCGTTCTTCGGGCGGTTGCTCGACAGCCGGTTGCGCCGGCAAGGGTTCCACACTACTCTCGCGCCACTCCGGAAACAGGAACAGCCATGGCGACGCCGCAAATCGCCGCAGCACCGCACGATACACCAGTCGTTGCACGCGCCGCGGAACGTCTCGTGCACGCAATGCCAGCGCGAGCGCACAGGCAAACGCAACACCGACATTCAGCGCGCCGATACCCAGGATGCCAAAGACGGCCAGCCAGAATTCTGGCGTCAGCAGACTATGCCAGCCAAGGCTGGCGACCGCAGCCGTGAGCGTCCCGGTTGCCAGGGTCACGTGCCGGACGTCCAGCGGCAGCCCGAAAAATTGCGCAAGCACCGGAGACATGCCGAGCAAGACCCCAAGCGACACATTGCCGGACACGCTGGCAACGTGCCTTTCGATCCACTTCGCACACCGCTCCGCACGCGTCGTGCCCAGTGCGTGCACCAGGCGGCGATGATGCGTGATGGATTCCCGCATCTTGCGCAACGCGAACCAGTTGTCGGCAAAGCCGGCAACCAGGCTCGATATCCAGAGCAGGATACCGGTAAAGGCCGCGTACAGCGGCGTCGGGCCGACCAGCGATAAGCTGTTTATCGATGCCATGGCTTTGGCCGGATCCATGACAGGCGAGCCGACCGCGTAGATAAACACCAGGGAAATGACCAGCATCGCCGGAATGACAGCCATCAGGTTGCCAAACACGGCCGCAGCTTGGGAACGCAGCAGATAGGCGATTTCCTGCATCAGCTTGCGCAAACCCTCAAGGGTATCCAGCGACTGCATCTTTGCCGCCAAGGCTGGCGCCGTGATGGCCGGCTGCTTGGTCGCGAGTGTGCCGCCCACTGCGGAAATCAGCAGGAAACTCGACGCATAATTGAGCGACGCGAATGCACCCTCGAAAAAGCGTGCGGTACCTCCGGCGGGAAGGATACCCTTGACCAGTACGGTAAAGGCAGTCAATGTGCCGCCGCGCAAAGCCGCCTTGAACATCGCACGGTATTCATTGCCGTCGCGTGCGATGTAGTGCTCCCCATGATCGGCATTACGCTCGACCATTTTGCGCGCCAACAGGGAAAAACTGCGGCCGGCCAGACCCTGCACGGAGGAGCGGTGATGATGCGCTTCGATCAGGTCGATGAGCAAAGCATGCACCTGTGCCGCGCTCTCTTCCTCAGGCAGTGCGGAGCGCAGGTCGATCAAGCGGGACATGCGTGTCAATTGGGCGCGCATGCGCTCTACCCGATAAACCAGGCTGACCGATACGCCGTGCTCATCAAGGTCGGCGTAGATGCGATCGGTCTGCGCCTGACAGACGGCAACCAGCATGCGTACGCTGCGCAGGCAAGATTCGTCATGCACGCCGGAGAGCAGGTATTTTTCAAGTTCGCGTCGCAAGGCAAAAAATGGCGTTGCCTGTAGCGGCATTCGCGGTTCCAGACGCTGCCGGAATTCGGAACCGACGCCGACCGCAATGATCATCGAAACCAGATAGGTTAAAGCTTCATCGATTTGCTGACGATAGTTGTGCGCAATCGCTTCATCGGCACAGAGCTTCCAGATGCGTGTCAATGTGTTTTGATCAAGACCGAGCAGCCAGTCGGCATCGGCGGGCTTGGGAAACATTGCCGTAAAGAGCGTTGACAAATCCTGCTTGCCTGGCGGACGTGGCAGCAGCATGCGAATGACGCGCTCCCACAGTTCGCTGAAAAAAGCCGGCTCGCGCGGCAGGCCGGTAACGCAGAACAGTTCGGGACCAACCGCCTCGCGCAGCGTTTTCTGCAATGTCGCCTGCACTATCCGTTTGGTATCGCGGTTGCGGTCCAGCCAGTCAAGCAGAAAGCGTGTGCGCTGATGTCTCAGCCGCTCCCATGTTTCGGCGTCAGGGATCCCATCACGGGGCGTCATTCTGAGCCACTGCGCAATATCGATCATCCAGTTTGCACGCTCGTTCCACGAAGCGAAGGGATCGGCGCGACGCATCAGCGCCTGGATTTGCGCCACATAGCGGAGATGATGGTCGTTGTATTCCGGCGAACTGCGTCGGAAACGACGCCACATCACCTTTAACTTCATCAGGGATATTTTCATGGTGTGGCTATCTGGTGGGAAAAGTGAGCAAATTCGGCGTACGCCAATCGTTTCAGGCGTTCTGCCGGCCTCCGCGTTCTCGCTTATACTTGTTCTTGTTTCTTCTACTTCTTCTGGACAACACCCGCCATGCGACAAGATACCCGCTTTGAAGGTTCCCAAAATTATGTAGCTACCAACGACCTGAAGCTCGCCGTCAATGCGGCGCTGACGCTGCAGCGCCCTTTGCTGATCAAGGGCGAGCCGGGTACGGGCAAAACCATGCTGGCGGAAGAAGTCGCCGCTGCGCTGGGCATGCCGCTACTCCAGTGGCACATCAAATCCACCACCAAGGCCCAACAAGGCTTGTATGAATACGATGCGGTGTCGCGACTGCGCGATTCACAACTCGGCGACGAACGAGTCAAGGACATTCACAACTACATCGTGAAAGGCGTGTTGTGGCAAGCTTTCACGGCGGATGAGCAGGTTGTGCTGCTGATTGATGAAATCGATAAGGCTGACATCGAGTTCCCGAACGACTTGCTGCGCGAACTCGATCGCATGGAATTTTACGTGTACGAAACACGCGAGATGGTCAAGGCAAAAAATCGCCCGCTGGTGATCATCACGTCGAACAACGAGAAGGAACTGCCTGACGCTTTCCTGCGCCGCTGCTTCTTCCACTACATCAAATTCCCGGACAAGGACACGATGCAGCAGATCGTCGATGTGCACTTCCCGGATCTGAAAAAAGATTTGCTGGCACAGGCGCTGCAGACCTTTTATGAAGTGCGTGAAGTCGCCGGCCTCAAGAAGAAGCCGTCGACATCCGAGCTGCTCGACTGGCTCAAGCTGCTGCTGGCGGAAGACATTCCGGCGGAAGCGTTGCGCAGCAAGGACGCCAAGAGCATTGTTCCACCGCTGCATGGCGCGCTGCTGAAGAATGAACAGGACGTGCATCTGTTTGAACGCCTGGTGTTCATGTCGCGTACCAATCGTTGAATCCCTGTTGAGTAATCGTTAAGGCACCGAGGCAATAGTCCATGAATTTTGTTGAACAGGTCACGCTGCAGGGACGGCATGCGACACTGGAGCCGCTGGCACCGCAACACGCGGACGAAATCCGCGTCGCGGTCCAGGATGGCGAACTGTGGAAGCTTTTCTTCACCATGGTGCCGAAGCCGGAAGCCGTACAGGACTACATCGACGGCTTACTCGCATTGCGTGAGCGCGGCCTCGCCTTTCCATTTGCGGTGCGTGACAACAAGAGCGGACGCATTATCGGCGGCAGTCGCTACCTGAACATCGACCCAGCACATCGCCGTGTCGAGATCGGCGGCACCTGGTATGCAAAGAGCATGCAGCGCAGCGGCATCAATACGGAATGCAAGCTGATGATGCTGACGCATGCGTTCGAGAAGCTTGACTGCATCGCGGTCGAATTCCGCACCGACTGGTTCAACCACCGTTCACAGGCAGCGATCGAACGCCTCGGCGCCAAGCGTGACGGCGTGCTGCGCAATCATATGATCATGGCCGATGGCCGCATCCGCGACACCGTCGTGTACAGCATCATCCGAAATGAATGGCCGGGGGTGAAAACCAACCTGCAATTCAAACTCGAGGCAGGAGAGTCCCATGCTGATTGATTTTTTCTTTACCCTCAAGGATGCAAAGATCCCGGTTTCGATCAAGGAATTCCTGATCCTGCTCGAAGCAATGCAGAAGAACGTCATCAGTCCTTCGCTCGACGATTTCTACTTCCTGTCCCGGACCACGCTCGTCAAGGACGAAGCGCATTACGACAAGTTCGACAAGGCCTTTGGCTTGTACTTCCGTGGCATCGATGCGATCTTTGAAAAGCATCCCGAGATCCCGCTCGAGTGGTTGCAAAAACGCATGGAGCGCGAACTCACTCCGGAGCAAAAGGCGGCTATCGAGAAGTTTGGCTACGACAAGCTGATGGACCGCCTGAAGGAATTGCTGAAGGAGCAAAAGGAGCGCCATGAGGGTGGCAACAAATGGATCGGTACCGGCGGCACATCCCCTTTCGGCAATGGCGGTCAGAATCCGGAAGGCATACGCATTGGCGGCGAGGGCGGCAACCGTACCGCGGTGAAGGTATGGGAAGCACGTTCCTATCGCGATTACGACGATGAGCGCGAACTCGGCACCCGTAACATCAAGGTTGCGCTGCGGCGTTTGCGCAAGTTCGCGCGTGAAGGCGCCGAAGAAGAACTGGCGCTCGACGATACGATCCGCGCCACCGCCAACAATGCCGGCTACCTTGACATCAAGATGCAACCGGAACGCAAGAACAACATCAAGGTGCTGATGCTGCTGGATGTCGGCGGGACGATGGACGACCACATTGCCCGTACCGAGGAGCTGTTTTCGGCCGCGAAAACGGAATTCAAGAACATGGAGTTCTTTTACTTCCACAACTGTGTCTATGACTACCTGTGGAAGAACAACCGGCGCCGGCATGCGGAGCGCTTTCCGACCTGGGACATCCTGCGCAAGTACACACCGGATACGAAAGTGATTTTCGTTGGT
Organism: Herbaspirillum sp. GCM10030257; assembly: GCF_042666555.1. Taxonomy (NCBI): domain Bacteria; kingdom Pseudomonadati; phylum Pseudomonadota; class Betaproteobacteria; order Burkholderiales; family Oxalobacteraceae; genus Herbaspirillum; species Herbaspirillum sp. GCM10030257. The sequence continues at coordinate 280,927 of NZ_JBHTDH010000003.1, forward strand.
GATGCGACCATGAGCCCGTACGAGATTTTGCAGCCGGGCGGCTCGGTGGAGTACAACAACGAGGAAGCCGGCGCGGAATGGCTGCAGCGTTTCACCAGCACCTTCCCGAAGTTCATCTGGCTCAATCCGGAACCGGAAGGCCTTTGGCAGTATCGCCAGTCGATTGCGGTAATTCGTCAGCTGATGAACAACAGGATGTTCCCGGTTACCATCGAAGGCCTGGAACGCGGTATGCGGCTCCTTAGCAAATAAGCAAATGTGGCAAGCGCGCCGGGGCGCCACCCCGGCTGCAGAGCTCCTGTTCGGCGTGTTCGATTATCTGGCCGATGGCAAATATTTCTTCAGTACCGTGATCAGGTGATTGCTGGCCAGAGGCTTGTTGAGAAAACCTTCCACGCCAACATAATGAGCCTGCTCCCTGTCGTACTCAAAGGGCTTGCTGATCAACAGGATGACGGTGGTTTTCACCGGCGAGTCTTTTTCCTTGATCCCCCAGCAAAGACGATAGGGATCGACACCCGGCGTCGAGGTATTGATCAGCACCACGGCAATCGGCTGTTGCTTGCAAATATCGACTGCCGCCATTTCATCGCCTGCCCATAGCACCGGCACCGACACCTGCCCTGGCTGCCGTGCCAGTAAATCGGACAGGTAATCGCGGGAGGCGGTGTTCTTGTCGACGATGAGGACTGCGCCATCTTCAGGGATTTTTGTCCGCATCTTTTCGTACTCGGCCGGATCGGTCAGGTCAATATCCAGTCTCTGCCGACGGCGGCGTTCCGGAACGATGACCACGTCGGACGCTTCCAGTCGGGCAAGTGCATCCGCCCTTTTCTCCACCAGATCGTCCAGCGCGACGAAAAACGCAGGCCATTCCAGGGGGCGGGCAACCCGTGGATACGACAAGTCAATCTGCGGTGTGCCAACCAGGAGTGCCGGTCGAACATCGCTGGCCCCCAAATCGGACAGGATAATCATTGCCTTCAGCTGTTCTGCATTGACCACATACAGGTCTGGATCCTGAAGATTGTCCTCCGCCAGCCTGAAATACCCGTATCCTTTGCCATGGCTTTCCGCGAAGGCGACGTCAAATGCGGCTTCTTCCTCGTCGGAGAAGCCGATGGGGCGCACGGCAAAGGGAAAGATGGTATTTGGCATGGGGTTACATTTTATAAACATTTTGTGATACCGGACTACTTAAACTTCCAGCAACCATGAAAAATCGACCGGAAACGGCGTATGAAACTACACTGACCCAACCCCTGGTTTTTTTATCCACAAACGATACAGAAGCGTTGCATATCACCATTGCACCCCCAAATAGAACTGGTTCTGCCGGGCCTCCGGCAATCGCGTTTCTTCTCAACGCCCGGCACGTTTTTCATTAGAATGCTGGGACTTATGTTTAAATACATTCCCTCTGGAAATAACCGCATCTTTGGCGTTTTCACTTGAATGGCAACTAAAAAATCCTCCGCCTCCGAATATAGCGAATCGTCGATCCGGGTCCTGAAGGGCCTTGAGCCGGTGAAGCAGCGGCCGGGTATGTACACCCGTACCGAAAATCCCCTGCACATCATCCAGGAAGTGATCGACAACGCGTCCGACGAAGCACTTGGCGGACACGGCAAGAACATTATGGTCACGCTGAATGCCGATGGCAGTGTCAGCGTGGAAGATGACGGCCGCGGCATCCCGGTCGGCCTGCATCCCGAAGAAAAGGTTCCGACCGTCGAGATCGTGTTCACCCGGCTGCATGCGGGTGGCAAATTCGACAAGGGATCGGGCGGCGCCTACTCCTTTTCCGGCGGCCTGCATGGCGTCGGTGTTTCAGTCACCAATGCCCTGTCCACTCGGCTGGAAATCACTGTCTGGCGCGAAGGCGGCATGCACCAACTCACTTTTGCCGACGGCGATGTGATTCAAAAGCTGAAATCCCGTCCGCTGGTCAAGGACGAGAAAAAATCCGGTACACGCGTCACTGTCTGGCCGAATCCCAAGTACTTTGATTCCCCCGTGATTCCCGGCGCCGAATTGCAGCGCCTGTTGCGTTCAAAAGCAGTCCTGCTGCCCGGCGTGAAAGTCACGCTGACAAACGCTAAAAACGGCGATACCCAGACTTGGCAATACGACCAGGGCCTGCGCGGCTACCTGGTCGAATCGCTGGCCCAGGCTTCGCATGCCGAACCGCTGATCCCATTGTTCGAAGGCCAGCAGTACGCCGGCAACGACGTGGAAGGTTTTGCCGAAGGTGAAGGCGCCGCCTGGGTGGTTGCATGGACCGAAGACGGCAACGTGGTGCGCGAATCCTATGTCAACCTGATCCCGACGCCTGCGGGCGGCACGCATGAAGCCGGTTTGCGGGAAGGCTTGTTCGGCGCGGTCAAGAGTTTCGTCGAAATGCACTCGCTGCTGCCCAAAGGCGTCAAGCTGTTGCCGGAAGACGTGTTTGCCCGTGTTTCTTTCGTGCTCTCGGCCAAGGTACTCGACCCGCAGTTCCAGGGACAGATCAAGGAAAGGCTGAATTCGCGCGATGCCGTCCGCCTGGTGTCGACCTATACCAGGCCAGCGCTCGAATTGTGGCTGAACCATCATGTCGACTACGGCAAGAAACTGGCTGACCTGGTGATCAAGCAGGCGCAATCGCGCCTGCGCTCCGCCCAGAAAGTCGAGAAAAAGAAATCATCAGGCGTGGCGGTCCTGCCCGGCAAGCTCACCGACTGTGAATCCGACGACATCTCGCGCAACGAGATTTTTCTGGTCGAGGGCGATTCGGCGGGCGGTTCGGCCAAGATGGGCCGCGACAAGGAATTCCAGGCCATCCTGCCGCTGCGCGGTAAGGTGCTCAACTCCTGGGAAACCGAGCGCGACCGACTGTTCGCCAACAATGAAATCCATGACATCGCGGTGGCGATTGGCGTCGATCCACACGGCCCGAACGATACGCCCGACCTGAGCGGCCTGCGCTACGGCAAGATCTGCATCCTCTCCGATGCGGACGTCGACGGTTCGCACATCCAGGTGCTATTGCTGACCTTGTTCTTCAAACACTTCCCGCAATTGATCGCACGCGGCCATATCTGCGTCGCCCGTCCGCCGCTGTACCGTGTCGACGCGCCGGCACGCGGCAAGAAGCAGGCGCAGAAGCTGTACGCGCTCGACGATGGTGAACTCGAAGCGATTGAAGACAAGCTGCGCAAGGATGGGCTGAAGGATGGCAGCTGGGGAATCTCACGCTTCAAAGGCCTGGGTGAAATGAATGCCGAGCAGCTATGGGAAACCACAATGAATCCGGATACCCGCCGCCTGCTGCCGGTGTCACTTGGCGACTTTGACCTTGCTGCCTCCGAATTGCGATTCAACATGTTGATGGGCAAAGGCGAAGCCGCTGCCCGCCGCGCATGGCTGGAAGAGCACGGCAACGAAGCGGAAGCCGATATCTAAGCCAAGCCGAAACCAAGCCAAAACACGCGATGCGACTTCTCGTTGCCCTTTGCCTGACCTTGCTGATGTTGGCCGCGCTACCAGCGCGAGCCGACATCTACGGCTACGTCGATGCGGAGGGCGTCGCGCATTTCTCCACCGAGAAAATCGACGCGCGCTATCAGCTTTATTTGCGGGGAACGACATCGTTTGATACCTCGCAACTCGGGGCGTCGGCCGCATCGGCTGAGCGAATCGAAACGCCACTGTCGGCTTATCTCTCCCGTCATCCCGGCCTGAAGAAAGTGGAAACCCTGGTGCATGACGCGGCGCGGGAATTCTCTCTCGATCCGGCATTGCTGAAAGCGGTGATGGCGGCCGAGTCGGGCTTCAACACGCATGCGGTATCGCCCAAGGGGGCCATCGGACTGATGCAGATCATGCCGGCAACCGCGGAACGCTACGGCATGCAAGGCGACCGCAAACGCAGCATCGCGCAAAAACTGACCGACCCGAAAACCAATATCCGGCTGGCGGCGCGTTACCTGCGCGACCTGCACAAGCTGTTTCCATCCCGCCCGGAACTGGTGATCGCGTCGTATAACGCTGGTGAGGGCGCGGTGCAGAAGTACAACAATGCCATCCCGCCCTATCCGGAAACGCGCAACTATGTACAGATCGTCAAGCAGTTTTACCAGATGTACAAGCCGGCTGCGCAGACGCTGGCCGTTGCTTCTGCTTCGTTCGCCGGCGAAATGTCCGGTGCAAAACGCATACACATGACCATACCCGGACGCCGCAACATGCCGGCATCCACACTCGAATAAATTCTGAACACATGACTGAACAAGCCACTCTGTTTGATGAGATGCCGTCTGGCGACGGCGAAGCGCTGACGCTGGCCACTTTTGCCGAACGCGCCTATCTGGACTACGCGATCTCGGTCGTCAAGGGACGCGCCCTGCCCGACGTCAGTGACGGGCAGAAACCGGTGCAGCGCCGCATTCTGTATGCCATGCATGAACTCGGTCTGAACGCCACCGCGAAGCCGCGTAAATCCGCAGCCGTGGTTGGCGACGTACTGGGCAAGCTGCATCCGCACGGCGACCAATCCGTGTATGACGCGCTGGTGCGCATGGCTCAGGGCTTTTCCTTGCGCTATCCGCTGATTGATGGGCAGGGCAACTTCGGCTCACGCGACGGCGATGGTGCCGCGGCGATGCGATATACCGAAGCGCGGCTGACGCCGATCTCCCGCTTGCTGCTCGATGAAATCGACATGGGCACGGTGGATTTTGCGCCGAATTACGACGGTACCTCGGAAGAGCCGAAGCTGCTGCCGGCGCGCCTGCCTTTCGTACTGCTCAACGGCGCATCCGGTATCGCGGTCGGCCTGGCAACGGAAATCCCTTCGCACAACCTGACCGAGGTTGCCAAGGCCGCGGTCGCGATGATTCGCAACCCGAAGCTGACGCATGCCGAACTGATGGAATTCATCCCCGGCCCGGATTTCCCAGGCGGCGGACAAATCATCACCCCGACCTCCGCAATCTCGGAAATGTACGAGAGCGGTCGCGGCACGCTCAAGGTGCGCGCACGCTGGAAAATCGAAGACCTGGCACGCGGACAATGGCAGGCGGTCATTACCGAACTGCCGCCGGGCACCTCGTCCCAGAAAGTGCTGGAAGAAATCGAGGAACTGACCAACCCGAAGGTGAAGGTCGGCAAAAAATCGCTGCTGCCCGAGCAATTGGCGACCAAGCAGATGATCCTGTCCGTGCTCGATACGGTGCGCGACGAATCCGGCAAGGATGCGCCGGTACGCCTGGTCCTTGAACCCAAGTCGAAGAACCAGGACCAGACCGAGTTCATGAACATTCTGCTGGCCCAGACTTCACTGGAAACCGGCAGCTCGATCAACCTCGTGATGATCGGCGGCGACGGCCGTCCGCGCCAGAAGGGCCTGACCCATATCCTGCGCGAGTGGATCGATTTCCGTTTTGCGACCATCACCCGCCGCACCCAGTTCAGGCTAAAGAAGGTCGATGACCGCATCCACATCCTGGAAGGCCGCGAAGCCGTCCTGCTGAACATCGACAAGGTGATTCGCATCATCCGCGAGTCCGACGAGCCGAAGCCCGCCCTGATGCAGGCCTTCAAGCTGTCCGATCGCCAGGCCGAAGACATCCTTGAAATCCGGTTGCGCCAGTTGGCACGCCTCGAAGCCATCAAGATCCAGCAGGAGCTGGATGAGCTTCGCAAGGAAAAAACCACTCTGCACGACTTGCTCGACAATCCGGCGTCAATGAAGAGATTGGTGATCAAGGAAATCGAAGCCGATGCCAAGCAATTCGGCGACGCCCGCCGCACCCTGATCAAGGAAGCCGAACGCGCAAGCGTCGAGCAAAGAGTCATCGACGAACCGGTCACCGTGGTGATTTCGCAAAAGGGCTGGGTCCGCGCGCGTACCGGCCATGGCCACGATCCGGCGCAGTTCACGTTCAAGGCGGGTGACAACCTGTATGGCACGTTCGAATGCCGCACTGTCGATACCCTGCTCGCCTTCGGTTCGAATGGACGGATCTACTCGGTGCCCGTGACATCCCTGCCGGGCGCACGTGGTGACGGCGTACCGGTCACCACCCTGATCGAACTGGCGAGCGGCACACGGCTGCTGCATTACTTTGTCGGGCCGTCCGATACGCTGCTGTTGCTGGCGTCGACGGCGGGCTACGGCTTTACCGCCAAGGCCGGCGAAATGGTCAGCCGCATCAAGGCCGGCAAGGCCTTCATGACGCTGGACGAAGGCGACGAACCTGTCGCGCCCCGTCCGGTGAGCGCCAATGCCAGCGCAATCGCCTGCATATCCGAAAAGGGAAAACTACTGGTGTTCGGCATGGACGAGATCAAGGCTTTGTCCGGCGGCGGACGCGGCGTGATCCTGATGGAGCTCGAAAAGAACGAGAAGCTGGTTGCGGCGCAACCGATCAGCCAGAAAGGCGTAACTGTGATCGGCATCGGGCGCGGCGGCAAATCGCAGGAGCTTCGTCTGACCGCATCCGACCTGACAGGCCATATCGGCAAGCGGGCACGCAAGGGCAAATTGCTGGAGTCGAAGATCAAGCCGGCTGGCCTGGTGTCGAATTAAACAGAGGGTTGCAGGGTGCGGCTTGCGCCCTGCTTGTTTGTTCTCCTGTTTCTGCTTGCTGTCTTCCCTGTCCTGCGATCTGTATCGCAACAGCCATCATTGCCACATGCGGCATTGGTGGCTGTTTCATTCGTTACGTTACAGATTGGAATTGATATTAAACCAGTACACCACTTGCCGCCTGCCCGATCAGTGTAACCAGGCTGGCCCCGTCTGCGCCAACACTGTTGGTCAGCGTAGCCAGATGCTCGGGGGTCATTGCCTGCTGATGCTCGCTCTGATAATTGACTGCATACAGCGACCAGTCGAGACGGTTCTGGAAGAAATCCTTGCCAGGAGTACCATCCGGCGAGCCCAGCGCGGCATTGGTCATTGCCATCACGAGTTGTCCGCGTGATTCGGAAGCGTGTTGCTTCACCCAGAAGTTGAGCCCTTCAGTATCCGGCGCACGGTTAAAAACGTTGTTGTAAATTGTTGTGACGAATTCAGTCGACGTCATCCACGTCGGGTAAATCGCTTTGACAACGTCTAGCGAAAACATGGTGTCCGCCACGGCGACATAACCACGTGTGGCTACATCCTTGGCCCAGTAGTTATAACCTTCGGTCTCAGGCGCACGACGGAACGCCGCAACATAGATCTGACCAAGCATGGAATCAAGGCTGGGGCCAGCCGTCAATCCGCTCACGCCCAGTATGCCGTCGCTGAACCGGATTTGTTCAACACCGCGGCACACCGCCACATTGTCGCTACTGTCGGTGACCAGCGTTGCATCGCTGCGCAGCTTGAGCACCTGGGTTTTCGTCATACCAGAGGACAGCAACAGCACGTCGGTGCCAGCGCCACCATAGATCAGGTCAGCGCCGGACACGCCAAGGAAGGTATCGTTGCCGTCCCCGCCCTCGAGAACATCGCCGCCACTCCCACCGCTCAGGGTATCGTCGCCGGCATAACCATAGAGATGATTGTCGACGGCATTGCCGATGATGGTGTCGCTACCCGTTCCACCCTTGGCGTTTTCGATCACCGTACCGAAATTGACCGTCACCTGAGCGGGCGAGGTAATCAGCGATGCCTTGCTGCCTAGGTAACCCCAATAACCCGCCTCGAGGTACAGCGTGACGCCCTGTGTGGTGTTGGTGCCATCAAGGCTGTCGATACCGCCGCCGTCCCAGATGAAGTTTGGCGTAGACGCGCTCAGGGTGTACACATTGTCCCCGGTCTGCGCGCTGGTACTCGGTCCGTACAGGTATTGGAGCGCGGCGATGTCCAGTGGCGAGTAACGCAAGCTGTATTCCGCAGGGCGACTGTTATAGCTCATCACCGTCCATTGCGAGGTATCTTCCGCAATGGGAAGTGCAGGACCGTCGCTAGCATTGCCAAGCGAATCGACAGACGTGAACGGATGCTTGAGACCGAGCGCATGCCCCAGCTCATGAATCAGCGTCAACGCAGAATAATCGCCATTGGTCGGCGTCAGGTTGCGCGCGCTGCTGCCTGTGTAGTTGAGCAGCAAATCGCTACCCTGATAGTCGTCAAACGGGAAATACGCGTAACCTGCCGATCCGGTCTGTACATTATTTGCCAGTACGATGGTGTTGGAGGCTGCGGGATTGGTCGTCTCGACAAACTGGACGCCGATGACGCTGGAGATATACGCGAAGGCTTGTCGTGCAAAAGTTTGTTGTTGTGCTGTGAAGGCCTTGAAGCCGTAGGCGTCTTCAGCCGTAAAGTGAGCAGGCGCAGCGGTGGGAAAGGTGTAGTAGATTGTCTTGCCACCCATCAGCAGCGACTGGAAGCTTGGCGCGGTTCCCGGCACCAGTGAGTCGATCCAGTACGGCAGCTTTTGCACGCCGCTGGCCCACGTCCAGTTTTCTATGTCCTCATTCGTCTTGTAAAAATCAGCGTAAATGATGCCGCTATCGGTTCCGGCAGCATCCCAGATCGAATCGAAGCGATTGCGGATGATATAAAAATCATTGCCGTTGCCGCCGTACAGGGCGTTGTTACCCGTACCACCGTCCAGGGTGTCATTGCCAGCGCTCCCGTATAGAACGTCGTTACCTGCTGTTCCCGTGAGATTGTCGTCGCCGCTGGTGCCGTAGATGTTCATTGACCACTCTTGTGTAGATGCATGCCCGGAAAAAACACCGGGTCTCAGGCGAGTCTAACAAAAGAGTTTCCTCAAAGCATTGGTTTTCAGGAAAACTACAACATAGATTTTTCCTATTTGGAATAACGGGGAAGTAAATGAACGGCTTGGTCGAGATCATTCAATCGTGCTGCGCGCGTGATCGATGTCATAAAAAATGCCCCTGTCGGGGCATTTTTTTATTCACCGCACATCACCTTTGCAGAACCAAACTCGCAGCGGCGATGTACAAGCTTACAGTTTTGTCGCAATCAGCTTGCCAAGACGCTCCACACCCTCACGGATCTTTGCCGGCGGAACCGTCACGAAGCTCAGGCGCAGGGTATTGTTTTCCGGCGTGTTCGCATAGAACGGAGCGCCGGGGACAAAGGCGACCAGCTGCTCGATCGCCTCATCCAGCAATTCCATGCTGTTGATATGCTTGGGCAGCGTTACCCAGATAAACATACCGCCTTCCGGCTTGGTCCAGGTTGCCGAGGACGGGAAGAATTCCGTCAGTGCCTGCAGCATCGCATTACACTGGTCCGCATACAGCTTGCGGATGGTCGGGATATGCTCGGTGAGGAAGCCGTCCTTGATCGCTTCATAGACCACCATCTGTGTCAGTGTCGCGGTATGCAGGTCGGCGGCCTGCTTCGCCTGCTCCAGCTTGCGGATCAATGGAACCGGGGCAACGACATAGCCAAGGCGGATACCGGGCGTCAGCACTTTCGAGAACGATCCCATGTAAATGACGCCGTTCGGATTCATGGTCAGCAGCTTTTGCAGCGGTTCGCCGCGATAGCTGAGTGCGCCGTACGGGTCGTCTTCGATCAGCGGCAGGCCAAGGCGCGCGCAGGCTTCGACAAGAGCGATACGGCGCTCGACCGGCATGGTGCGGCCGGTCGGATTCTGGAAGTTCGGCAGTGCGTACAGCAGACGGGCGCCCTTGCCGACGGAAGCGAGATGCTCGGGCAGAAGGCCGTACTCATCGGTGGGAACGGAAACGAATTCGGGACGGTACATGGAAAAAGCCTGCAGCGCGCCGAGGTAGCTCGGCGTCTCGACAAGGACTCTGCTGCCTTCATCGACCAGGACCTTGGCCAGCAGGTCGAGGCCTTGCTGAGAACCGGAGACCATCAGCACTTGTTCCGGCACGATCTTGGCGCCATCGGTGGACAGGGAATTGGCAATCCATTCCCGCAGCGGGCCATAGCCGTCGGTTGGACCGTACTGCAGTGCGACCTTGCCCTGCTTCGACAACACGGTGTCAAAGGCGGCGCGCATGCGCTCGACCGGGAAGGTCTCGGGAGAAGGCAATCCGCCCGCGAAAGAGATGACTTCCGGACGGGCTGTCACCTTCAGGATTTCACGGATGGCCGAGCTTTGCAGCTGTTGTGCGCGCTCGGAGAATTGCCACTGAATCGGGGTAGGATTTTCCATTTTCATACTTGTCTCACTTGGTTGATGGCAAATGGCGCACCGCTCATTCACCTTGTTAAGCCTTGCTCGTGGCGGGCTTTTGTCAAACCGGCATCGGGTAGACGCAGGCCGGAATGGAGATTGTAGTGCATGCAGCGCGATCCCGGTTTTGATCGTTCGACGGAACCGCAAAATTTTGTAGGTAGTTGCCGCTGGCTGCCGCTTGTTTTACCTGCGATTGCCAGTAATGCCCCGCGACAGCCTGGATTGATGCAGGTTCGTATGACCGCTCTAGGCAACGATGTATCCCTCAATACAGTTCACTGCCTGGCCACCAAGCCAGATGGTGTCGCCATCATGGACGATACGGATATGTCCATCGCGGCCGACGCACCTGCCCTGTCGTGCCTGGTAATCCACAGCACCACGCCGCTGTCGCAGGTAATAGGCCACAGCCCCATTGCCACTGCCGCACACCGGATCTTCCGGCGTTCCTTCATGCGGGGCAAACGAACGGACTTCCGGCGTATCGCTGTCCAGGCCAAACAGATTGAGACCGTTGGCCCCAACGCGCCGTGCGATTGCGGAAATGGCTTCCATGGACGGTTTCAGTTGACGCAATGCCTCGCCACTCGCGACCTGTGCGGTCAACCACGCTACGCCAAGATCGACAATCACCGGTGTATCCAGCAGCGGTGCACCGATCGCGTCCTCGACGGCCGTGCGTGCCGCTTCGTCAACTTCTTTGAAATACGCCTTGGGCAAGGCGATCGAAACGCCCTCCGGACCGGTCTTCAGATTGACCAATCCAACGCCACATTCCTGCACCAGCATTCCTTCCTGTTTAGGGCGGAAGCCCGATGTCAGCAAGGCGTGCGCGCTACCGATGGTAGGATGCCCGGCAAAACGCATTTCGCTGGCCGGACAAAAGATACGCAACCGGTAATCGGCCGAGGGATCGGCGGCAGTGCAGACAAAGGTCGTTTCGGAAAGGTTGGTCCAGCGCGAGATCGCCTGCATCTGTTCGGTCGTCAAGCCGTCGCCATCCAGGATGACGGCAACGGGATTGCCCTGATAAGGCAGCGTGGTGAAGACATCGACTTGCCTGAATCGGCGCTGGATCATGTGTACTCCGTTGGTTTCAACCCTGGTCCGGGCGATAACGCGAAATCATGCGATTTCCGCGATCAATTCAATTTCAACGCAAGCGCCCATCGGGATTTGCGCGACGCCGAAGGCGGAACGGGCATGCTTGCCTGCCTCGCCGAACACTTCGCCGAACAGTTCGGATGCGCCGTTGGTCACCAGGTGCTGCTCGGTGAATTCCGATGTGGAATTCACCAGGCTCATCACTTTGACGATGCGCCTGACACGATTGAGGTCACCGCCGCAGGCGGCCTGCAGAGTCGCTATCAGATCGACGGCAATCGCGCGTGCGGCCTGCTTCCCCTCTTCGGTTTCCATGTTCTTGCCGAGCTGGCCGACCCATGGCTTGCCGTCCTTCTTGGCAATGTGGCCGGAAAGGAAGACCGTATTGCCGGACTGCGCATACATCACATAGGCGGCAGCGGGGGCGGCAACGGCAGGCAATTCGATGTTAAGGGCTTTGAGTTTGTCGTAATAGGACACGGTATTCTCCAGTAATGGGTTGTCGAAGGGGTTACCAAACGGTTGAAGGGTTGGCATGGACAATTATTTTAACTGTCAACGACTCAACGCCGGATACTCATCCGCCTGCCGACCGCGACGACGGCCACCACTGCAATCGCAAACAGAAAGTTTCGCGCATCCAGCGCTTCGCCAAGAATCAGGGCGGCACCGATCAGCGTCAGGAAAGGCTGCAGCAGTTGCACCTGTCCTACACGTGCGATACCGCCGAGGGCCAAGCCTTTATACCAAAAGAAGAACCCAATAAACATCGAAAATAACGACACATAACCAAATCCTATCCATGCGCGCGGAGAGGCATCCAAACCGTAATTCCAGCAAAGCCAGACGGTGATCGGCAGCAGAATAGGCATTGAAAGCACCAGCGCCCAGGAGATGACCTGTTGTCCGCCCATGGATTGCGACAGGCGTCCACCTTCTGCATAACCCATCGCGGCGGCGATGACCGCGGCAAACAGCGCCAGATCCGCGACATGGAATTCGCCGCCACCCTGCCACAACGCAAAACCAACGACCAATGCACTGCCAAAAAACGCGGCAATCCAGAAGCCGACGGAAGGACGTTCGCCAAAACGCAATGCGCCAAATAGCGCGGTGGCAAGTGGCAGAATACCGATGACCACCGCACCATGCGACGCCGGTACGTACCGCATGGCAATGGAGCTGAATACCGGGAAGCCGACCACCACACCGAGTGAAGTGATAGTCAACGCACGCCATTGTCTTGGTGTGGGACGCGGCGCACCCACCCACCAAAGCAATGCGGCGGAGCCCATGGCCGCCACGACGGCACGCCCTAGCGCGACCAGCACCGGATTCAGTTCCGCCACTGCCATCCGGGTAAAAGGCAAGGTCAGGCTGAAGATCGCCACGCCCACCATGCCCATCCACATGCCACGATTTTCCTGGCTCATTGCTGCGTTCATCCGCTTTCCCCTGGTACGTGCTTATTCGATTAGTTGCGTGCCTGCTTACCCGTTAGGTGCTTAATGGCTTACGATCTGGCACATTCACAGCCAGATCGCCACGGCGGAATACAAGGTCAACAGCACCATCATTACGCAGAACAAACGCTGCCAGTGTGGTTCCGCAAGATAGCGACGCAATGCCGCTCCTGTGCCGGCCCAGATACCGATGCACGGCAGATTGACGGTGCAGAATACGAGGCAGAACAAGGCAATCGCAAACCATACCGGCTGCATCAGCGGCAGGAAAGCCGAAGCTCCTGTTACCGCCATGACCCATGCCTTCGGGTTGGCGAACTGGAACAGCGCCGCGCCCATGAAGGACATTGGCCGTGCATGCTGGTTTTCATGCTGACGGAAAGCCATGCTGCGCAAATTCCACGCAAGATAGACCAGATAGGTCGAGCCCAATACCTTGAGTACGATATGAATTGCCGGAACAGCCAGTAACAAACTGCCGACACCTGCAGCGCAAAGCGCCAGCATGACGCCGAAGCCGAAGGTTATACCCAGCATGTGCGGAATCGAACGCTGGAAGCCGAACAGGATGCCCGACGAAGTCAGCATGATGTTATTCGGCCCGGGCGTGATCGATGAGACAAAGGCAAACAAGGCGAGAGGCAGCAACGATTCCATGACAATTTCCCAAAGTATTAATGAGTATGTGGATGCCCTTGCAGGACGCGGGCAAACTGTTCGCCATCGACATTGCCCCCGCACAGCGGGATTCCGATCTTGCGGCCTGCCAGCCGGGACTTCATCTGCATTGCGGCGGCCAGCGACGCAGCTCCCGCCCCTTCCGCGACATTGTGCGTCGTCATGAAATACAGACGCATGGCTGCTTCGACTTCATCGTCGGTGACCGCGACCACGTCGTCCGCATAGCGGATGATCCATGCCAGCGATGCTTCGTCCGGAACGCGGCATGCCATGCCGTCCGCTGTAATAGTCGTCACCGGCGATTCCAGCTTGCGCTTCTGCTCGTAAGAGAGCTTGTAGGCCAGCGCATGTGCGGAAACCACACCGACGATCCGGGTAGACAGGCCTAGCGCGTGCCGCGCGGCGATCGCGCCACAGATGCCGGAGCCCTGCCCGATCGGCACAAATACGGTGTCGAGGTCTGGCTGCGCGGAGAAGAGCTCCATCCAGTAACTGGCGACACCGTTGATCAGATCATGGTGACAGGAAGGGATCATGTGCAAACGTTGTTCCTCGGCCAGCTGGACAGCGTGTTCGCGGCTTTCCTGAAATTCCCTGCCATGTTCAATCAGGTTGGCGCCAAGTGCGCGCATCGCCGCATTCTTTTCTTTGCTGTTGCCCTGCGGGACCACGATGGTAGCTTGCATTGCCTGACGCCCGCAGGCAAATGCGACGGACTGGCCGTGATTGCCGCGTGTGGCCGAAATCACGCCACGTACATGCGGCGCACGCCTTGCCAGTTCATGCATGTACACCAGTCCGCCACGCACCTTGAAGGCACCGGTCGGCGTATGGTTTTCATGCTTGACCCAAGCCTCGGTACCCAGCGCTTCGTTGAGCAGCGGCCACGAATACTGGGGTGTTGGTGGCATCGCCCGATAAATAATCTGTGCCGCAGCGTCAAGTTGTTCACGGGTCGGGAGCGGCATGGTCATCGTCGGCTTTCGGTTGCAGTGTAAAGAAGGTTGGACTATGCTAATCGACAAAACCAATACAGTACCAGTACAGTTCCTCAAATAATCCTAATCACTGTCACGGCAAAATGACCAATACAGCCAATTCGCGTAAAGCCGCCGCACTCAGCGTAGTCAGCTCGCAGACCTTGTCCCGGGAAGGAAGCGAATCGCTGGTCGACCAGATCGTGCGTTCCATTGAAGCGCGGATAGACGACAAATTATTGCGCAGTGGAGCGCGCATGCCGTCGATCCGGCAATTCGCCGAGACGCATGGCGTATCGCGCTTTACCGTGGTGGAGGCGTATGACAGGCTCGTGGCCAAAGGCTATATGGAATCCCGGCGCGGCTCGGGATTCTATGTGCGTGAACGTTCGCCGATGATCGCGGCGGGCAATTCCCGCCCTGCCGAAATGCCGCCACAACAGCTGGATGTAGTCTGGCTGGTGCGCAACATGTTCCGTCAGTATCCGGCCCAGCACACGCCCGGTTCGGGTTTGCTGCCAAGTGACTGGCTGGACGGCGAACTGATTGCCAACGGCTTGCGTGCGATCAGCCGGCAAAACCTGAGCCTGTTGCTGCAGTATGGCAACCCGCAAGGCTTTCTGCCCTTGCGTCAGCAATTGCAATTGAAACTGGCAGAGCTGGAAATCGCGGCGACACCCGAACAGATCGTTACCACGTCTGGCATCACGCAAGGCCTGGATCTGGTAGCCCGGCATTTTGCGCAGCCGGGCGACACCATCTTCGTCGATGATCCTGCGTGGTTTCTGATGTTCGGCTCGTTCGCCACACTTGGCGCCAAGGTGGTTGGCATTCCGCGTCTGCCGGACGGGCCGGATATCACCAAGCTGGCCGAGCTGGCGGCGGTGCACAAGCCACGCTTCTATGTCATCAATTCCGTGCTGCACAATCCGACGTCGACTTCACTGTCGGCCGCCAAAGCCTTCCAGATCCTGAAAATCGCCGAACAGCATGATTTCACTATTGTCGAGGACGACGTTTATTGCGACCTGCATCCGGGCAGCACCGTGCAGCCTGCCACCCGCATCGCTTCGCTGGACCAGCTGAACCGCGTCATTTACCTGGGCGGATTTTCCAAAACCCTGGCCGCCAACCTGCGGGTCGGCTTCATCGCCACCTCGGAAGACATGGCCAAACGCCTGTCCGACCGCAAAATGCTGTCCACCCTGACGACTTCCGATATTGGCGAACGCATCGTCTACAAGATCCTGTCCGAAGGCCATTACCGCAAGCATGTCGACCGGCTACGAAGCAAACTCGATACCGTGCGTGACAAGACCGTCAAACAGCTGGAACGGGTCGGCCTGACCATCGATATCACCACGCCCGCCGGCATGTTTGTGTGGGCCGACACCGGGCGGGACACTCATGTGCTGACCGAAAAAGCGCTGGAACAAGGGATTCTGCTGGCCCCAGGCAGCCTGTTCTCGCCGAGCCAGTTGCCATCTACCCGGATGCGCGTCAATGTCGCCTCGGCAAGCGATGTGTCGGTGCTGCGCTTCCTTGAGCAGGAGCTGGGGAAAGCCTGAATGCCTTCAAGGTCGCGTTGCCGGCGGACATTCAGGGTCTTGAAATTGGCCAAACTATCCCCAACTGGCAGGAGTTGTCATACCAACACTTCCGGTGCGTAGATTTGGAAACCGTTCCGGGCATGTGCAGGTTTGGCCCCCTGACAATTCTTTCATTGATTTCGAGGTAAAAATGGTCGTAGCCGAAAAGCAAACCCTGGGTTTTCAGGCAGAAGTCAAGCAGCTGCTGCAATTGATGATTCATTCCTTGTACTCCAACAAGGAAATATTTTTGCGGGAACTGATTTCCAACGCGTCGGATGCATCAGACAAACTGCGCTTTGAAGCGATCAACAACAACGCCCTGTTTGAAAACGATCCGAACCTGAAGATCAAGGTCACTTTCGACAAGGCGGCACGCACCATCACCATTTCCGACAACGGCATCGGCATGAGCCGCGACGAGGCGATCGAGCACCTCGGCACCATTGCCAAGTCGGGCACCAAGGAATTCTTTTCGAGACTGTCCGGCGACCAGCAAAAGGACGCGGCACTGATCGGCCAGTTTGGCGTCGGCTTCTATTCGGCTTTCATTGTTGCCGACCGCATCACGGTCGACAGCCGCCGCGCCGGCCTGCCCGCTGACCAGGGCGTGCGCTGGGAATCAGCCGGCGAAGGCGACTTCAGCGTCGAACCGATCGAAAAAGCGACACGCGGTACCGACATCACCCTGCACCTGCGCGAAGGCGAAGATGAGTTCCTGTCCGTCTGGAAGCTGAAATCCATCATCCGCAAGTATTCAGACCATATCTCGCTCCCCATCCTGATGCAGAAAGAAGAATGGGACGAAGAGAAAAAGGAAACCGTCGTCAAGGACGAATTCGAGACGGTCAACCAGGCGAGCGCGCTCTGGAGCCGCAGCAAATCCGACATCACCGCCGAGCAGTACGAAGAATTCTACAAGCATGTTTCGCATGACTTCGAAGCGCCGCTGGCCTATACCCATAACCGCGTTGAGGGACGCAGCGAATATACCCAGCTGCTCTACATCCCTGCCCGCGCGCCGTTCGACCTGTGGGACCGCAACAAGCGCGGCGGCATCAAGCTGTACGTGAAGCGCGTCTTCATCATGGACGACGCAGAACAGCTGATGCCGGTGTACCTGCGCTTCGTGAAAGGTGTGATCGACTCCGCCGACCTGCCACTCAATGTCTCGCGTGAGATTCTGCAGGAGTCGCGCGACGTCAAGGTCATCCGTGAAGGCTCGACCAAGCGCGTGCTGGGCCTGCTGGAGGAATTCGCCAACAGCGAAGACCAGGCGCAGAAGGACAAGTACACAAAGTTCTGGACCGAATTTGGCCAGGTGCTCAAGGAAGGCGTGGGCGAAGACCAGGCCAACAAGGAACGTATCGCCAAGCTGCTGCGTTTTGCATCGACCCACAACGACAGCGATGCACAGACCGTATCCTTTGAAGAGTACATTGGCCGCATGAAAGAAGGCCAGGACAAGATTTACTACGTCACTGCCGACAACTATGCGGCAGCGAAGAACAGCCCCCATCTTGAAATCTTCCGCAAGAAAGGCGTTGAAGTCTTGCTGCTGACCGATCGTGTAGACGAATGGATGCTCTCCTTCCTGCACGAAGTGGAAGGCAAGGAACTGGCATCGGTGGCGAAGGGCGATCTTGATCTCGGCAAGCTCGAAGACGAGACCGAGAAGAAACAGCATGAGGAAACCGAGAACCAGTACAAGGACCTGGTCGAGAAGATGAAGTCCGCCTTGTCCGACAAAGCCAAGGATGTGCGCGTGACTTTCCGCCTTACCGATTCTCCGGCCTGCCTGGTCGCGGACGAGCATGAACTGTCCGGCAACCTGCTGCGCATGCTGAAGGCAGCTGGTCAGAATGCGCCCGAGTCCAAGCCCATCCTTGAGATCAACCCTGACCATGCATTGGTTCAGCGACTGAAATACGAGGAAGCGAAGTTCAACGACTGGGCACACATCCTGTTTGATCAGGCAACGCTGGCTGAAGGCGGCAACCTTGCCGATCCGGCAGGGTTTGTGAAGAGGTTGAATGAGATGTTGCTGGGGATGGCAGGGAAGTAAGGGAACGGGTTCGCTTCCTGCGCATTTCCCGCTCGTAGTCAGTGAAGTTTCGATGAATTACATACTGTTCTGATAGTTTCAATGCCCTGCCAGTACGCACCGTAGGATCCCCTCCTCCTTGTAGGGGGAGGGCTAGTGAGAGGGTACTGCGGTCGAACAATCACAATCGATCGAACAACCATTCCACCCCCATCCCAACCTTCCCCCTAGAAGGAGGAAGGAGCTTTACGGAGCGGCCCTCAACCATTTTGACCTACGGTTGTAGCTGGACTAATTTGTCCGGTTACTCGAAATAAAAAGCGGGGCTTCAACGCCCCGCTTTTTATTTACCCATCATTCAATATCTCACTAGCACTTGCCACATCACGGCGTAACTTCCACCGTCACCGTCTCCCCAGGCCGCACATCAAACAGTAACTTCCCGCCGGAGATCGTCGAGGCCACGGTATTCCCGGCACTGTTACGCACCTGCACCTGACCCTTCAATGTCTCCTTCACCGGCAACCCTACTGTAAGAGGCGCATTGCAAACGCCTGCATTAAAACTGCCCGCGAGTCGTACGGTCGCCCTGCTTGACGACGCTGCGGTCGCGGTCGGCGTCACCTGCGGCCTGCACAGGCGGTAGCGAGCGACATTCGCATAGGTGTCGATCCACAGTCTGGAGGCATACTGACTTGCATGGCTTAAGTGATCCTGCAGGAACTGGGACGTCACCGGGCTCCATCCATCACCATCGACCCCATGCCCACCCGCGACCAGCCAGCCGCCGGAATTCACCATATCGGTCAGCTGATTGTTTGCAGTTGCAAGAGCTTCAGCAAGCGTCGCTGTGTGGTCCTGATCGAAGAACGCAAAGGCATAGTTACCTCCGCTGATTTCCTTTTGACGCACGGAAAAGTGATTCTGATTGGCGATGGAGAAGGCCTTGCTTGTGTATTGGTGCCAGGGGAAGGCAAACGTCAGCGGACGTACGCCCAGCTTCTGCTCGATCAATTGCTGCGCACCATTGATCTCGGTATTGAGGGTCTGGTCACTGAGCGTTGGATCTGACATATCGATCGTATGCGTCATCGAATGGTTGCCAACCTCATGCCCCTTGTTGTGCAGGGTCTTCCAGAAGTCCCAACCCGTCGTGCCTTCGACTGTCGTCGGCACGATGTAGAACGTCGCCCTGAATCCACGGTTTTCAAAAATTGCCGCGATCTTGTCGCTTGATGTATAGCCGTCGTCGAATGTATAAGACGCCGCCGCTTCCTTGCCGCCCTTATACCGCGTCACCTGGGGCGCGGTCAGGTCGAAGCAGCGATCGACGATGGCGCTGCAGTCGGTGCCTGGCGATGGGGTCGGGGTTGGTGTGGGCGTAGGAGTAGGCGTGGGGGTTGGTGTGGGCGCCGGCGTCGTGGAACCGTATTCACAGATCTTGTTAGCACCAGGAAGCGGGTCGCCGAACACGTTGTTGTTACAGGCAATCGAACCGGTCGCGGTCCGTGTTGCATAGGTGCCATTGAGTCCATAGCGCACCGTGCGTGTCCCTGTAAATGTGCATGTTCCGTATTCATCTGCGCATTTTGTCCACGTCGTCGGCGTAGGAGTCGGCGTAGGAGTCGGCGTCGGTGTGGGCGTCGGTGTGGGCGTCGGTGTGGGCGTCGGTGTGGGCGTAGGAGTAGGTGTCGGCGTTGATGAGTCGTACTCACAAATCTTGTTTGCACCGGGAAGCGGGTCGCCGAACACGTTGTTGTTACAGGCAATCGAACCGGTTGCAGTCCGTGTCGCATAGGTACCGTTGAGTCCGTAACGCACCGTGCGTGTCCCTGTAAATGTGCATGTTCCGTATTCATCTGCGCATTTTGTCCAGGAAGTTGGCGTTGGCGTTGGCGTTGGCGTTGGCGTTGGCGTTGGCGTTGGCGTTGGCGTTGGCGTTGGCGTCGGTGTCGGTGTCGGTGTCGGTGTCGGTGTCGGTGTCGGTGTCGGTGTCGGTGTCGGTGTCGGTGTCGGTGTCGGTGTCGGTGTCGGAGAAGGTGTAGTCACCGCATACTCGCAAATCTTGTCCGCGCCAGGCAGTGGATCGCCGAATACTTCATTACTGCAACCAATACTGCTTGTAGCCGTACGCGTTGCATAGGTTCCGTTCAATCCGTAGCGAACCTGTGTGGTACCCGAAAAGGAGCACGTCCCATACTCTTCCGCACATTTAGTCCATGTCACGGTAACCGCTTCGGCCGCGAAACTTGAACTGCCTGTCCCACCCTGACTTGTTGCACCGCCACCAGTGCTATCGGTACCTCCACCGCAGGCAGCCAGCCCGCTCAACATGGTGAGAAGAAGACTATTAAGAACCGGGGGACGCATTCTCCTCATGTCGACGCTCCTTTAATTTGTAATTAATGGTAGAAGCCTCCATGTTATTGAGCGGCCGAAATAATTAATTGATTGAAATCTCCTTCAACACGGCAAGAACTTGCGATATGTTAATGCCGTAATAGGCAATATTTCGCAACGGAAAACTAAGGGTGCGTAGAAGAGAACTGGCCTGAGGCAGGCGAGCATGCATCAGGCAAGAATAAGCGGATGTACCCGCTCTTAAACCTTCAGGCCGCTGTGCCGACGACCCCGCGCGACGCTTCTACTGCCTGCATGACCGTCAACGGATCCACAACACCTTGACGTGACTTGATGACGCCCTTGGACGTGCCGATTGCCACGACCCGGTCTCCGGCCATAAAGGTATGCGTCATGTAGAAATACTTTTCGTCCCAGTGGGTCACAGCCAGCGAAACTTCAAAGCGCTCAAACAGCTTCAGCGGTTTCTTATAAGTCATTGTGTGCTCTGCAATGATCGGCATCCACTTGCGCCTCAGCATGACTCTGGCAAGGCCTGAACGAATGAAGAGATCTACCCGGTTCAAATCGCAGATCGTAAGATAGCGCCCATTATTCATGTGCAGGTTGACATCCAGGTCGTTTGGCAAAGTTCGCAGACGGAGCCTGCTGATCATCGCGTCGGCCGGCAGTCGTTCTCTGAAAAACGACAGGATGAATACATACAACATGCGCAGCAAAAGATTCATGTCCGGCTCCTGTTATGACCGCCTTACTTCAAGTTCATGGTGATACGGGCGGTGAATACCTTTTTGCCTGCGCTATCGAACGCAGCCACCGGCACGTCGACATTCCCGGTTTGCTGCCAATCGACTGCAGCACCGTCGGCGATAACCCTTATATCGGTTTTAGCCTTGGCAAGGTATTGCACCTGCATGCCCACGGGAATCCATTGACGGCCATCCGGAATCGACACAGTGGTCATGGTGCCGGCGGCAAGTTCGGCCGCATTGCATAAGGCAATCGCGTGCACGGTGCCGATATGGTTGTGGACTTCACGCCGATTGGCAAACGTCACCTCGGCATAACCTGGGCGCAGGTCCAGGAAGGTCGGAGCTATCGTCGAGAAATAGGGCGCAAAATTGGCTACTGCCTTGCTAAAGCCTTGATTGCCCATTTGTTTGTACATCGCCAGCGTCTGGTTCATGTGTGTCCTCGCTCAGGTATCTCAGATGAAATTTGCCGCCGCGCCCGGTACGCGGTATGGTGCGGCTTCCGAAACTACAGCAATTACCGAACTAGAATAGTATTCTAGAAGAATATTCTAGTCAAATGCGCTCGACCATGAAGGACACAAAGAAAAGTCGCAAACAGGAAATTCTTGATGCCGCCCTCGCCTGCTTTACCGAACACGGCATTGAGGCGACTACCATCGACATGATTCGCGAGCGATCACAGGCCAGCGTGGGCAGCATGTATCACCACTTTGGCAGCAAGGAGAGCATTGCAGCGACGCTCTACATGGATGCATTGGCTGAACACAATGCATATCAGCATCAGCTGCTACAGGCTGCGACCAGCGCGGAAGACGCGGTCAAGGCGATCGCGTATGCCTATGTCGATTGGGTATCTGCCAATCCGGACAAGGCGCGCTTTGTCCTCTACAGTCGTGGTGCACTGGCAAGAAGCGAGATGGCGGGCGAAATGCGTGAACGCACGCGTGCCCATCTAATGGCAGTGCTGGAATGGTTTCAGCCTTACCTGGACAAGGGGAGCCTCAAGTCTTTGCCAAAGGAAGTGCTCGGTTCCCTGATGACCGGACCGGCACATGATTATGCGCGCTTGTGGCTATCCGGACGCGCAAAGACGGATATCAAGGCATATAGGGAGATTTTTGCAGAAGCGGCCTGGAATGCGTTGAAGCCGTGATGCGGCGATGTTATTCAGTGCAATACCCCTGACTGTGCGAGCGTAGGCGCCCCCGACTTCAACGCATCCAGCAGGCTCTTGCCGTCCAGAGTCAACTCTCTTTGCTGCTCGGCGATATGGATGAGCGCAACGATACGTTCGTTTGCCGGTGCCTTGCGACCCACCGACGCGGCGAGCCGCACGACGGCGCCATTGAGATAATCGATCTCGGTCTTGCGCCCTGCCTGCATGTCTTCCCACATCGATGACCGAGCCTCAGGATCAATGCGCAACATTGCGGCGGCAACGCGGGTAAACAGAAAATCCGGCAGGCGCAACAAGCGCGGCAGCAAATGCGGCCCGATACGGGCGACCTTCGCCGGTTTGATGCCCGCGGCCTTCAATACCACGAGTGCCTCATCGATCAGAAGGGCCAGGCAACGCCGGTAAGCCCGTTGCGACAATTCCGACTTGAGCGGTAGGCCAGACAAGGCATTGACCGGATTATTAAGATTCAGCAGCAACTTACCCCATTGCACGGCATGGAAGTCCTGACGCTCCACCAGCGGCAGGCGCGCCTTGCGAAAAACTTCGAGCCACGGCGACAGGGAAGCGGAGGCCGCAACCATCAACTCTCCTTCCGTCCCCCGATGAAACCGGTTACCGGGCATCTGCACCACATTGAATGGCACCATGCCGCCAATGACTTCATGTCCGGAAAGCACTTCCTTGAGAATGTCTGCGTTGCCGATTCCATTCTGCAGACTTAGAACCAGCGCCCCCGGCGTCGCATGTGACTTGATCGCCAATGCTGCGGCACGGCTATCCGCACTTTTGACCGTCACCAGGATCAACCTCGCGCCGGCAAGCGCCGCCGGATCTTCAGCAAATGGGATCTCGCCGCCATCAAGACGCACCTCCCCGCCATGCAGATCCGTGAGTACCACGCCCTCGGCCGCAATTCGCGTGGCCATAGCCTTGCGTCCGATCAGCACGACATCGGCACCTGCAGCCATTAACGACACACCGACGTAGACACCGATGGAACCCGCGCCGAAAACCGCAATTTTCATGATGTGCCGGCGCTCAGTAGGCGATACGGAAACGGCGGTACAGGAAGCTCAGTACAAAGAGCGGACCGATCAAAAGAAAACGCAGGTCGTCAAAGAAGGAAGGCTTCTTGCCTTCAATCTTATGGCCGATGAACTGACCGATCCACGCTACGACAAAGACGACCAGCGACACGTTAAGAACCTGTGACTGGGGCAGCACCGACAAGATCCACAGCATGATGCCGGACATCAGCAGCATGCCGATCGCGAACGGAACGGACAGGCGGAAATAATAGAGCAGCGACGCGATTGTCACGGCGACTGCGGCCAGCGGATGCAATGCCCAGATCATGCCCAGAAATGAGAACACGATGGCCGGGATACAGATGAAGTGGATGACTTCGTTGGTGGGATTGAGATGGCTTTCGCCATACTTTGCCAGCAGGCTATCGATCTGGCGTTCCTGGGACTGCGAGAAGGTGGTCATGAGGGTCTCCAATGTGAATACGCCGGCTCTTGTGGGCCGATACGATTCTCATCTTAGGCCGTCATGCCGGGTTCTGCTTGAACGCAATCGTCATCTTTTGCAGTTCCGACGGCACCACGCCAAAGGTGCTGCGAAAAGTGCGGCTCATATGCGCCAGGTCGGCAAAGCCTGCCTGATGGGCCGCATTGGTCATGTTCTCGCCACGGGCCACTGCCGCCACACCGGCCAGCAGGCGCATCCACAGCAGATAGCGCGACAGCGACATACCGGTCTGCTGGCGGAACAAGTGGGTGAACCGGCTCTCGGACAGGTGCACTTCGGCAGCCAGCAAGGCGCCGCCGGGTTCTTTACCCGGATTGGCGGCAAGCCACTCGAGCGCCCTGGCAATGCGCCGATCAAAACCTGTTGGCGACTGTGCCTGCGGGATCGCGCAATGCAGCCATTGGTGCGCCGCAGCGCGCGCCGTGTCACTGTCCAGCTGTCCGTGCCTCGCCGCAGCGAAGACGGCACGCACTTGAGCAAAATGCGGCAATGCATCGTACTGCGCCGGGATCACCGTCGATACCGTTTGCTGCCGCTGCGGCAGCTCCACCAGCAGGTGCGCCAGCATGTCACCGCCGCAATCGATCTGATGAAACTGGTTGGGCGCAAACACGGCGGCACGCGTTTCGATCCAGGGCTGATCAGGACCAAGGCGCGCGCGGAATGGCTTGTCCAGCCCAAGCGTCAATTGCACCGCAAAATGCGCATGCGGACTCGAATCAATGCCGGGACCGATCAACATGGCGCTCCCATGCCAGAGGTACATGCTGGTGTGTCCCTCCTTTGGTATGGCGGGCACGGATATCGGCGAAGACGGCATCGTGGCGAAGGTGTTAGCGGCCGCCTGTGACATTGATGAAAGAGCCGGTCGTATATGAAGCCTGGTCAGACAGCAGCCAGAGAATCGCATTGGCGACCTCCACCGCATCGCCGCCACGCTTCATGGGCACCGCGTCCTTGACGCGGTCAACGCGTCCCGGCTCGCCGCCGCTGGCATGGATTTCCGTATAGATCACGCCCGGGCGTACAGCATTGACGCGTATGCCCTCGGCTGCGACTTCCTGTGCCAGGCCGATTGTCATGGCGTCGATTGCTGCTTTTGATGCCGCATAGTCAACGTACTCTCCCGGCGCACCGAGGCGTGCGGCAATCGACGACACATTAACAATGCCCCCACCCTTGCCGCCGCGTGCGGTTGACATGCGACGCACTGCTTCCCTTGCACACAGGAAGCTGCCCGTAACATTCGTGGCAAAGATGCGTGCCAGCCGCCCTGCATCCATATCTTCGACGCGCATCTGGTGCTCAAGGATGCCGGCATTGTTGACCAGTGCATCAACGGTGCCGAGCGTATTGTCGGCCGCCTCGAACAGTTTGATCACGTCCTCCTGCGACGAAACGTCGGCCTGTACCGCGATTGCTTCCCCACCGGAATTCTCAATGGCACGCACGACTTCATCGGCGGCATCACGGTTGCGCACATAGCTGATACACACCGCATAATCGCGGGTTGCGGCCAACTGGGCGGTGGCAGCACCGATACCGCGGCTGCCGCCAGTAATCACCATGACTTTCCTGGTCATCGTTCAACCTCCATCAAAAGCCTGTCATTGCGCCCGCGATGATGTCCTTAACCGGCCCCGGATTACCTACCTCCGGCGGAACTCGCGACCCGCACTTGTGACCCAAACAATAACATTAACCGCCACTTGCCCGCAGAACCGCTTGCTACAATTTCCCTATGTCATCGTCCTTATCTACCGCCCTCCTCGCCGGCTTCCCGCCGGTCCTCGACCGTTCGACCCGTATCGTCATCCTTGGCAGCTTTCCTGGGGCTGCATCACTTGCAGCCGATCAATACTATGCGCATCCCCGGAATCAGTTCTGGCGGCTGCTATCGGCGGTACTGGACGACCCGTTGACAGGGTTGCCGTATGAACAACGCCTGCAGCGTGTGCTTTCCCACGGCATAGGTTTGTGGGACGTGATCGCACTTTGCGAACGGGAAGGCAGCCTGGATGCTGATATCCGCCGCGCGCAGGCCAACGATTTTGCGCTTCTACGGCAGCAATGCCCGAAGCTGCGCCGGGTTTGCTTTAACGGCAAGACTTCCGGCAAATTTGCACCCCAGTTTGCCGATGCCGGTTTTGAAACCCTGGTCCTGCCTTCGTCTTCCCCGGCCAACGCCCAGTTGTCGTTCGACGAAAAACTGGCGCAATGGAAGAACATCATTCTGTAGAATGGCAGAAACATTTCCCGGGCGTCTCAGCCTAACAGGGCCAAGACGCCGGACCCAGCCGGACCTAGTCAGACATCAGCCATGCTCATCAAACGCAATTCCATGGAAGCGCAAGCCAATCGCAAAGCCGGCCCCGGCAAGGCGAAAGCGCCGGCCAAGCCGCGCAAGCCGAAATTCGAACCTATCACGCTGTCGGAACAGGACGGCGTCGTCTTCCTGCACTTCGGCACCGAGTGGATACAAGGCGCAATGCGCATCCGCAAACCCGACTGGATCGAACTGGAATATGCGCAGCAGATGATGGCCTGGATGCTGTTCATTGAAAAGCCGGACCGCATCGTCCAGCTTGGCCTGGGTACCGGCGCGCTGACCAAGTTCAGCAACAAGCATTTTCCCGAAGCCCATGTGACTGCCGTCGAGCTGAATCCGAGCGTGATCACCGTCTGCCGTTCGATGTTTCGCCTGCCGGAAGACGACGAGCGCCTCGCTGTGATTGAAATGGATGCGCTGGACTTCGTCAGCGACCCGGCCAATCACGGCACCGTGGATGTGTTGCAGGTCGACCTGTATGACGCGACCGCCAAAGGCCCGGTGCTCGACACGCCCGAGTTCTACGAAGCCTGCAACGCCTGCCTGACGCCGCAGGGCATCCTCACAGTCAACCTGTTCGGTGACCATCCCAGCTACAACAAGAACTACAAGGCCATGCGCTATGCCTTCGCTGACGTGATGTGCCTCGCGCCCGTCCATGAGGGCAATGTCGTCGCCGTCGCCTTCAAGACGCAACGTGAACTCGACTTCGCCGCATTGCATGAGCGTGGCAAGCAGGTCACCAGTGCGACCAAACTCCCCACCAAGTCGTGGGTCAACGGGCTCAAGGCCTGGCACATGGCACGGCAAGCCAGAACCGAGGATACAGCGGAATGAGCACGAAACTCGAGCAGCCGGCGCAGAGTACGACCAAGCCTGCGTCCAGGGGACTGGACCTGCAGCAGATCTTCACATGGCTGCTGGCGGACGGCATCGTGGAAAAAGCGCAGGTCAAGGCTCAGTTCAACCAGGCTCAGGCCCTGCTGCGCAACGCTACCATGGCCATGCATCCGCTGACCGCGGTCGCACAGTGCAAGGTGCAGTCCGCGCAGCCGCCGCACAAACTGCTGACGCTAGACTGGCTGACCGAATGGATGGCGGGCAAGGTCAAGCTGCCCTTTTTACGCATCGACCCGCTCAAGATCGATTTCACCAAGGTGGCCGATGTGATGTCCGCCACCTATGCCACGCGCTTCAATATCCTTCCGGTCGAACTCACGCAGAGCGAAGTCATCGTCGCCACCGCAGAACCGCTCTCGATAGAGTGGGAGGCCGAGATCTCGAAAATCACGCGCCGCAATGTTCGCCTGGTCATTGCCAATCCACTCGACATCGCGCAATACACCAGCCAGTTCTTCACACTGGCCAAGTCCATCAAGGGTGCCAACAAATTCGGCAATCAGGATGTTTCACTGCGCAGCAATTTCGAACAACTCGTTGAACTCGGCAAGGCCAACAAGACGCTCGATGCCAATGACCAGCACATCGTCAACATCGTCGACTGGCTCTGGCAATATGCATTTGAACAACGCGCATCGGATATCCACCTCGAACCGAAACGCGACCTCGGCGTAATCCGTTTTCGTATCGACGGCGTCCTGCATCAGGTCTACCAGGTACCCATTGCCGTCATGATCGCGATGACCGCCCGTATCAAACTGCTTGGCCGCATGGACGTAATCGAAAAGCGCCGCCCGCAGGACGGCCGCATCAAGACACGGACCGGCGGCGGGCAGGAAATTGAATTGCGTCTGTCGACCTTGCCAACCGCCTTCGGCGAAAAGCTGGTGATGCGTATCTTTGACCCGGACGTCGTGGTCAAGACACTGCCCGAACTCGGCTTCCCGCTCGATGATGCGCAACGCTGGGATGCATTGACCGCACGACCGCACGGCATCATCCTGGTGACCGGTCCGACCGGCTCTGGCAAGACCACCACGCTGTACACCACGCTCAAGGCATTGGCCACTTCCGAAGTCAACGTCTGCACGGTCGAAGACCCGATCGAGATGGTGGAAGGCTCGTTCAACCAGATGCAGGTGCAGCATGGCATCGACCTCTCCTTTGCCGACGGCGTACGCGCCCTGATGCGCCAGGACCCGGACATCATCATGGTCGGCGAAATTCGCGACCTTGAAACCGCAGAGATGGCGATCCAGGCAGCCCTCACCGGCCACCTCGTGCTGTCGACGCTGCATACCAACGATGCCCCATCCGCGGTGATGCGCCTGCTCGAACTCGGCGTCCCGTACTACCTGCTTGAAGCCACACTGATCGGCATCATGGCGCAGCGCCTGGTGCGCACGCTGTGCCCCGACTGCAAGCAACCCGACGGCGAACTCAATGACGATGTCTGGAACGGCCTGACCGAAGGCTGGAAACTGCCCAGGCCCGACAAGATCTACCGGCCCGTCGGATGCCCCGAATGCCGCCAGACCGGCTATCGCGGCCGTACCGGCTTGTACGAACTGCTCAACATTACGCAACCCTTCTCCCGGCTGATCAAGGAAGAAACCGATATCCATGCGCTGCGCAAACAAAGCATCGCCGACGGCATGAAGCCGTTGCGGATTGCCGGCGCGCTCAAGATCAGTGAAGGTGCAACGACCGCGGAGGAAGTGTTGAAGGTGACTTCGGCGATGGGTTGATTTGGGTGGATTGATGAGGGCTAACGAACCAGTCTGGTGTTCCGTTCTGACGAATTGAATATACAACCCGTGTAAATGAGTCGAACAAACTCCACTACCATCCACCGTCAAATCCCCTCCCTCTTGTAGGGGGAGGGTTAGGGTGGGGGTGTGAAGGTCGAGCAAGCCCCTGATTCTGCATAACCACTTCACGCCTCCACGCCCGTGTCCATCCCAACCTTCCCCTTAAGTGGGAAGAAGTCGTCCAGCTATATGCGACTAAATCCCGAATTCATCCAGAAACCTCAATAACCCAAACAAAAGCCCCCTGACGATATTAGCCTTCGTCTTTACGCCTCTTCGCACCTCTCAGCCCCGCTCTGTGGCGCCGCACCCGCAGTCCCCTGTCTTCAGTTTGATGCCGTTTACCGTAGATGAAGCTGCAATGAACAAGGATATTCTCCGCATCAAAGCCGCACGCGATGCCAATCGTCTGCGCAGCGATCGCCTGCGCTGGGTGCCAAAGGTCAATGCCGAATTTGATGTGCCTGTAGTTACGTTGCATACCTTGGGCGACATGTACGTGCCATTTCACATGGAACAGATCTATCGCAAGCGTGCCATAGAAAAAGGCACCGACAACCTGCTGGTACAACGAGCGATCCGTGCACCGAGTCACTGCGATTTTTCCGTGGCGGAACAGGTGTCGGCGTTCCAGGCCATGACGGATTGGGAACAACGCGGCATCAAGCCAGCTGGTGATGACATGTTGACGCCATCGGTAATCGCCGAACCCGACTACGGCTGTACATTTACCAACAACACCGCTGGTCCTGACGATCTTCCGGCGCTTGCCACGGTCCGGCCGACATTGCCGGCGTGCTCTGCAAAGAAGTGATGCAACAAGGCATCTGCAGGTACATGCCTGCGGATGAAACGATGCATTCCAGCAGGAAGAACAATTTAATAACGCGCCCCTTCCGCTTGAGCGAAATGTTGCTATAATTCGGGCCTCGTTGGGTCGTTAGCTCAGTTGGTAGAGCAGCGGACTCTTAATCCGTAGGTCGAGTGTTCGAGCCACTCACGACCCACCAATGAATATGCGGCTTCCAGACAAGGAGGCCGTTTTCTTTTGCTCCGCAATTCTTTGTTTGCTCCGCAAAGTCCATGGACAACGCCCTTTCCCGCCTCAAACACAATGAGCTTTGCATGGCGGTCCTGAAAACCGGCGAACAGCGCCAGGCACGCTGGTGTGCCGAGCGCCGCGCATTCTTTTTCACGGATACGGACCGGCGATGCGAACAAGCCGATATCGATGAGTGGATAACGGGCTCGGGCCTGCTGCCACTTGTAGTTGTATCCACGCTGCACACTGTTCTGCTTGTCACTACGCCAAGATACAGACTCCACCACCTTGAGCCGGGAGCCGACGTTCTGAAGGCGCGGCTTAAGTGTTTGCAGAGGTGATCGCTTCACTGCGTTGCCTGTATGTTTAGTGAGCAGGAACTCTTGAACCGGCGATAGTGGGAATCCGAACAGGCGCTTGGCTTCCAGCCATTCCGGTGCATCCCGCGAATCCTGCACACGGTGAGCATTTACAGGGAACGACGAGTCGATCACCCAGCGTCCGTTCTTGGTGTGCTGTTGAAGGTAGAAGATCATGCGCTCGTAAGTGTGGCAGTCCGCGCCAAGCGGAACACCGCGATGCACTGCGGTTGGGAGCAGCACACGATTGCTCACGTCTGGGTCCCGCCGGGCCTTGGTTCGTCTGCAACTGTGGCCGTAACTCATACCGCCACTCGGATCACGCTGGCGGCCTCGAATAGAAAGCCAGTGAACGAAGGACTCTAGTCGATCACTGGTAAGCCAACTCCACTGGGAGGGAGTAAGAGACAATCGGCAGCCTGAAAACAACAAAGCCCGCAACCTATTAAGGTGCGGGCTCCAAAAGCTTTGCTACATCAAATTTCTTTGGCGGCGCTAGTGTTCAGTAGCCTTCCTTATTTGACAAAATGACCTGAGCGTATGCCGGTCCAGCGAGAAGCAGCCCTACAAAACCACCGGCTAACATACGTTGCCAAGGGTGATTGCTATCAACTGCCGACGCGCCTAACTGGTATCCCAAAACGAACGGAGCTCCAGTTACTGTCACAAGTACAAAGAGCTTTATCGGGATATACCAGTAATTGCCCTCTTCCTTTAATCCGTCTGAAAACGATTCAATGAGGTTGATTAGAAAGTAGGCTGCAAACGCCACCAGGACAGCTGTAATGAAGGCAGGAAAAGTTTGAAAACCCCAGTGCTTGTTTGCGTAGATACCGACTGCTACCGCAATGATCACAAACGGGAGATAAATGACCATTAGCCAGAGCAGGCCTAAGATACCTACAACAGCTTCACCCCCGCCTTCGCTATTCTTCCTCG
The DNA here is from genome assembly GCF_042666555.1 of Herbaspirillum sp. GCM10030257. NCBI lineage: Bacteria > Pseudomonadati > Pseudomonadota > Betaproteobacteria > Burkholderiales > Oxalobacteraceae > Herbaspirillum > Herbaspirillum sp. GCM10030257. The sequence continues at coordinate 312,163 of NZ_JBHTDH010000003.1, forward strand.
CGATCTCTTCATTCTGCCTGCGCATTAACTGCTTTTGATGGTCTTCATAGCTCATGAGCAACATTCTAACCTGTGCTCCAGACAGAATCTATCCCAAGGTTATGGGGCATCAAAAAGGAAAAATCCGCTCAGAGGCGGGTTTTAGTCACACTGATTTGCAGTATGGTCATATCGTAGACCATGAGAAACATTTACGTAATGCACTTTGTGAGCTTGGCTTAATACATGTTATAAATTGCATTTTGACAATCTAATTTACTTGAACTATGAAATATCATGCTCGTATTGAGTACAGCTCGTTCTATACGTTTTATAACTACAGCGAAGAGGCAATAATTAACGACGTGGTCGTTCCTTTTGTTAACGGCCAAGTTGTGCTCTTGAATACGAAACATGGTCCGAAACTCTTCAATATGAAGAATGCCACTTTCGTAAAGATTTATAAGACTAAAGTAGCTCTCAAGGCCACTGAAGATAAGAGCATTATTGAGCAAATCAAGGAGGAATCATTTGCTGAGTACGATTGTACAGCTGAGGTCCTTGGAAAAGTGCAAAGTCGGTATTCCGCTAAGGCCCTCTCTTCTTTGATCCAAAAAGCGCTTCAACCTTCAAAACAACAAATCTTTGTCGTGATGAAATTTGGCGATGAAGAGATGGACTCGGCCTATGCTGGCGCCTATAAGGCCGTAGCTAATGAGTTCGGGTTAGATTGCGTCCGTATCGACGAGGTTCAAGATTCAGGAAAGATTTCGGACCAAATTCTCGAGCAAATCGCGGAAAGTAAATATGTTTTGTGTGATCTAACTGGAGCAAGACCAAACTGTTATTACGAAACTGGCTTTGCGCACGCTCTAGGCAAGGAACTCATCTTACTGTCAAACAAGAAAGAAAAAATACATTTTGATCTTGAAGGTCACCGATTTATTCAGTGGTCCTCTGAGGAGGATCTCCGCAAAAAATTGAGAGCTCGGTTCGCAGCCTTGGAAAGTAGCAGAAGTCGCGAAGATTAAGTCTCGGTTTAATCTTAGCCCCAAGAATTTCGGAACAAGGATTGCTACCATCCTAGTCCCGATCCTTGTGTTACATCCTAATAAGCCCGTCTCTTAAGAACATCGGTGTCAGCCGTTCGTGTGCCATTTCCATAAGGATGTTGGACGTGCCAGCAATGATGGAATTTGCACGTTTGAGCGTCTTCACATGAATACCGCGCTCTTCGCTGATCTCCTGGTATGACAGGCCGCCGATATTCTTCTTTTCGTCCTTCGGCTTGCGCAAGTTACTATCGAAGTATCCATAGACCAGCGCGCAGGGCAATCTCGTCAGTAATGGTGAGCTGCGGCCGGACGTAGCGAGCGAAGCCGAGTACTCCCTCGCCCTTCTCTTTTTGCTGTCCGTACTTCGCCAGACCACATCCCGCTCTGGCGCCGGCAGGTGATCCTGAACTTCCCGGGCCACCATGGCGCACTGGCCGCGCACCTCGTAAGGGTCTAGACCAGCAAAGTTGACCGTGCCCGGCTCCCCCTGGAGTTCCTTGTACCATGCACGCAGGCGAGCGCTGGGCTCCTCCACCGATTCAATGATGCGCATGAGCACCAGGCGGAACGCATTCTTCTGCCGTGCCTCGACCGACATGATCAAGAACGAGACAGACAGCGCCTGTCCCGTGGATGTAAAAATAGGTTCGTCGTTCACATATCCCCCTTGCATCGTTTGCCGTGGTTGCGGCGGTTGCCTTTGTGATCTTTGCTAAGGCAGATCCAGATGACCTTGCCAAATGCCAGATACTTATTTTCGTGTTCGCACCCTTTACAGGTTTTCTCTTCCCGGCGGGTCGTCCCAGCCAAGCGAGACAGTCCAAGTAGCGGGCTTACCGGCCAGCCTGGCAGCAGCAACCAGGCGGTTGTATGCGTCCTTGAACGGCCGTCAGTTCGCCGAGCAGCTTGCTGCGTAACTCAACCATAAAAACAGGATTAACAATGTTCGATTCGACCACCAGCTCGTAAAACTCGCCAACGTTAACGCCCGCACTGAGAAACACGGCGAAGACAACATCCTTGCATGCGACCTTGCTATCGATGCACGTATGTCAAACGATGCACTCTCGATGTTCTCCTCGACCCTCAAGAACGCGATCTACTTCCGTGACGAATCCGTCCAGGGTGAACTGATCGACGACAAGACCCATGCGCCTAACCTGCGCAATCCGAAGCTGGGCGCACTTAAATGGGACGACACCTTCGAGCAAATGCAATTCCGTGTGCACCACGGTGTACACGACGAGGACGATATCGCCTTTTCGGAATCCAAAGTAGACCACTTCAAGTTCACCTGTCAGGAAGGCGGCACAGTCGTGATCAGCTTCCGTGTGCAGGTACACCCGACCGAGAAAGACGCAGCTAAGCTGCTGACCATAATCCAGAGCGAGGTCCACGTCAGTCTCATTTCCGAGATTGGCGACCAGCTGCAGGAAGCAGCGTAAGCACTATGCCGATCAAGCCAGAGAACAAGGGGCGGTACCCGGCGAACTGGAAGGCAATCCGGGCAGCAATCCTAGCCCGCGCCGGAAACGCCTGCGAAGGATGCGGGGTACCGAACCGTTCTCGGATCGTTCGCGGCGTTGGTGAAAGTGCAGACACTTTCATGGACATGGACGGTTATGTCTTCGACGCCGACAACGGAGTTCAGCTCGGCCGTGTTTGTCATTTCGACTACGAAGGAACCGGCAAGTGGATCGACGTCGTTCTTACGATTGCCCATCTCGACCACACGCCGGAGAACTGCAATCCGGCAAACCTGCGCGCCTGGTGCCAGCGTTGCCATCTGCGGTATGACGCCGAGCACCATGCCAAGAATTCCCGAGCCACTCGACGGGCAAAGCAAAACAACTTGGAATTGTTTAAAACGGAATCTTTCGTATGAGCCTACTTCAAATTTTCAATGGCCTTCTCTGCTTCTGCCATGGTTCTATGTGCTCGCTGTCCCTCCGTGTTGATAGCCTCGATTCGCGTAGCCAAAACGGCTTTTTCTTCACCGGAGTATGGGTGCTCAAAAAGGCGAGGCTCCATAAGCGACGTGTGGGTATCAAAAATAGCGTTACGTGCAAAAAACAAACTTTGGGTGCGAATCCAATTGATCTCTCGAGCCTCAATAGCCGAAATTCGCTGCAACATATCCTCAAAGACACGGCTGACTTCATCGCGATAAACACGTCGCGGCATATGCGAGTATTTTTCGATGGTCTTAAGTTCATCGCGCAAATTAATCAGAAGAAAATACACCTGCTGCGCCAATATCAACTCCAATTCAGCTTGCTGAAGGCGCTTTTCTTTGAGCTCCCTTTCCCGTTGCCGTGCAGGGATCCAGATTGCTATGCCAATCGCAATGATCGAGCCGACCGCTTGAACCCAGGCTGGCCAGTCTGTGTCGTCATCGCCAATCGCGCGGGCAATAAGAATAATTGCAGCGATTCCCGCAATCGCAAAAAGAGCATAGCCAATCCACTCCCAAAATTTCAGCTTTTCCATACCCCTCCCTTTTTGCGGGAATCCTAGCATGAAGCAAACTGAAGTCCGTATCGCGATACCTGCAATTTATGAGCAGCGACGGTTCAAGAAGAACTCTGTTATTTTGCGTGGCCACGTCAATTTAAGGTTTGGGCAATTTAATCAGAAGCTGCTCAGCGTCGCTCATAGCACTCCTGTAGCTGCTACGAAGTGTTATCCCATAAGTCTTCAAGTGATTCCACGCCTTGTCTTGCGCCTGGATGTCCTCCGGCTGCTTGGTATTCTCCGCCCGCTGTTTAGCGAGGGCATGCTCTTCAACCAGCTGATTATTAAAAATGAAAGTCAGCACCAAGCTTTTGGCTTTTGCATATGTCTCAATAATTTGAGTCCGGAGCACATGGTCGGGAATCATACCCAGCTTTGGAATAAGCCCCGCGTAGATTACGAACGGATCTTCAGGAAGTGGATACGTAACGTTAAATTCTGGACCAGGGGACACTTCAATCAACGTTCCGATATTGCGCTTAATTCCGGCCAGGGACGACTCCAGCTCCCCCCTGAGACTGAACAAAATTCCACTAACTTCATATGTCTCGCGTGCTTGCTCGCGACCCTGCTGTTTTACATGCTGGTCATGCGATACCCATATCGCCACGCCGATTGCCAAAATAGAGCCGATTGCTTGAACCCATCCGGCTGCTTCTTCGCTCCAAATAATTTTGCTTTCAAAACTCAACAATTTAAGCAGCACAATTACGCAGAGCGAAATGACTGTGCTAATCACTATAAATTCTGCACCCCGCTGAAACCACTTCCACATATTCCCTCCCTTTTTTGGAGCGCATCGTAGCATGAAAGAACGCCCTATCCTTTTCAGCGCGCCGATGGTGCGCACCATCCTCGACGGATCGAAGACGCAGACGCGGCGGATAGCTAAGCCCCGCCGGAAACCATCTCTGTTGGAACCGAGCGAATGGTCTGATGAATACGTTATGGATCCGGGAAATCGCGAATGGCTGATGAGCGATAACCCCTACGGCCAGCCAGGCGACCGGCTCTGGGTAAAAGAAACTTGGACGCCACTGGAAAATGTCCGTACGTCTGATCCTGGCTTAGATCCAATTCAACGCGGCCTGTATTACCGCGCTGACTATCCTGGCGATACGCTTGTCCATGACGACCGCCCAGTTGAGCCAGTGAAGTGGAAATCTTCGCTGTTCATGCGCCGTAATCAGAGCCGCATTCTCCTGGACGTGACGGGCGTGCGCATTGAGCAGCTGAACGACTGCAGTGAAGCGGACGCGATCACTGAGGGCATCCGACGGGAATTGGACAGCTGGCTCGACTACAGCAACCCGAGCTGCCAGATGGGCATCAACCCGGTAGATTCATACCGCACGCTTTGGGAAGCTATCAACGGCGCCGGCAGCTGGGCGGCAAACCCTTGGATCTGGGTAGTGGAATTCCGGCGCGTTGACGCCGAACTATGGAAAGCAGGATAGGAGCACATCATGAGCGCAAATCCCCTTTTTCTCTCGAACGAGGAAATCTTCGCAATTGTTCACCCGTTGACGCAGCCGGCCGCGATCGTGCGCTGGTTTAAACACAACAGATTTACAGATGTGAAGGTGCGTCCGAACGGCATGCCTCTGATCGCACGAGCCTACTTCGATCAGGTCACCCCCGGTAAACGCCTCGGGTGCCTGACGAACTCTCTAGCTCAGGGCAACCGAATATCGAGGCATTCCGTCAGAAGCACGGCCGGAATGCCAAAGTCAGGCTAGTCAGCACGAAAGTGTAAATTATGACAATGGGACGCAAAAGCAAAACAAACCAACTCGGGCTAGATCCGAAGAAACACGCCAGGCTATACCCGAAGCATGGAGCGTTCTACTACGTCCATAAGGACAACCGCTGGGAACGATTGGGGGCGGATCTGGCCGAGGCCAAAGCCAAGGCTGAGCACTATAACGACGCCACTGGCACCTTCGGGACCATGACGTACTGGCTGGATGAATTCGTGCTGTATTGCGAAAAGAGCGTCGGGCTGTCGAAGGCTCAGCGCGGCCTTGCTCAACGAACATACGAAGACTACAAGAAGGACGTTGCGGTGCTAAAGGACTTCTTCGGCGCGATGCTTCCGTCGCAGGTGCAGCCCTTTCACGTTGCGCAATATCTGGACATTGGCGCGCAGGACGGCCGTCCGGTGCGTGCAAACCGTGAGAAGTCGTGCCTGTCAGCGGCGTTCAGCTGGATGCTTCGGCAACCGGACTCCGGCATCAAGCTGAATCCATGCGTTGGCATCAAGCGCAATCCGGAACAGAAGCGGGAACGATATGTCGAGGATGCCGAATTCAATGCCGTGTATGCGATCACTGAGAAGCCAGTCCGGGCCTTCATGGATCTGACCTACCGCACCTTGCAGCGGCCTGAGAACATCATGAACTGGACGTCCAAAAACATCACGACGAAGATTGACCAAGGCACGAAGAAGCGGGTTATCCGGACGAAGCAGGGAAAGACCGGCGCGGACCTCGATATCGAAATCACACCGGAGATCGACGCTGTCCTGCAGTCGCTATACGGCACGCTGGGCCCGTTTTTTGGTATGCCCCTTATCCACACGAAGAAGGGGAAGCCATACACCTACAGCGGCCTATGCTCGATGCTGCAGCGATATCGCAAGAAGGCCAAGGTCGAGAACTTCGGCTTCTACGATCTCAAGGGAAAAGGAGCCACGGCCATGTTGCTCAGTGGCGTGTCATTGGAAAAAATTCAGGTGCTTTGCGGTCATGAATCTGTGACGACCACAGAGATTTACGTGAAGTGTCGTTGGCGCGGGACAGTCACTCCGAACCAGGTGCAGATGGCGTCCTAGTATCGGGACGTGTTGCATAAAGCCCCAATAGTTGCTTTGCCAGACCCGCAGTCGTTTCGTGTTTAAGCTGAGCCATGTCATCTGGGATGTTCTCGATCACTTGGACCGCCATCCCTACTGCGTTAATACGCTCGAGAACCGTGACGTAATCTCGCGACTGTGACAGTATAGATCTATAGATAAGGATAAACGACCCACCAATAAAGCTGATTATTACCCCGGATGCCGACGCAACTATGGATACAGCCAGTTTTTCTGGTTCGTCAAATGCCCTCATAAGCCCATACAGGACAAATCCAAACCCACATGCCATTACGAACAATGTGAGCCAATAGATTGATCGTACTTGCGACAAATTTCGATCAAGGTAACTTTCTAGCTTCGCACGCGCCAAGTCCCATGCCAGCTGAGGCTTCTCAGGATGCTCGAGAGCGCGCTCTTCAATCTTGGCTATTTTCTTTTCCGATGATCGCTTGTCGTCAAATTCGAGAAACTTTATAACGACGAAAAGTACCGCCGCCATAACTGGTACGGCGCCTTGTGGAAGAAAGCTGCCTCTTGGTTTGCCTAAGTGGAGAATTTCATAAATTCCGGCCCCGATGGTCGCTGCTCCGACACCTAAGGCAAACAACGCTACGAAAATTTTTATATGCCTCTTTTCTAACTTTCGCGCTGCTGTGCTCGACTGAGTTGAGTTTTTATTTAAGTCCAAGATTTCGAAGAAGCTGGTTGCAAAACAGCAATGTAGCACGAAGAATTGCTGGGACAACGCTTAATGTTTCGTCGCTAATCACGTCTAATAAGAGAAAACCACCCTAATGTTTCGCGGCTTTGCGGCCAGTTGAAATACGCGGAGTATTAGACAACTCTCTCTGCCGTCCCTAATTCCTGCCTTGTCTGGCGGCCAAGTAGCAGACGGAACTCTTAATCCGTAGGTCGAGTGTTCGAGCCACTCACGACCCACCAACGAATTCAAGCAAAAAGCCCGGTCCATGTCATGTGACCGGGCTTTTTGTTTTCCCGGTGACGCATTCTCCAATGCTGGATCTCACCTACGGGATCACATAGTGGGCGCCCTAGATTCATTTGGATTCGAACAGTAAATCGACCTATCGGAATGTTTCATCAAATAGGTGCTCCGATATCAGCAGAATTATTCTTTCAACTGGAGACGTAAAGAAGAATTCCAAAGCGGTCTGGTAGTTTAGCGCTCGCTTTACGGGTATCAATATTCGTATAAATTTAGCGTTTTTACAACATTTCTCGCATTGTTGTAGTGCTCGCGGGTCTGCATTAGTTGTTGAATCGCAGATAAATAAAACTGAGCACAATCCCATGAAATCAGAACGTATGGCGTATCCCGACTTGAAAGGCCCGTGGATCAGAGACATTGGCCGTACCAGCGCCAGTATTGGCGAAGCCACTGACCGTGATATTGGAGCGCCCTTTGTTCGTGATGGTTGTGAACTGCGTATATGCCGTAGTTCGTTTGGACAGGCTGTATTCGTATCCGATCAGGAATTGATCCGCATCGTCATTCGCCACCGCTGCCGGACTACGCGAATTCCGAACCCCATAGCTTGCCAGGACCAGGCCGCGTGCACCCGCCTTGACCGTAGCGCCCAGTACCCAGCCTACCGTTTCTGCATCGGGCGTTGTACGGTTGGCTGTCTTGAATTCCCAGTAATTACCATACAGGCTCGCAGGACCGAAGTTATAACGTGCACCGATCAGCCATTCATCGGTATCTTCTGTTGCGGCTGACTCAACGTTCACATGATTCCATGCTGCGCCCATCCACAATGGACCATTTGCATACTGCACGCTGAGACCAGCATGCCGTCCCGCACTTGAATTCGCGGGATTCTCGTCGCCGGCACTGTACATGGCACCGACCGATATGCCGGACCAGGTTGGACTATCGTAGCGCAACGCGTTGTTTGCCCTCGATGCGCCGCCACGCATCAACACCTGCGTCACGCTGTAGGGATCGACTCCGAATGGATTGGAATACACCTTGATCTGATAGATCGGATTGTATTCGCGTCCTGCCGTAACCGTGCCCCAGTTGCCGGACAATCCGACCACTGCGCGTCCGCCAAACAAAATGCCTTGCACGAGCGAGCCATCATCGAGGTTATAGCGATTTTCCAGATTGAAAATGGCCTTTAGTCCACCACCCATGTCTTCGCTGCCTCTCAAGCCTATACGGGATTGGTAAAGACCGCCGGATTGCACGCGTAGCGCCCTTGCGTCGCCGGACTTGATGGATTCGACTGCGGCATCGACGACGCCATAAATCGCCAGATTCGATTCCGCCATCGCAATTACAGGCGCGCTCAGGCCGGCTGTTACCAGAATAGGTCCTAAATAGTGCTTCATAATGTCTCCCTTGCCGGCCCACACCGGCAGTTTTGGTTTAAGGCTTCTTCAGTGATACAAATTCATAATATGATTATTATTATTTTTAAAGTCAATATTTTTGTCTTATTTTGATAATTTATTTAGTTTTTTATTTTTTAATTTTTATCGCAATCGAGCGGGCATTCGCTGTCCGGCACTCTTTTTATGCTTGAGAACCGGGGTCTTTTCCGCTTAATTTTGTGTCGGGGAGACAGAGGGATAGGCATAAGCCGACAAAGGCGAATGCGCCACTAATCAGGAATAGATCGCGGAACGCCTCGGATGCGGCCTTCAGTAGCTGTTCCTGCTCAGCTTGTCTCAAAGCTTTCACGCTGCCGTCAATCAGCAGGCTCATCACGTTGTTCCCGGCTGTTGCTCTTAGCGCAGACGAAACTTTTTCCTCGAGCAAAGACACCAGAAGCGCGGCAAGGACTGCAGTACCGATTGCCGCGCCCAATGATCGGAAGAATGCAGCGGTAGCGGTAGCCACGCCGACGTGACCGGCAGGGACGGCGTTCTGTATCATTACCAGCGATGTGGGAAGCTGCCATCCGACGCCGGCGCCAATCAGCATCAGTAGCGCGAACGTCAGTCGGGGAGGATGTTCATCCATCAGCCCGAGCCCCGAAAGACCTGTGGCTACAAACGCAGCACCGGCAACCTGGCACCACTTTGCTCTTCCGGTGTGCGCCATGAGCTTCCCGGCGAGGAACGCACCGACAGGGCCGGACAAGGTCATGGACATCAAATACAACGCCGCAGCACTGGTCGACAGGCCAAGAACCGTCTGCGCGCGCATTGGAATCAACACCGATAGCGCAACGAGCTGCATGTAGGCGATGAAAAGCATCGCATAGCTGATGGAGACCGCCGGGAGCCGAAACAGCTGCAAAGGAAGGATCGGTTCGGTGGCGTAGCTCTCATGCACAAGGAAACAGGCAAGCAGAATTGCGGCGCCGATGAATAGAAATGCCGTTACCGGACCGGGCGGCCATGCTGCCTTGCCAATCTGGGTCAGGCCTAACAGCAGCAAGGTCAATCCGGCACTTAACAGTAGCGCGCCGGGATAATCAATGGGGCGCTTGAGCCTGGGCACCGGCAGACGGGTCAGTACCTTGCCGCAAGCGAAAAACGCCAGCGCGCCAAGAACAAGGTTGAATCCAAAGATCCAGCGCCAGGACAGATATTGCGTCAGCAGTCCTCCCAGCAACGGGCCGACCGCGTTGGATACCAAGTGCACGGTGCTGAAATATACCTGATACCGTCCGCGTTCCCGCGGCGATACCACATCGGCAATTGCCGCCTGCGATACGGCGATCAGGCCTCCGCTCCCCAGTCCTTGCACCACGCGTGCAATCACCAGTTGCCACATCGATTGCGAAATAGCAGCGCAGGCGGCGCCCAGCATGAACAGGCAAATGGCGGACAAAAGCGTTATTCGTCGCCCGTACAGGTCGCTCAGCTTGCCGAAGACAGGAGTAACCACCGCAGCACTGATCAGATAGGCCGACACCACCCATGCCATCAGGTCAAGACCCTGCAGGTCCGTCGCCAGCGTAGGCAATGCCACCGAGATGATGGTCTGATCAAGTGCGGCCAAGGCCATCGTCAACATCAACCCGAGCAAGACCGAGCGTATCTCGTCTTCGGTAAAGATGTACCTTCCACCCTCCTGCGTGCCTGTATCAGACATCGCGCACGCCCGGTAATGTATTCAGTAATGTCATCGCTTACTCGACGAACGCTTCTTCCCGTTTCGCTCGCAGGGATGGCAGCAGCACTACTGCCATCGCAATCGCCGACACGATCAACATCGTGGCGCTGATCGGACGCTGCAAAAACACCATCGGATCACTGCGCGACAGCAGCAGCGCACGCCGCAGGTACTCTTCCATCATCGGCCCGATGATAAAGCCCAGCAGCATCGGTGCGGCTTCCATCTCAAGCTTGGCGCAGATATAGCCGAACAATCCGAAGCCTGCCATCACGAACACGTCGAATTCGCTGTTGTTCAAGCTGAATACGCCAATCGCACAGAACACCAGGATGCCCGGGTACAGGAAGTGGTAAGGCACCATGATCATGCGCACCCACAGCCCGATCATCGGCAGGTTCAGCACGATCAGGAAGAAGTTGCCGATCCACATCGAGGCGATGATGCCCCAGAACAGCGCCGGCTGTTCCGTCATCACTGCCGGTCCCGGCTGGATGCCCTGGATAATCATGGCGCCGATCATCAATGCCATTACCGGGTTGGATGGAATCCCCAGGGTCAGCATCGGAATGAAGGAAGTTTGCGCGCCGGCGTTGTTGGCAGCTTCTGGTGCGGCCACACCTTCAATGGCGCCTTTGCCGAACTGGGCGGAATTCTTCGAAATCTTCTTCTCGATCGAATAGGAAGCAAACGACGAGAGCATCGCGCCGCCGCCGGGCAGGACACCCAACGCCGAGCCGAGCGCGGTGCCGCGCAGGATGGGCGCTACGATGCGCTTGAAGTCGTCCTTGCTCGGCATGAGCCCAGTGACTTTCTTGATGGTCAGGTCGCGGCTGTGCTGGTCTTCCAGGTTGCGGATGATTTCCCCCAGGCCGAACATGCCCATGGCGACCACCACGAAGTTGATGCCATCTGCCAGTTGCGGCACATCGAAGGTGTAGCGCGGCGTGCCCGAGTTCACGTCGGTGCCCACCAGACCCAGCAACAAGCCCAGGATGATCATACCGATCGCACGCAGCAATGAGCCGTGCGCCAGCACCACCGACGCCACCAGACCCAGCACCATCAGCGAAAAATATTCGGCCGGACCGAACTTGAGCGCCAGTTCGGCCAGTGGCGGCGCAAACAAGGCCAGCAACAGGGTGGCCACCGTACCGGCGAAGAAGGAACCGATTCCAGCCGTGGCCAGCGCCTTGCCGGCGTAGCCGTTGCGTGCCATCTGGTAGCCGTCGAGCGCGGTGACCACCGACGACGATTCGCCTGGCAGGTTGACCAAGATAGCCGTGGTCGACCCTCCATACTGCGCGCCGTAGTAAATACCGGCCAGCATGATCAGCGACGACACTGGTGGCAGCGAAAAGGTGATCGGCAACAGCATCGCAATGGTGGCCACCGGCCCGAGGCCCGGCAACACACCGATGGCGGTACCGAGGAAGACGCCGATCAGGCAGTACAGCAGGTTGGACAAGGTCAGCGCGGTGTCGAAGCCCAGTGCGAGGTTATTTAGAATTTCCATTATCCCTTCCCCTTAGAAGCCGAGCCACGGGCCGAACATTGGCATCGGCAAGCCCAGGGCCTTGACGAACACCAGCACGCTGAAGACGGCCAGACCGCCTGCTACGGCCAGAAAGGGCACGAACTTGAACCGGATGCTGGCCAGTCCGCTGAGCAGCACCACCAGCACCACGGCGATCGCCAGGCCTGCGCCGCGCACCACGAAGCCGAACAGCAAGGTCGAAACGATCACCAGGGTCATGCCCTTGATCGTGAATTTCTCGATTGCCTCCCCGGAGGTCGCTACCGATCTAACAACCGCAATAGCGCCAATAATGGCAAGCAGGCTACCGAGTATGGTGGGAAAGTATGCAGGCCCCATGCGGCCGGCGGTGCCCATCGCATAATCGCCCCCGATGTAGACGGCCACTGCGCCAATGACAATAAAAATGAGCCCGGACCAGAAATCCTTCTGGTTCTGAAACAACATCGACATGATGTATCCTTTAGAAACGCCGTTCTTTATCGGCGCAAGCAAGACGGTGATTTAACTGCATGGCATCGAGGATCGGAGGGGCAGTTGTTCTGCCGCCTCGCTTGGGCAAACATGATTCGCGTTACGCTGATGCCCCTGTATGAGACAGAGACGCACCGGCGCCCATCCAGCCTTCGGCTCCGACAGGAAAGGCTGGAGACCGATAGGCTAGAACAGGTGTCGGCCGGATTCTCTACACGACCGGCAACAATGCACGTTGCGGACGTTCAGGTTCTGATCCAGGCACTTCCCCAGGAGTTGAGCGTGTACTCTCCATGCTCCCAGATGCCCGGTGCCACCTCGGGAGAAACGCGCTGCAGTTCCGCCGAAAACTCGAGCCGGTTACCATCCGGGTCTGTGACCATGAAGAACAGGTTGTTGCCGGGACCATGCCGTCCCGGGCCAAAAAAGATCGGAATCCTCAGCTTGGCAAAGCTGTCGCCCCAGTCGCGGATATCGTTCCATTCATTGGTCTCGTAGCAGTGATGATCCCATTCGTTTTTCGAGCCGCGAAAGAAGGCCAGCGAATGGTGCTCATCATCTGAGCGGAGAAAAACCACCATGGTCTTTCCTTCCTCATTCACCACTTCGTCGGAGACAGAAAACCCTATCGCATCCGTATAGAACTTCACCACCGTCTCGAGCTCGGTCGTCTGGAAAACCGTGTGCTGCAGGCGAGCTGGCATCGCATCCTGGATTTGCGTCGAGATCTTTTCGCCGAAAGCGATTTTGCGTCCCTGAGGATCCACAACCAGAAATGCTCCTTCGCGATACAGCGGACTACTGAGCGGCTCCAGCTCCACGCCGTTTGCCCGCAGGCGTTCTTTCAGTTTCACCAGACTCTGCTGGCTGTCCACGGCATAGGCGGGATACAGCAGCGATGCCGATGGACCAAGGCTGATTACCGCCGAACGGGCGCCGCCGCGCATTACCCAGCTATCGCCATCCTTCGATTTTTGCAAACCCATCTGACCTTCATAGAAATCGGCCAACCTGTCGGGCTTCTCGCTCGTGATATGCAGAAAATACAATTGGAGCGGCGTATCGGTTTGTAGATTACCCATGACTTTCCTCATTGTTTCAAGCAGCGGCACGACTACCGGCCGACATTGGTTTTGCAGCCAGCGTGATTCCCATGCTTCTCGCTAGGTCATCTGCGAAATGGCTTTCATCTGCCCTGTCGAAAACGCCGGCGACATAGCGGTCGGGACGCACCAGAATCATTTTTCCGTGGTGCGCGGCAAGATAGTTTTTCAACAGACCGTTCTTGTCGCTCACCTGAATCCATGACGGGTGGTCTTTTAAATTGAAGTGCGGACTGTCCTTTTGATGAATCACGATGCGTGCCATATCCAGCGCATCCCAGAGCGGATGCGTCGGCGCCATAAGCGCATCAATCGAATCCGGTGCATAACAAATGATGGCGAAGCGGTTGCCGATCACGTCGTCGAGCGGCGTGTCTTCCAGCCCACTGCATGCCACCCTAGGTTGGGGAAACATGCGTCCGCGCAAGCTGAACTTGCCCAGTGTGTCCACAGGACCAAGCAAGCCGGCGTCATAGCGCGGCTTGGGCTTGAATCGCATTTGCAGGAAATAGTCATTGACCGGACGGACATATCTCGTCAGCGAAAAGAAGGTATGCGCCAGCCACGCATGAAAACGCGATCGCGGCGCCATGACCTCACCCAGGTTGAGCGCGAGACGGATCAATGCCCAGGCGTGTCCACGCCGTTCCATTTCATAAGAGTCCAGTGCCGCATCGGTAATCCGGCCACGGATGGCGGCCGCAAGCTTCCAGCCCAGGTTATGCGCATCACGCACGCCACTGTTCATGCCTTGTCCGGCATAAGGCGGAGTCAGATGCGCCGCGTCGCCGGCCAGAAAAACGCTTTGCACGCGCCAGCGTTCAGCCATGCGGGCGTGAAAGGTGTAGACCACCTTGCGGATGATGTTGGTCGGTCGGTCGCCGCGAAATGGGCGCAACAATTCCGCCATTGTTTCCGGCTGCATGGCGTCGTCGCCGTTTTCGTCCGGATGAATCATGAATTCGAAGCGCCGCGTATGATGCGGCCCTGGCACATCGACTACCGGACGGCGCGCATCGCAATAGACACGCGTCTGCCAGAAAGGATCATCGTCATCTTCGGTGTCCAGCACCAGCCAGCGCGATTTGAAGGTCGAACCCGCTAGCACGATGCCAAGCATTTCCCGCACTGGGCTGCGGCCGCCGTCGCAGCCCACCATATACCTTGCCTGTACGGTAATCGGATTTCCACCTTCGACCTCGATCTGCGCCTTCACGCCGGCGTGCGAGTTGCCGAATGACACCAGGTTGTGCCCGAAGCGTACGTGTACATTGGAAAACCGTTTCAATCCTTGGCGCAAGCTTGCTTCGAACAACGGTTGCCGAAAGGCGTTACGGCGTGGAAAACCATATTCGCTCGCGGTTGGCTCCACTTTGGCGAAGCATCTTCCACCTGGTCGTGTGTAGTAATGAACACCGTAACCGGGTACAACGTCTTTCAAGACTTCGTCAGCCAGTCCGGCTGCCTGCATGGTTCTCAGCGATTCATCGTCGATCGACACGGCGCGGGGCTCGCCGACCGTTGATGGCTTGCGATCGATCAGGATCACATTGACGCCTTCCTGCCCGAGCAAATTCGCCAGCGTCAGACCGGTCGGGCCAGCACCGACGATGAGTACGTCGGCAGAGTGTAATTGATGAGTCATTTGCTTATGTCCTCTTGCACGGGTTCAGCAACGAGAAAGTTCCTGTCGTTTGCATCCGCCGCTCAAGTGGCCGCCTCATCACGCACGGTATTGCGCAAGGTACCGATGCCCTGAATCTCGACTTCGACCACATCGCCGTGTTTCATCCAGAGCGGAGGCTCGCGGAAGGCGCCCACGCCGCCTGTGGTTCCGGTGATGATCACGTCGCCTGCATGAAGTTCGGTGAAGGTGCTGCAGTACTCGATCAGTGCTGGAATCGAGAAGATGAAGTCGCTGGTATTCGCCTGCTGCACGACGACGCCATTGAGACGCGTGACCAGGTCTAGCGAGCCCGGATCGGCGATTTCATCGCTAGTCACCATCCATGGGCCGAAGCCGCCCGTGGACGGGAAGTTCTTTCCGGGGATGAATTGAATCGAGTGCTTCTGCCAGTCACGCACGCTTCCATCGTTATAGCACGCATAACCGGCGACGTAGCCGAGCGCGTGTTCCGCCTTCACATGACGCGCTGTCTTGCCGATGACGACCGCGAGCTCGCCTTCGAAATCCAGCTTTTCCGAAACCGCCGGACGGACGATAGCCGCCTCATGCGAAGTCTGCGAATCGGCGAAGCGCGTGAAGATCATCGGATGTTTCGGTACCTCGCGTCCGGTTTCCTTGACATGTGAAAGATAATTGATACCCACGCACAAGATTTTGCCCGGATCCGGTATTACTGGTAGAAACTCGATCTCCGACAGTGGAATGTGTGCCTTGGCTTCCAGTGCAGCCGCTTGCAGTTGCGGGACCATATCTCTCGCCAGCAGGGTCTTTATAGAGTCGGCGCCATCGATCACACCGGACGCGTCAATAAGCTTGTCGCCCACGACGACCCCAAACGATTGTTTTTCCTTATACCGATAACTGACGAGTTTCATATTTAGCCCCTTTTACTTGCACAAAAGTTAGATCAAGGACTAAATAATATCGTATTTTGAGAATTTTTATTATTTAATTTTATTGCTATGTCTTATTTTGCAAATAGTACGATCATTATTCGCTATTTAAATTAAAGTAAGAGAAATTTTGTTCGCTCCGGAAATGTTGCTCGGGGCGGGCTCACGTAATGGAGGCGTTACCTAGGATGTTCTGACCATTAATCAATCAATGTAAAGTTTTCAGCCAGCGTTTTTGGCGAACGACCGACAAATTTCCCACATTCTCCATGGCATTCTTCTCTTATAATGCGAATCATAGGGGTTGATGTATGAAGCAACATCACGTTTCGATATACATGGAAAAATTTTTCATGCGCATTCCAATACGCTTGGCTTCAAATCGCTCCACCTTCTTCTCATACCCATCCTCAGTTGCCGCTACAAAATAAATTAACGACATGGCTACGACCGATCGCTCGCTTAGCGTCCTCAAATTATTCACGCTTGATAATCCTGTATGGACAGTCGAGGAAATCGCGAAGGAATTGCAGGTGTCGATGAGCACCGCTTATCGCTACGTCCTGGCGCTGGAAGAGGTGGGCCTGGTCACCACGGCGAGCACAGGGAAATACGTTCTCGGGCCCGCCATCATCAAGCTCGATCGGCAAATACAGCTTACCGATCCCTTGTTGAGAGTTGCCCGGCCGGTCATGGAAAAGATCTCGACCTTTGCACCGGATGGCGCAGTAGTCCTGTTGTGCAGATCGTTCGGCGATAGCGTGCTCTGCATGCATCAAGTGCATACCAAAGGGCCGCAACCTCTCATCAGTTATGAGCGTGGACGACCGATGCCGCTCTTTCGCGGCGCTACTTCCCGGATCATTCTTGCGTATCAGCCACTGCGCCTCTTGAAGGAGTTTTACTCAACGCATCAGGATGAAATCCGGGAAAGCAGCCTGGGGGAATCCTGGGATGACTTCCGTGCCAATATGGCCAAGCTGCGCAAGACCGGTCATGTGGTGTCGCGTGGTGAAATCGATCCCGGAAGAATCGGTATCGCTGCAGCTTTGCTGAACGACGACAAACATGCGATCGGCAGCATCAGCTATGTAGTCCCGAGCGCGGTAGACGATACTTCAGTCCCTCTCCTCGCCAGCCTGGTTCAGGCCGCAGCGAGGGAAATCGAAACATCGCTGAAAAACGAATCGCTGCAACCGGTACATCACGCACATGTCGCAGCTGGCTAGAGCCGGGTCGACATGGCGACCCGTGACAAGAAGGCCTCGGCGGGCCCGCGACAACGCGGCGCCGCTGGCAAAGCGTCCGGCATAATCGGAACAGTCAGGGCGAAACTGCTGTAAAGAATGGCGCCGTCAATGCGCCTGCGCCTGCGCCTCGGGTTAAGGATATTATCGAACGGGCTCCGTAATGGAACAGGGGCTGGAACAGCGAAACGGCGCCTGCGGCGCCGTAACATCGGGTCGGAACCAGACTTAAGAATCAGCCCTCTTCGTTGAGGTTCCGCATCAGAAATTTGCTTGTCGCTTCCCCCGCAGACGTTGCTGCGCTCGCGGAATAATGCTGGGAATGAGCGCGGGCGAAGCCATGGCCGGCACCGTCATAGTGTCTTACCTCGACCGACGGCACATCGGCAAACGCCCGCCTGATGGCTTCCTGCGCATCCGGTGGGCACAGATAGTCGGCGCCAGCAACATGGATCAGCAACGGCGACGGTTTTTTTGCTTCCTGCAAAAAACCATGGATGTTGACACCGTAATAGGACACCGCAGCATCCACCGTTTTCTCTGCCGCCAGACGAAATGCCAAACGTCCACCCAGGCAGTATCCGACCGCGCCCACCTTTTGGCCGGGCGTCAATTGCGTACGCAACAGTTGCGCCGCTTCGCGCAGATCCGCGATGCCGGTTGCATCATCGAAAGCCTTGTTGAGTTCCATCGCGCGCTCACGGTCGGCAGGAACTGCAGGATCGAGATCGATACCGGGCGCGGTGCGCCAGAACAGATCCGGGACCAACACGGTATAACCAAGCGCCGCGTAGTCATGCGCAACTTGCCGCATATTGGCATTCACGCCGAAAATTTCCTGGATCAGCAGCAGGCCGGGTGCGTTCGGCTTGTCGGACTTGACCACGAAGCCGTGGAAGTCCCCGGAAATGACGATGGTTTCAGATTGCATGATATTCCTCATTGATTACACAGAATAAGACAGATGCGTTGAGCGTTTGTGGTGCCGCCCGGCACACATGACAGGAGCGACAACGCTCAGCTGCGCAGGCGCTTCTGCGCGGCCTGTTCCTTCCACAAATCCCATGGCCGTTGAACTTGTGCTTCATGGCTTTGCGCACACGCCTTGCTTTCTTCAGCCGTGAGATAAGTGACTTCGCCCAGATTCATTGCGGCGGTCTGATAGCGGGCGTTCAGCTCGGCATAAACCGCGCGAAAGACTGCTTGCTGCACGGTGCGCGCAACCAACGTGGAGCCATGCCCGCGCATCAGCACGATCTCGTTATGTTCGAAACAACGGGCAAGCTCCGCACCGAGCATGCTGTCCCGGATCAGCAGATCCGATGCCGGTCCTGCAACATCCCTGATTTCAAACGTCGGCGTATCCTGGCCGATGAAACCGGCCATATGAAACAGTGCCCTCAACCGGACGCTCTTCACGGTACTTAACGGAACAATTGCCGAGGAATGGCTATGCACGACTGCATGGACTTCCGGATAGCGTCGATAAATCTCGCTATGGATGAAGCGCTCGATATAGACGCGGCGTCCGTTCGCATTGATCGGGGCGCCATCCAGAGTGAATTCGATAATATCGTCTGCCGTCACCTGTCCGGGCGCCATATTGCGCGCGAGCAGAAAGCGGTCGGCCTGCCTGTCGTGACGGACACTGACGTGCCCGAATGCGTCGACCACGCCCTGATCGAAAAGAATGTGATTGGCTATGACCAGATCTTCGATCAACGCCATGCTCGGCGCCTGCATCGACGCATGAACATCGCCGACTGCGGCATCTATTGCATTTCCCGCTGTGCTGCACATGTTGTCATCCCTCTCAAGTCATTGTCCGCCGGCCGGCTGTGAATAGACTGTGACATCCGTGGGCCAGTCCGTAAAGGAGCGCCTCGGCGAGACTTGCACGCCGTGCGGCATTTTTCCCATGCGTTGCGCGCCGCGGGCCTGGACATGAACTGTATCGCCCCAGGCGAACTGATAGGCGCCATCGGCCGTAGCGACCGCGGGCTTGCATATGTAGATACCATCCTGAGGTATCGTGAAGTCCAGTGCTCTGGTCGTCGCATCATAGAACGGCACGCCGTCAAGATGGGTCAACACGAGCGGCCGGTCGTCTCCGAGGCCGCGGCCGTGCAGAATCAATGAAGCACGCAGCCCTGCGAGAGGGCCGCTGCCCGGTGCAATGCGCCGGGCAATGCCGACCGTTTCGTTGATCAGCTCCCTGACGCTGACGCCGGGCTTGAACTTTTCAAGCAGCGCGCTGTAAAGCTCGCCATGTGCGGCGGACAGATCGCGAATAATGTCCGGGCATTTGTTGACCGCGACGACCGGCAGGCGCTGAGCGCGGTATCCCAGCACCGAAGCTTCGATCTCGCCGAGAATCAGGTCGCCTTCCTCCAGCGGGCGGGCGGTGGGGCGCGTCAATGTCCTGCCCGGATTGGATCCGCTTAACCAGTTGAAATGAACGGACAGCTCCGAGCCGCGGCGAAACATCGCATGCATGGTTTCCGCCCACACGACGTAATCCGGCACGCCGGGCTGGGCCGCGTTGAGCTGTGCATCAAGCGCACACTCAACGATATCGATCGAGCACTGCAGCACCGCGATTTCCTCTGCACTTTTGACTTCGCGTACTTCCTGCATCAGTTCGCCGACATCGATAAATTCAGCGTTCGGAAGCGCCTCGGCAAGCGCCCGGAACGTGCCATGCATGATGGTCCCTTCCGGCGTACGGGTTCCGCCATTCAATCCGGAGATACCGATACGCTGGCGGTCGAGCCCCAGTTCGAGCAGGCGCTCGGCCATCGCCGAGCCATATTGACGATTAACGCTGCGCACATCCTTGACCCAGTCTTGCACGGCTGAGCCCCAGCGTTCACGGGCGGAGGCCGCGACTACGGTCACATCGCCTTCCAGTGGAAAGACGACGCCGATCGAGGTATCTGCGCCGCCGCCGCAATGCGAAAGATACCGAGCATCTGCTTGCCAGTCCGTCGAATTGCCGGGATTCGGCGGGGCAACGATCGCTGCGATATTTTCACGCGCCATCAGCCTGCGTACCGCCGCCCAGCGGCGGTCGCGCTCCTGCAGGGAAAAGCGTCGATACGGATGAGTCACTGTCGTCATGTATGAAACTTCCAATTCTTTTGTTGCGTGTGTGCCCGGATAGCGAAATTATTGAAGCTGAACACCGCCATCCACAATGACCTTCTTCCATATCTCGGATTGGCCGCTCACGAACTTGGCAAACGACGGTGGACTGCTCGCCACCGGTTCCAGACCGAAACCCGCGATCCGCGCTTTCACCTCCGGCATTGCCATCACTTTTGTCACCGCCTGCGCGATCTGGTCGACAACAGGCTGTGGCGTTTTGGCGGGTGCAAAGAAGCCTTCGAAGCCTACCGCTTCGAAACCGGAATACCCGGCTTCCTTCATGGTCGGAACAGTCGGTGTAAGCGACGAACGTGCCAGACCGCTGCTGGCGAGGATGCGGATCTTGCCAGCCCTGGCCTGCGCGGCAAGTACGGAATAACCCGCCCACAAGCTTGATACTTCGCCAGCGACCACATCGTTCAGGGCCGGCGGCGTGCCCTTATACGGGACATGCAATAGATCGATGGCGGCATTCTTTGCCAGCACGCTTCCCAGGATATGCGGACTGGAACCGGAGCCGGGACTTCCATAGGTGTACTTGCCGGGGGCAGTTTTGGCGAGTGCAACGAATTCCTGTACTGTCTTGGCAGGCACCTGAGCGCCCACCGCAAACCAGAGTGGCGCGTTCACCGCCTGAATCACCGGCGTAAAGCTGGTGAACGGGCTGAATGGAACGCTGCGATACAAGTGCGGAAGCTGGACGATAGGCGTAGATGCGTACAGCAAGGTATGACCATCCGCCGCGGCCTTGGCGACCTCGATGGTGCCGATGATCGTACTGCCGCCCGGTCGGTTATCGACGACAACCGGCACGCCCCAAAGTTTCGACAATGGATCGGCGATGGCACGGGCAGAACTGTCCATGGAACTGCCAGCCGGACCAGGCACCACAATCCTGACGAGACGGCCATCTGGAAAATCCTGCGCGTAGCTGGCCGGGGACGCAAATAATGCCGGAAGCGAGGCAGCGAGCGACAGCAAGACTGCATTGCCGAAACGCGGCAAGCCCAACTTCACCAACGGCCTGTCGATCAGGCTCTTTGGGAGCCACCGCATTGCATCGATGGTAGCAACATACTTTGACATGGTCTCTCCTCGAACGGATTAAAATCTGTACATATCTATGGCATTCGCGGCGTCAAAAGCTTCCGGTCGGATGCACGACCGTCATCCACATCGGCTCACGTCGGCTGCCGGTTGCGGCAAGTGCCTCGTTTATCTGCGCCAATGCGAAGCGATGCGTGATCAGATCTTCCGCCGCCAGTTCGCCGGACTTCAACAGATCCAGCACTGCGGACGTATCGGAGCGCGTGCAGGAGCGCGTTCCGACGATCCGCCAGCAGTTATGCATGATGACTCTGATCGGAAACGGCAATGAAGAATGATTGCCTCCCATATGGACCAGCGTCCCGCCGATCGCCATCGCGGCGCAGGCTTGAGCGGTTCCCGGCCCCTCCGGCAGGTAATCGATGACGGCATCCGCTCCCATCGGAAGGATTTCATTGATGCGGCTGGTCAGGCCTTGGGTGCTTTCCCAGCCGGCGGCCAGCGTGTCGAAGGCAACGATTTGTACCGGCAACCCGCCGGCAAGCTGACGCAGGCTCTCGAGACGTTCGGCCGAACGCCCCACCAGCACCAGCTCGCGCGCACCGTAAAATTTGGCCAGCTTGATCGTCGCCGTGCCCATTGTGCCGGTCGGAGCTGTGATCACGAGCCGGCCCGACGTCGCAGGCAGCGCCGCGCATTTCAGCGCGCGCACCGCGTTGGCCAGGTCATGCACCTTGGCCCCCACGGCGAAGCTCACATGGTCCGGCAGTACATCCACCAGTCGGGCCGGCACACGTACATATTCCGCCAGTCCGCCATCGTGATAGCGTTCGTACAAGGGCATGGGCCCGCGACCAAAGGCGGCGTGTCCCATCATCGCGGTCTCGGCGCACATCTGTTCGCGGTCGGACATACAGTATTCACAACGGCCGCAGGCGAGGATAGGATGAACCCGTACGCGCTGCCCCAGCATGACGCCCTCGACCTGTGCGCCGATGGCGCTCACGGTCCCAGCAATCTCGTGGCCGGGGGTGGTGGGCAGATGCTTGAAGCGTCCGTTCTCCAGCAGTCTCATCATTCCCGGTGCGATACCGGCGGCGGCGACCTTGACCAGAACATCGTGCGGTCCCGGCTCTGGAACAGGAATGGTTTCCAGCTGCAATCTATTTGAGCTTTGATAGGCTCGTGCGGCGATCATTACCGTCATTGGAAAATCTCTCTCATCAATTAACAGGACCGGGTTTCAACTGCGCAGGCGCTCAAGCTCATCCATGGAAACCGGCGCCCCCTTCTTGGACGCTTCAGGTACCTGCGGCATTTCGCGCGTCGAAACGAGCGTGAGATGCGCGCTGGGCTCCTTGTGGATACTAGTGAACGCAACACCTGCGGGAATGCAGACGAAGTCGCCCGGTTCGATCTGCAGGACACCGCGCTGTGTAACAAGGCTGCGCTGCCCGCTGAGCTGATACTGGACCTCGTGCGCATTGACATGACGGCGGTATACCCGTCCGTCGGACGCAGCTGCATAGGTTCTCCCCAGCATGACGTCTGCAGCACGATAAAGCCACGTGGTGCCAATGACATCAGCGGCGCGGATGATCTGCAGGCGCGAAGGATCGTCGTTCGCGGTTTCAAGCAGCATTCTTTCGTCGACCGGGAACATGGCAATGTCTTTGCCCGGACCACCCAGACCCTCGGTCAGCATTTCATTGATCGTCTGTGCTTCCCATCCCGGAAACGGCGGAATCTGCATGTCGGAAGTCCGGGCGGCTGGCTGCAACTCCACGACCGGGCCAGGGATATAGAACAAAAGATGGATTTCCCGGCGTCCGTAATTGTCATGCGCGGTCCCATTCGGCAAGCGGGAAAAGTCGCCACGCTCGAGACGGGCGGTGCCCATATCGGTCACTAGAAAACGTTCACCGCATACCTGATAGGAAATCTCGTCCGCTCCGCAGTTGCGATGGTAAAAAGGCTGACGGTTGTCCATCATCGTCTGCCATTCGACACGGATGAATTCGCTTTCGTACACGCCGCGCGGATGCCCAAAAGGCTGATCTACGAATTCCGGAGTGAAATGGACCGCTTCTATCGGCGCATGATCGCGCCCCTTTTTCATTCTGGATGAAATTGGCGGAGCCAGCAGCAGCTCCTCCTGCCGCTTGATGATGCGAACAGGCTGCTCGAAAGGAAACGTATCGATGTGCTCGTGCACAATACCCATGCTTACTCCTTAACAGGAAAAATCGCCGTCGTTAAAACGGGCTTTCATTTGAAAACTGTGACCCGGTTCTTCTTTAAAAAGATGCAGGAGGCGACTTTGCCGTTGCCTACCCAATTAACGAAAATAATATCATATTAGGGAAATTAATTTTATATATATTTATATTTTTCTCAAAATAAGATAATTTTAAGTTTATTATTATCGAATTGAGTTCGAATTTCAATCTATCCGAAATGAAACGAAACGGGTAGCGATGCTTGCTGCACCGTAAACAGCCGGATTGAATGCGCGTCACCATATTTCGCGGCGGGCGCATGATGGCATAGACGAATTCAAGTCCGATAATGGCTGCGGCGCCTCCCAGCAAAAGAAACAAGTTATTCCCGCTGCGGTTGTGTTCATTAACCTAATCAAGCAATGTGGTTACCAGAACCTCTTGCTGTCGTTCCAGATCCGCTAATTCGGCAAACACTGCACTAGTCATCGGGATCAACGACTCATCCACCATGTCTCTTGCGACATCATCATTACCGTCGGACTTTTCCTTCATGATCTGGCGTGCAATCAGGTGAAGCTGTTCGAGCCGCTTATTGATGTCGGCCAGTTTGGTATGGTGAACCCCGTCCGCAATTGCAACCGCTACACCTTTATAGTTATCCACCACGTGGCGCGCGAATTGATTTACCTGATTCATGAAATATTCCCGTTCCTTCGAGCCGGGCCTTGACGACTGTAAGCAAATAGACGGCAACCAGGCCAAAGGCGCTAGTCACTGTTGGATACAGCGATCTTCCTACCGGCTTAGCGTCTGCATGTGGCAAACCGAGCGTCGAACCATGTCGCAAAAGTATTCTGCCGCCGGTGTCAACGGCATCCCTTCACGATGCATGATGCATATCGGCGGAGCAGGCAACACTTCCTTGACACGGATCTCTTGCAGCACGTCCTGCCACAATGGAAATTGCAACCACTGCACCGGCAGCATCATCAATAAATCCGAATACGCCATCGACACCAGAAAACTCAACGACGATTCCGCCTGCATTACCAGCCGTGGCGGCGGCAATCCATACTGCCGGAACAGCGGATTGAGTTCTTCATTCGCGTTCGCAGTGATTGATGTGGTAATCCATTCGGCATCCACCAGCTCCGCCAACGAACTGGCGTTCGCCAGCGGATGACCTTTGCGGCCTAGAATCACACGGGTATTGTCGAACAATTTTTCCCGTCGCAGGTCGCTGCTTTCCTTCAGCGCCGGGCCGATATAGACGTCAATCGTTCCATCCTTGAGCGCCGCCTCCACCTTCGGCAGCACCGCATCGATGAGACGCAGCGTCACACCATGAAAGCGGCTGCGGAATGGCTTGAGCGCACCAGGCAATAACGCAAGATGCGGCACGCTCGACATCGCCACCGTCAGCGAGCCATGCATCTCTCCCTTGAGCTGCGCTATCTCATCTTTTGCATGCTGGAGTTCACTGCGTACCGCATTGGCCCTGCGCAGGAAAGCCTGCCCCATGGGGGTTAACTGGACGCCGCGGGCGCTGCGCTCGAACAACGGAACGCCAAGTTCCTTTTCCAGTTCCTGAATGCTGCGTGTGATCGTCGGTTGCGGAATATCGAGATAGCGGCTGGCCGCGCGCAGGCTGCCTCTTTCCGCAACAGCAATAAAATCTCTGACAGCACTGAACTTCATGGGCATTGATCCGGGGTCGTTTTCATTAAGCCGCTCGCACTGTCGAACCGGCTTGTTCTCAGCAGTGAGAATGACGAACCTTATTCAAGCTTAACCCCGGTATTGATAATAATTTGCTTCCATAAATCCAGCTGTGCTTTCACCAACGCATCAAACTCGGCGGGACTGGATGTAACCGGTTCAAGCCCAAAACCAACCATTTGATTTTGGATTTCCTTCTGGGCCATTGCCTGCGCGACGGTATCGGCAATGCGTTTTACCGTCGAGGCAGGAGTGCCGGCTGGCGCGAAGAAGCCGCCAAAGCCGACCGCTTCGAAGCCGGGGAACCCCGCTTCTTTCATGGTGAGAATGTCCGGCGTGAGCGTTGATCGATGCGTCCCTGTGCTCGCAAGCAAGCGAATCTTCCCCGACTGAACGTATGAGGCCAAATCCGAGTAAGAGGCGAACAAAGAAGATACGAGCCCTGTCGAAACGTCCAGTACACCTGGAGGGACCCCTTTGTAAGGTACATGCAACATATCGGCGCTGGTGGTGCGCGCAAGCAAGGTGCCGAATAAATGCGCTGTCGAGCCAGCGCCGGGAGTCGCATAGGTGATCTTGCCGGGTGCGGCTTTTGCAAGAGCCACGAACTCTTTAACGGACCGGGCAGGAAGAGAGGCGTTGACACCAAGCCAAAGTGGCGCATTGACCGTTTGTATCACAGGCACAAAGCTTTTAACGGGATCATAAGACAGCGACTTGTAGATATGCGGAGCCTGTACAAACGGCGTGAAAGTGTAGAGCAGTGTGTGACCATCCGCGGCCGCCCTCGCTACCACCGCAGTCCCTAAAGTCGCGCTGGCTCCAGGACGGTTCTCAATTACCACCGGAACTTTCCAGGACTTCGACATCGATTGCGCAACAGCGCGTGCCGAAGCATCGACCGAGCTGCCCGGCGGGCCAGGAACCACGATTGTGACGAGGCGATCCGGGAAAGTTTGCGCCAGCGCAGCCTGGGGCGCGAGACCCAATATCAGCGCCCCCAGAAGTATCAGGCGACGACCAGCTGATACTTGTTCGATTTTTCTTTGCTTCACATTCACTGTGTCTCTCCTCATTATGGTGTGTAGTATCGCTTGCAAATCAAACTGTGGACTTAGTGCGTTATCCGGCGCAACGATTTTTGCTCCTCGACGCTTATTGAGAGCCGATGTCCGTATCGGTGATCCAGCGCTCGATCTACTACGTCAAGACTCACGCAGTACCGCGTTGACTTCCGGCACCCTGAGCCAGAAGCGCACCACATGAGCGCTGAGAGAGAAATATCGTCGTACAAGCCTGATCTGAGACGCTATCGTACGATCTGGACGAACATCGCTTGCCGGCTCTTCTCACGCATCTCCAGCGCGATGACTACAGGCTCTCATGCCCCATTTCTAAAGCTGCGGACATTATCCGAAGTGCCAACATGAAGCGAGTTATGACACCGTCTCTACGTAATCCTGGATTGTCGATGCGTGTTCTCCAAACCTCGAACACGAACATGCATTTGCCATTCCAGCTTGAGAAGCAACCTTACTTTGCACACGCCGATCCGGGAAGATATGAAATTACGCCGGCCGATCCGAATTGTGGATCACAGGGAATAGATAATTGACTGTGCTCTAGCGTTGCCGGCTTAATTTCTGCAAGTGGCCTATTGAGCGTCGCACCATGTCGCAAAAGTATTCCGCCGCCGGCGTCAACGGCATCCCTTCACGGTGCACGATGCATATCGGCGGAGCAGGCAACACTTCCTTGACACGGATCTCTTGTAGCACGTCCTGCCACAATGGAAATTGCAACCACTGCACCGGCAGCATCATCAATAAATCCGAATACGCCATCGACACCAGAAAACTCAACGACGATTCCGCCTGCATTACCAGCCGTGGCGGCGGCAATCCATACTGCCGGAACAGCGGATTGAGTCCCTCATCCGTCTTTGCAGTGATTGATGTAGTGATCCATTCGGCATCCACCAGCTCCGCCAGCGAACTGGCGTTTGCCAGCGGATGACCTTTGCGGCCTAGAATCACAAAAGTGTTGTCGAACAATTTTTCCCGCCGCAGATCGCTGCTTTCCTTCAGCGCCGGGCCGATATAGACGTCAATCGTTCCATCCTTGAGCGACGCCTCCACCTTCGGCAGCACCGCATCGATGAGACGCAGCGTCACACCATGAAAGCGGCTGCGGAATGGCTTGAGCGCGCCAGGCAATAACGCAAGATGCGGTACGCTCGACATCGCCACCGTCAGCGAGCCATGCATCTCTCCCTTGAGCTGCGCTATCTCATCTTTTGCATGCTGGAGTTCACTGCGTACCGCATTGGCCCTGCGCAGGAAAGCCTGCCCCATGGAGGTTAACTGGACGCCGCGGGCGCTTCGCTCGAACAGCGGAACGCCAAGTTCCTTTTCCAGTTCCTGAATGCTGCGTGTGATCGTCGGTTGCGGAATATCGAGATAGCGGCTGGCCGCGCGCAGGCTGCCTCTTTCCGCAACAGCAATAAAATCTCTGACAGCACTGAACTTCATGGGATGCGATCCAAGGTTGCTATCACCGCCTTCATTTTATCATCTTCGCAGATCACCGACCGCCACGTAAATTAGGTGCGTCACGATCGAGCAATTGCAATTTGGTAGATGGTTTGCAGAAGCTATACCAATAAGTACGGCTACTGCATTAACTCCTCCTACTACGTTCGACCGTGAACAATTGTTAATTACAAAAACGTAAAGGAGATCAGTTGAGATTACATCAACATACCGCCGCAGCTGCTGCAGCGTTGCTCACTGTGTCCGCCCATGCCCAGAGCAGCATCACGCTCGGCGGCATTGTGGATGGCGGTGCATACCAACGCAAATTGGCCGGCGAGACAAGGATCAACGCGGTCCAGGGCGGTCTCATGAGCATGTCGCGCATAGACATCAAAGGAGTCGAAGACCTCGGCGGTGGCAATGTCGCAATCTTTGAGTTGAGCCCCCATTTTCGGCTTGACACCGGCGAAGCTGGACGGCATCCGGGCGACGCGGCTGCCAACCGCTTCTTTACGCGGGCATCTTGGGTTGGATTGCGAGGCAAGCCCGGAACTTTACGTATCGGAAGAATTCCGACAGGGGGTTATGTCCAGACATTGCGATTTACGCCATTCGAGGACTCGACCTTTCTCGGCCCGTTCATGATGCATACCTTTGTCGGCTCACAGCCGATGCTGGCTTCCCGCAATAGCGACGGTAGCTGGAGCAACTCCATTGTCTACAATTCACCGAGTGTCGCCGGATTCAACACGCAACTGCAGTACTCGCTGAATGAAGCAAGCGGAAATGGAAGGCGCATCGAAGCAACGATGAACTATAGCAATCAGAAGTTCGCTGCCGCAGTAAGCCATGGGCGCATCACCGGTGCGGCTTACACGGTGCCACGCACCCGTACGGACCCTGCCGGCACGCCCTATATTGCAGAACAGGAAACCAGTACCATCGCAAGTGTGTCCTACAACTTCACCGTCGCGAAGGTGTATGCACAATTTGCGTCCGCCAGATTACAACCGCGCGGCACGACAGAGATATCCTTGCAAACGTTAGCGCTCAATGCAGAAGCGCCTATGGGTCCGGGCCGCATCATTGCCGGCTGGGCGCGTACGGAGCGTGAACAAGCTGGAACCATGGACCGCACGCGCAGCACAGCCACGATTGGCTATGACTATATCCTGTCCAAACGGACCGACTGGTATACCGCACTGATCCACGACCGCGCAACGAACCTTGCTTCCGGTACCGGAGTCGCTACCGGTATCCGGCATCGCTTCTAGGGAATCCGAGCGGCCTCGTCCGCTCGCTACTCACATCAATCCAGTCTGTTTTCCTGCCGGACGCTATGTGCGACAAGGAGGCGGCGGCCCCGCACAACCAGCAAGCAGCGTTTCCGTTCACGCCCCAAAGCAGGCGGGCATCGCATGGTGTTTGCCATGCGATGCCCGCCCAGACCAGCCAATTTTAGCCTGCCATTGGAAGTTGGCAGGCTAAGCGGACTAAGCCGCTAACGCATCAATGGATTGATAATACTGGACCGCTCCGGAATGGAGCGGAATCGGAGTTTTGGCCATCGTTACCGGATCTAATGGATATCCGAGCGGGCTTCGCTCCGGCGGAAGATGCTGATAGTGGCGTTCAAGGGATTTTCTCGTCTCGCACAAGCACCAAGTCAACAGATGCGCAAGATCGTCCGGCATATCCGCATGAACAAGCAAAATAAAGTCCGAGAAATCGAGAGCAGTCACGGATTCCTCCAGTTGAGGAAAGTATCCCTGCTCGATCATCCCTGATTCCCACCCCAGATCAGTATTCACCGTCCTGAGAGCAGTTTCCTCATAGGAAAGCAGCACCATCTTCCTCTCTTTCATCAGAGTGCTCCACCAAGGAGACATGATCGCTTCCTGAATGACGGCGTCGACTTCACCAGCCAGCGCAAGCGCAATGCATTGATCCGGGCGCACCTTCGTCACGAAGTCACCGCCCCAAGCAGTTATTGTAGACGCAGGAATTCCAGACGCGTTCATCATCTGCTCGGTGGCATAACCAATGAAGTTATTGCCGTCGTTCGGGCTGCCTGCCACCTTTAGACTCGGTGCCAGTGCGCGCAATTCTGCATAGGTGCGGACATTGTATTTCGCATCGATTGCCATTACTAACCTGTCCCTTTGCGGAAGCACTCCAATCGCACGAAGCTTCGATAACGGTTTTCCGCTGAACGGCCCGGTTCCACGAATGGCCATTCTCGCGAAAGCGGCTGGCGTCGAAACTGCAAAGTCAAGGGTGCGGTCTGCAACATATCGTATTGCATCGCTGCCGCCGGTTGTATTCCAGATTGCGACTCTTGACCCGGCTTCACTACGGTCACAGACTTCCTGGCATAGCCAGCCGCAGACACGGTGAAAGTTGGCTTGGCCCCAATCGCCGCCAAAATTAAGTTGGACGGACCGTCCAAGCTGCGGCCCCTGATTCATCCCAGGAACAAAATACATATTTACTCCGATTTGGTTGTTAAGAAAGAGGCGGACACCATGGCATCAGGCTAGAAAAGCACGGCATATGCGCATAACGAGCACGTACGTGGCAATAGGCCAGAGAGCGGTATAACCAGATGCGAAAGCCAATAGCTCGCATATTGGGCACGAAATCCGCTGGCTTAAGTTTCATTCACAATCTGATTTCGCAAAATGCCTAGCCCCTCGAGTTCCACTTCGCATACATCCCCAGCTTTCATCCACAATTGCGGGGTGCGAGCCAGCCCTACCCCTGCAGGCGTACCGCTGATAATTATGTCGCCGGGGTGGAGTGCCATCGCTTCAGAGCAAATCGAAATAAGCGACGGGACATCGAAAATCATCTCGCTGGTATTCGCCTGCTGTACAACTTTGTCATTCAGGCGGCAGGTCAGCTTCAATCCTTTTGCCCCCGATGGAAGTTCGTCGACGGTAACGAACTCCGGACCGAAAGCGCCACTAGCATCAAAATTCTTCCCCAATGTCCACTGAGGCGTGCGCAGTTGGTAGTCGCGAATCGATCCATCATTGAACAGCGAGTAGCCGGCCACATGATCCAATGCCTTGTCCCTTGCGATATAGCGACCTGCCTTGCCGATGACGACAACAAGTTCCGCTTCATAGTCCAACTGGCTTGACACCTTGGGGCAAATTATCGGGGTGTCGTGGCCCACCCACGACGAAGGAAATCTGCTGAAAATGACAGGATATTTTGGCGGCTCAAAGTTGCTTTCCGCCGCATGGTCCCTATAGTTAAGTCCAATGGCGAGCGCCTTGCGGGGATTTGCCACGGGTGGCAAATACGTCAATCCGGCAAGCGGCAAACGTGCAGCCGAACTCGCGACGATACGCCGCGCAGCTTCGATCGCCCCTTCTCCAAGCAATAGAAATTCTTCCAGGTCCGAAGGCAGTCCGTGCGCGGAGATATCGACCAGTTCAGTGTTAACACGCACTCCCAGCGCTGCTTTGCCGACCGAGTTTTGAAAAGCAATGAATCTCATAAAATTCCCATCCCAATAAAGTCTATAAACGGTGTATCAAATCGTGTCTGCCGCACGTTCATGGTTTGTAATGAAATCCTCTGGTACTGAAGGACCCCATACATACAGGGAATCAGCCGGTGGATGGTCCTGCGCAAGCCAGTTCATGCTGGAAGGAATGAAGTCGATATCGAACGAGTATTCGGCAAAGCTGCCCCAGGGATCCTGAACGTAATAAAAGTAATTGGAACCCAAGACATGACGTCCGATCCCCCATCCCTTTACAAAACCTTGTTCCCGCATTTGCTCGGACCCAAGACCGACGTCATCAATGCTTCCCACGTCCCAGCTTGAGTGATGCAGGCCGGGTGCGTGCGACTTCGCATAGGCGACCAGATGATGGTCGCTGCCATGAGGGCTATGCATGAATGCGATCAGATCGCCGGAGTGATCCGACAGGCGTAATCCCAATACATCTTCGGAAAACGCAATCATTTGCTTCACATCCGGCGTGAACATCAAGATATGAGAAAGATGGCGAGGCCTTACTTTTTTGGCGGCACTGCGTTTGGGCGCACGGCCGCATCCTGGCACCGATGCATCCGATGTGGAATGCACGGATTTGCAAGACGGAGATACCTTTTCCGCAGGGAGTAATTGGCAAAGAATTCCGTCAGGGCTGGAAAGCCAAAGCCCCGCACCGTCGCTCAAAGGATGAGGAGCTGCATTCAGGCCCAGTGAGGCGAGCCTCTCGCGAAAGGCCGCCTCGTCTTCCGGATAGATGCCATAACTGACGTACTCGAGGAGCTTCCCTTTTTCCGATTCATGAATCTGAGCCCAGCAATGCGGATGGCCTAGCGTGTACAGGTCGAGAATCCGGCCATGCTGACGTACATCCAGGCCGAACGATTCGTAAAAGTGACGCGCCACCTCAAGGTCGGGCACGGAGAAAACGAAACGGTTTACCGAGTGCACACCGAGCGCGCTGTGCCTGTGTTGCGTCTGCTTGTTGGAATTCATGATTAACTCTCCGCATTGATTCAGACGTTAGTGGAACGTCCGGTAACACGCTCAAACAGATACATGGAGTGCGGCGGCCAGTCATCACCTCTCCAAGCGACATGCTGGTCAGGCCGGATCAAAGTAAGTCGGCTGCCATATAGTTGTGCAATTCCAGCCTCGATTGGCCTTAGAACCACTAACGGTACGCCAGCAGCATGCGCCTGCCTGCGCACGGTCTCAACGATGTCATCGCCTACGTCATCGGTGACGAGCAAAGTAAATCCCATCCCGAAATGGTCGTACAAAGAAGTGCCATCATGCATCCATGCATGAGGCGCGCGATGGCCCGGCCTTGCGGAAGGCACATAATTGATAAAGTCCTTCGCCGGCGCGACAGTCCCGTCAGACACAATTACCGGCGATTGATCATAGTGGTAACCTAACACGACGCCGAGCGTTGAAAATTCGCGCAGCTTAGCCAATTGAATCCGCTGTCCCACCTCACTTCTCAATCGACTTCCTATTTCCGAATCATCTTCCAGTCCATCGGTCCACAGCTGATTGCCCAGCATCGCGTGGTTAGCGACCGATTCATCAAGAACCGATTCATGAACAGGACGCCGTTCGAGCTCATAGCTGTCCAACAATTTGGGGCCACCCCAACCTTGCAAAGCCGCCGCAAGCTTCCAACCTAGATCAACGCCATCCGCAATACCCATGTTCATGCCGTATCCGCCAAAGGGTGGATGCAAATGGCATGCGTCTCCTGCGAGGAAGATACGACGGTCGCGATAACGATCAGCGAGGAAACGGCTTGCAGCCCATTCATCGGTACTTAGCACCTCGTAAGGAAGATCGATCCCGGTGGCTTTATGTATCAATTCCTTCGCGTCGCCGTCATTGATCTTCACGCCTTCCGGCATTTTGGTAGGCATGAAAAACCATTTGTCGCCCCGGTCCATCGGACCGATCAGGCTGGGAACGTCGCCATTGATTTGCCAATACATAACGGCTTGGCCATGGTCGTGCGCCTTGTCCAATCCAGGTGCGTGGAAAACGATATTGTAGTTGCGGGAAAGTCCATAAGTGCCCTCCAGTTTTGCGCCAATCGCGTCGCGCACGGTGCTGCGCGCGCCATCAGCTCCAACCAGATAGGCGGCATCAACCGAGAAATCTTTTTCCTGCGCTCGATCATGGACAAGAACGCGTACAAAATTCACATCCTGCTCGATAGACTTCAGTTCACAGTTAAAACGCAACTGTACGGTTGGCAGGGTTTCTGCGTGCGCGCGCAGGACCTCTTCAAGCGTATACTGCGGCACCCATTGCGCATGTTCTGAATAAAGCGGATTACGACCGGGTGCGCAATAAAATGCGTTGTCGAACGAGGCGAGGCGATAACCACTTAACCGGGTAACAAAGACCACGTTGGATGGATAGTTGACGCCAAGCGGGGATGCTGCGCGCAACTTGTCGGCAATTTTCCAGCGCCTGAGGAATTCTCGAGTCCGCACATTTGTAGTCTTTGCTCTCGGCGCATAACCAACTCGATCGTTCTTCTCGACCACCATACAAGAGACACCCTGATGTCCGAGCTCAATGGCCAAAGCAAGGCCTGTGGGCCCTGCTCCCACAATGAGCACCTGCACCTTTTGTCCAGCCTGAGAAATCATGCTTGTACCGCTCCGCGGCCCAGGAAAAAGGTTAATGCACAGCAACTCACCAATACGCTCTTCATCCGCCCTCCAGATTAATTACGACGTTCTATCTTTAACTTGTACAGGCCAGATGTTAGTGGTATCAGTTAGATACGGTAAGATCTTAAAAGCCATCGGGTGATAACAAAAATGGATCGGCAAGCCGTGACGGTTTTGAATGAATTCCGTTTCAACGCTCTTTGTGTGAACAGGCAAAACCAGCGTTCGACTTGACTGAGCCAGGAACTGTAGATATGTGTGTAGTGCACATGGTAGCGAGAGGGGTATGCTAGCCAGGTACTAATCGATCCGCTTGGGTTTCTTGGACCAATCCGAGAGCGAATTTTCGGCGTTGGTTAAACCGGGACCGGGCTCGGAAAGCCGCACAGGGCGTACAAATTCGGCCGGTGATAGGTGATTGAGAGTTGAGTGAGGACGACTACCGTTATGATCCGTCCGGCAAGCCTCGATTGGGGCGGGTTAGCTTGATCTTGGCGTGCCAGGTGACGATCAGTGTTTAAAAATACCAAGCGTAAGCAATCAACGCCGTAGTACAAATTATTGCGTGCAGACCGTAGATTAAAAGTTGCCTAGCACGGCTAGGTACCGCTTTCTTCGTTGCCGCTTCTGATTGCCCTTCGATTGCGGTATCAGATACTACAATCGAAGGACGAGTCTGTATTGACTGTGGTGCTGTCTGCTTAAGCTGTGCAACTTGTGACGCTGGCTCAATCCAGGGCGCGGCTGGCGCCACTGAGACTTCCTCACGTACCATATCAACCACCGGACGCGTCGACCGCTCCATCACCGGATCTGCTACCGCAGCCGGCCGACGGTTGTCCGCCGTAATCTTTTCCTTTTTCAGCAACAGATGCAGTTCCTGCACAGTCGGCTTGCGCTTGTGTTTCTGCGTCCAGGCATGAATCAGGTTGCCGTGCCCTTCGCCCATCAATGCATCGTGCAGTGCATTGCCCATCTCGCGGCCGCGAACGACCGCTTGTTCCAACTGTTTGTCATGAACGTTCCGTGCAAACTTGATGAGGTTGCGTGCGCGTACATGGTCGCGGCAATCGCGTAGTTCTTCTTCAAGGGCGTGGAAGTCGATCTGTGCGTCGATCTGCACGGGCGGATCGAGAATGATTTTGTGGCTGGCCTCTTAAAGGTCGAGCAAGGCGCGTACGGTGAAGTCAAGTTGCGGTTCGGCGCCACCACCATCCATGAATAGGCATGACTGCCTGTAGCCGCTGAAGAAGGACCCGAGCGGCTCGATGTCTGCCTTCAATAAGGAAAAAGGTTTACTCCACTCCGCGCCCTCCTTTCCTTCATCGAGTGGGATCAGGGCGGAGCGCATGCGCGGGATGCGGAATACCTTATCGATCCATTCACTGCGCAAGGACGCGGCGTCTACCACAGCGGCTTTAGAAAATTGTGCTGCACGGATGATGGGGGAAGCAGGATCATCCGTGGCGGTTTCATTGCGTATAGGCTCGTCGCGTGCCTGTTTTTTGCGCAACTCCAGCGCTTCCTTGTGGATGCGGTTCAGTCGTTCGGTTTCCCATTGCAGCGAGCTGTCGAGAATATCGAGAGCCTGCATGTCACTGCGCTCCGTCTGAAGAATGCCGGAGCGTGATCGCCTTGCGATGAGTGATGCGGATTGTGTGGACGGCAAGGTTGCTGTCCGCACCTCTTGAGGAACGGACAGTCATGAAGTTCATGACATTGCATCGATCGCGCATCACGCCGAACGACGTTCGGTTGTTCAGACCATTGCTTCCGGAGCCTGCGACGCCATGATGATGGAGGCGTGGACCGGAGCGTTGGATGCGCCTGCCTTGTCACGCAGCAGCGTGGACAGGATCGCGGTGTCGTTGAAGCGGAAGCGGGACAGCATGACGTTGCAGCCCGCCATTTTCAGGACTTGAGCGTTGCTCATGCCGGCAATCAGGTCAGCGATCTCGCCACTGATACCGAGACGAAAAATAGCCTCGGCGCGATCGTCGCGAATCATCTGTTGCGCAATCATCAGGTAACTCAGATTGACATCGCGGATCTCGGACAGGTAATCGTTAGCCATGTGAGTTCGGTCCTTATCTTTAATAAGCGAAAACTTCTTGTAATACTTCGAGTGTCTTGGCCATGGTGTCGTCGCCGATCATGCCCAGCTTCCGGATCAGTCGCGCCTTTTCCATCGTGCAGATCTGGTCCAGCAGGATCAGTCCCTGCTTGCCCATGAAATTTACCGGGATACGGAAAGGCGCCGGCATGTCATGCGTGCTCATGGGAGCAAGGATCAGCGTGCTCAAGTACTCGTCCATTTCTTCCGGCGAGACCACGACGCATGGCCAGCGTTGCTGCGTCACGCTGCCGATCGGTTTTCCGTAGTCGACAAGCCAAACCTCTGCCCGCTTTACCATGTAAATCCAGCGTCCTGTTCATTGGTGATCAGTGGCCATGCGATCACCTGTTCGGCATTGCCCGCGGCGATCTTCTGGCAGGCCTTCGCCCATCCTTCGCGAGATTTCTTCTTCGGCTTGCGAATGACGATCGTGTCGTCTTCGACTTCGATCTCCACCTCACCGATATCAAGACCGGTCTGCAACAAGAACGGCTTGGGGATCAGCACCCCTTGCGAATTACCCATCTTGCGGATTGCAGTCTTCATAGAAATCCCTTTAACAGTACGTTCCAACATAGTACAACTTATTTTCCATAGAGCAAATTTTTATTTGAACAATGTTGGAACAATGCAGCGTTGATTGCCACTTAGTATTTACGACCGTTCAAACCTTGTTCTAACTTTTGTATGTACTTTGTGGTTGAGCGGTGTAAATACAGTCCATGCGTGATGGTGGAAGGTTGAATTGAGGTAGGTTGGCCGGCTTATTGTTATAGCTTTTTGAAGCAGATAACTGCGGCCGTTTTGAAACGTGGTTAGTGCAATAGCACACAGATAAAGCATGTGCCGAAGGCGGGGACTTGACGGAGTTGTCTGACTGAGCTGTGTTTAATAAGCGTTGTTACCGGCGGGCTTGGTATAAGACGGGCAACCGTTGCGGCCCCACATGCCGTTACAAAGCTTCCATTTGCATTGCTCGCGGACGAAGATGTTGGAGGCCTGCTCGCAACGCGCCAGCATGACTTGGGTGCCATGAACCTTCGGTAACAGCCCTTCGCCGCCAGAGCGCGCCGTGGCAGTGTTTGAATTGCCTGACCCACTGGAAGCATTCGAGCCGGATCCATTCGATTTCTTTGCGACACGCGCCTCTTCTATGCGTCGTTTAGCCTCGGTCTTTTTTTTTAGCTCCTCGTCAGCTTGCTGGCGAATCCGCTCGATCTCAAGATTCTTGGCGACTTTCGGTTCAGGCTTCCGCTTTTGGGGGGCGACGGAAGGTTTTGGATCGGACTTCTCGGGCTGGGTTTCTTCCTTGCTGGCCAATGCCGGCAGCGTGTCCTTTTCTTTCGGCGCATCAGGCTTGGCGACCTGAGATGTCGGTATTTCCTGACGGCTTGGCGCGGCCGATTCTACCGATGTGCTGGTCGACGACCGCGGCGTCGGCTCCGATTGCACATCCATTTCATCCACACTGTTGCCGGATGAGTTCGCGATCGGGCTTGAGCGCTGGTTGCTTGCCGACGCGAGCGGCGGGACAACAGCCGGCAGATCATCCGCGTCATCCGGCGGCGGTGCGCCATCATACGGAAGCTCACTGGGGCTGATGCCGCGGACTCCGGTGCCGTGCCCCGGCGCTGTCAGTTTGCGGGCTTCGGCCAGCGGAGGCAGCAACGGCGTGCTGCTGCTGATTCCCGGAACGCTTTGGGCCCTCGGGCTGGACTGATGGCCGACCCACCATGCGGATCCGAGGCCGACACCGGCACCGACGATAAAGACCATCGCCATGTAAGCAAGGCGCGGCAGCCGGCGACGTGGCACATTGGGTTGTTCGTACCTCGCATAACGTTCCGCATATTCACGCTGGAATTGCTCGTAGGCTGGATTGACCTGCGACGTGCCCTGGGGATCGCTAGCCCCATCAACAGTCGGTTCAACCCGTGGCTGCGCGCCAGCATGCACCGCCGGGCCGGTGTTTCGGCGATCAGGATCGGTCGATGATGGTGGTGGGGTAAAGCCGGTCAAGTAGCGGGTCCTCCGGAGAAGCTTGGCATAGTCAGGTCGGGCGATAGCGGCTACCGTTGCCGTGTGCTCTCCCCAGACCGGCCTCGTGGAACTGTGTGAATACGCAGAACGCGACGGCAAGTCGTTTGAGGAGGTGGGCTTATTGCGTGAGGGGCAAATCCTGACAAAGCCGGGATGTTCTGCCCTGCAATATCGGTATCGCATAGCGGCCGGGTCTGATGAATCGGTTGCGTATATTCACAAAGACAACCAGAGGCAACAGTGGTTCAACAGCTTAGCGCCGGTGAGCGCCGTGTGCTATCGATTTAATCGATTAAGTGGAAGCTTGTTGATGAAAATCATTAGGAAAGGAAAGCTTGCGGGAGGGTAGCAAACCCGCTTTTCACCATCTCTTCGACTACAGGTTCAGCTCGTAAATGATTTTCCATTGAGCACCTTCCTTTGCCCAGTATTGCCGCTTTCGTAGCGAGGTCCTGGCCTTACCCATTTGTGCGTCCTGGGTAAAGGTACTCACGATCATGTCGTCGCGACCGGGATAGAAGAAGTGCGTGACATCGCGTAGCTTAATAGACAGTTCGGTGATTGTACCGAGTGATTTCTGATGCTTGGCAAGCCAGGTGTCGACATCTTCGCCTTGATCTGACTTGAACTGGCGTGAATATTGAGAAGCGACTCGTGACGGGTTCAGGCTTTCCACATCACGCCGCCAGTTATCGACCAAGCGTATCGCAATGTTGCGATCGCTCTCCCATTTCGCTTTGTTGACAAAGTCGATGCTTTCGCTGATCACGATCGGAGTTTTTCCGATTTCCACCGAATTCGCCAGCCTGTAGAGGTCTGGATTGGTCAGTACAACGCAACCATCGGATGAGAGAGGCGGACGGCTGAAGCTGTCCGAAGGCGTGCCATGCAGCCAGATGCCTGAACCGCTGCGGCCGTTGAACTTGTCCCACTCATTGGGATAGTTGATCGGCAGTGCACCAGAACCGTAGAAATCCGGCAGGCGTGAGCCCGCAAGGTGACTCGTGATGTAATACACACCGACCGGAGTTTTCTGGTCCCCAGTCTTAAGTTTGTTGACACCAAACTTGCCTTGGCTGACGTAGTAGTCGGTCACC
Organism: Herbaspirillum sp. GCM10030257; assembly: GCF_042666555.1. Lineage (NCBI taxonomy): Bacteria > Pseudomonadati > Pseudomonadota > Betaproteobacteria > Burkholderiales > Oxalobacteraceae > Herbaspirillum > Herbaspirillum sp. GCM10030257. The sequence goes on from NZ_JBHTDH010000003.1 coordinate 351,710, forward strand.
AGTTTGAGCTGGCCGGCGTGGTGCTCATAGACATAGAGGCGCGAACGCTTGGCATCCACCAGAAGCACGTGCTTCTGGTCATCGCGAAGCTGCAGCACCTGACGCGGCAGCATACCGGCGTCCGGACGCTCACGCAGGGAGCGCAGGCGAACCATCGCTTCTTCTCGCAGGTTCTTAAGCTTGTCTTCAGGCCCTTCGACCGCTCCCAATGTAGTGACGGGTCGCGTATGCATCAAAAGCAGGTCGCCGCGGATCAGGTGGCCCAGACGGAAATTGGGGTACGCCGCAACGAGGCGATCGGCTTTCTCAAGCGCTGCGCGCAAATGGTTGGCGCCGAGCTCCTTGTAGACGTCGATCAGCAATACTTCAGGGTCGGGCTTGCTCGCCACCGCTTGTGCGGCCGCCATTGTTTGTGCGCGCACCGGTGGGTTGCCTGCCAAGACACCGGACGAAATCGATGCCCCGGCCGCGAGCAGGCAAGACAGCCCGACATACCAGAGACGCTTGCGGCCGGTAGACGATGGACGCATGGTAAGTTGGAGGCACAACATCAGCTACCCGTACTCTCCTGCTTGATCTTCCATTTTCCACCCTGCTTGTTCAAGACCAGGGTCTTGCGTGTATTGGCGGTCAGGCGATCAGAAACATATACCTGGCGGAATTTGACTGTGGCCGTGTTGCCGTTAATGATGACTTGCGGCTTTTCGACCTTGACGTTGATCCGCCCCTTGCCCACGATACGACTGCGGCGTTCCTCTTCCCACGTTTTACGCTGCTGGCCATTCGGCGCCTGGAAATCGGAACCATAGGCATTCAGGTAAGACTTCACATCCTGCGAGCTCCATGCCTTGGCCCAGTCATTCACCGTGTCCATGACCTCGTCGCGCTCGGCATTTTCTGCTCCAGACGTGGCCGTCGGTTTCGTTGCCGGCTTGGCTACGGCGACTTGTTCGGGCGGCGCGGGCTTGGTGTCCGGGGCGGGAGCTGGCTGCACCGGCGCAGCGACAACCGCATCTGGCGCTTTAGCCGGTGTCTTAGCGAGCCCTGGTGCCGGCGCAGCCGCAACCTTGGTATTGTTGCCGTTGTTGTTGCCGGCATTTGCGTTGACATTGGCTTGCGTACTGCCATTGATGTTGCCCACCAGCGAACGTACCAGCGTCAGCTTGGATTTTGCGGCGGAATTGCCTGAGTCAAACTGAAGCGCCTTGTCGTATGCCTGGCTTGCCAGCTTGGCATGCACGTCACCGAGGTTCTCATAAGCGGTGGCGTAACTCGGATTGGTCCTGATCGCCGAGTCGAGTGCCGCGCGTGCCTTGTCGTATTGCCCTGCCGCTGCGTACAGCACGGCGAGGTTGTTATACGGCTCCGGCAGGGTCGGGTAGTCTTCGGTCAGGCGCGAAAAAATGGTAATCGCTTCGGCCGACTTGTTCTGCTCGGTGAGAATCACACCCTTCAAAAACCGCATTTGTGCATCACGCGGATTTTTGTTCAGGAAGACATTAGCCTTGCTCAGTGCTTCTTCGTATTGTCCGGCGCGCATCAGTTTGCCGACATCGGCAATATCATCGGCGAATACCGGAGCCGCCAGTGCAACCATCAAGCCGGCGACCGCGACGGATTTGTAGATGACAGGATGCAAATGAGTGGTAAACATGCGGCGGGACAAAGATGTCATGGTTTGAATGGGTGTTATTTTGCAGCAAAAAAGGCCGCAGCGATACAAGAGTTCGCCGGAAGCAACTTAAAGCAGATTTCACGACAACAGGGGCCGAGGACGCGTGCAGACGATATTTGACAAAGCGGCAAGAAGCGTCAATAGCACCTTCATCATGCTGAACCGCGGCATTCTAACCCTCAGAAAGGCAATACGCTATTTGGAGGTGGCACCAAAAACAAGAAATGGTTAGTGCGTGCGGGTAGGCAGGCGTCTACTCTTGGCGGGGAGACAAGATGCAAGCTAACGTGGCATGGTTTTCCGCCATGCCACTCGACCGCCTGCGTGGCTTATTTGCCGGACTTGGCTCGTGCCTGATCAGGCGCGCTGCTGGACGGACTCAATATATAGGTCATTTGCAGCCTGGACGGCACCACCGGCATTGCCGGCGCTGCCTCGCCTACCGTTACAGGTGAAGCGGGGACTACGGAGCCGCTCGATATAGCGCGGGATACACTGCTCACGTCGGCGAACTCCATATGCCAGCCGGTGGCAACCGTCACGCCAATACCAGCCACGAAGGCCACGCCGCCGATCAATGCGGCCACCGGCCTGCGAATACCGGTGTGACGTACGGCGGGTACCGGCGAATCAGCAATGACCCCCTTGGACCGCACGGTCCACGCATCGGTCTTTTCCTTGTCGCTGCGCATACGGCCGATCAGGTCTTTTGCAATTGCTTCCACTTCGGCGCGGACGTGCTCACATTGCTGCTTCAGCGCGTCGGCCTGCTTGGCGCTGGCATCAGCGTATTCCTTCTGCCGCCGCCCTGCCTCCAGGGCCCGGCATTCAGCATCGACACGCAATTGTTCAGCCGCGTGCGCTTCGATTTGTGCACCCAGGCGCTGCGCTGCCAGTTCGGCAGCTTCACGCTCAGCGACTGCGCGTTGTTCGGCCTCTCCATGAGCGATCGGCTCAGCGCGCACACGTTCCCGGATCGCTTCGAGTGCCTGCTGCTCGGCCTTGGCACGCGCGCTTTCCAGCCGTGCCAGTTCAATTGCTTCGCGTGCTTTCGCTTCGACGGCGTCGGCGGCTGCCGGGCTGCTTTTTCTCGACGCTCCTGCTCGCGCGCCAGATCGGCAATGCGCGCATCAGCCCGTGCACGGGTTTCGGCTTCCTGGCAAGCGGCTTCGGTCGCGGCAATCCGTTGCACGGCTTGCCAGCGGGCCACTTCAGTTTCCTGTGCAAGTTCTTCAGCCACCGCCATCACTCGGGCGACAAGTGGGATTGGGTGGCGATGTGTTTGGCCGCGCGCTCACGGGCTTCACGTTCCGCACGGGCACGCTCGTCGGCGACGCGCCGAGCTTGCGCATCGACTTCGGTGCGTGCACGCAATTCATCGATTTCGCGCTTGACCGCGGCGGCAAGCGCTTCGATGCGTACGTGTTCTTCCGCCAAAGCACGGGCGCGCTCCTCTGCGCGGGAGCGGTTTTCGGACGCGACCGTGGCCTTGGCTTCCGCTTCGACCTTTGCAATGGACTCGCGGATCGCTTTGAGGTCGGGTCCCCAATTGCGCAGGTCAGCGCTGGCGGCACGCTCTTCGTTATCCCGGGCACCCACGGCCGCCCTTTCCACCTCCCTCTCCGGGCCATCGTCCTGGAGCTTGAGTGTGTTGAGCGATGCCTGATTGGTGTCTATCTTTTCGCTCCCGCCGGGTAGGGATTCCGGCGGAATTATTGTTATGCCATGGGCCGGAATTTCATACCATGCATTATCAAGCTCCGGAAGAAAAACCTGTGATGGAAAAGAGACGGATTTCCGATCCATTCCAGGGAAATAGTTCCCATAGAGACGGGAAGACAGGCTTGGGTAAATCGTATTACAGTAGCCGTTTCTGGAAAACAGCCATTTGCCGGCGCCATTCCGCAACCGATTACAGCCCATCAGGACCGAACGTGCAGCAAGAACAAGACAGCCCCTCCTCTGCAATGCCTTTGTCCGCGACTGCGAATACCAATGCAGCGGCAGCGCCTGCCGCCGATCCCAGCGCCCTTTCCATGGGCAGTCTGCTCGCCGACATGAACCACGACATCCGCACATCGATGAACGGGATTGTCGGCATGCTGGAATTGCTGCTCGAAACCGGCCTGACCGCCGCGCAGCATGAGTACGCCCGGATTGCCCAGAACAGTGTCGATACGCTGCTGCAGGTCATCGAACGCATCGTTGACCTTTCACTACTGGAATCCAATCAGTTCAGCCTGACTCAACTTCCCTTCGATCTCCTGAGCGAACTACAGCAAGCCTGTGCCGACAAGGCTACCGCAGCCGAAGAGAAAGGCTTGCAACTCACCATCGCTTATCCGCAGACAGCTTTGCTGACCGGTGATCCGGTACGGTTACGCCAGGTGGTTGGCATCCTGATCGATACCGCAATCCGGGTTGCCGAACATGGCGAGATCCGGGTCGGCACGGAACTGCAAGTCGAAGCCGGCATGGGGAAACTCAGAATGGCGGTGCATGCCAGTGGGCCGTCTGAAGCTGGCGAACAATTGACATCCGCCTTGAACCAGCCGCTGCTGACCGGCATTGCGGCACTCAAGGTACACGGCAAAAATGCCGTCGAACTGGCGCTGTGCGTACGGCTTGCGCGATTGATGGGCGGCAGCGTGAGCGTCGATTGCTCGCCGCGCCTTGGCGCCAACTTCCGCTTGCTGCTCGACATTCCGCTGGCGGCTGCCGTAGTTGCGGGATTACGAACGCTGGTATTGGCAGATACGCTGGAGAAGTGGCAGCCTGTGCTTGCATCGCTTACTGCCCAAGGCATGCAGGTCGATACCGCAACATCGGTAATGGAGGGTCTTGCCGCCTTGCGTGCCGCAGCTGACAAGCATGCGCCGTATCGGATCGTGATGTTCGAGCGCACGGTCGGCGGCATACAGGCCGACATGCTGGCGACGGCTGTGCGCAATGACGCGTCTTATGCGCACTGCGGCTTGGGAATCCTTGCCGATACGGCAGGACCGGAGACTTACCGACTTTTGCGCGAGGGCTTTGATACCCTCATCATGCCGTCGATGACACCGATTGCCTTGATGAATGCGGTTTTCCGGCTTGCAGGGCTGGCTACGCGGCAGATTCCCGTAACATCGGGCGCCAACGGCAAGGATTTCGAGCAAAGCGCCGAAAACCTGCAAGGCAAACGCGTGCTGGTTGCCGATGACAATCTGGTCAATCAACAGGTAGCCATGCGCATGCTTGAAAAGATCGGCTGCAAGGTCGACCTTGCGATCAACGGCCACGAAGCGGTCCACATGCAAAAGACCCGGCACTATGATCTGGTGTTGATGGATTGCGACATGCCGCAGCTGGATGGTTATGAGGCAACAGGACAGATTCGCCGGCTGGAGGGTTCGGCCAAGCATGTGCCGGTGATTGCGCTGACCGCCTGTACTACGGAGGAAGAGCGCGACAAATGCTCGGCGGCGGGCATGAATGACTTTCTGTCCAAGCCGATACGCCCCCAGACACTCAAGGATATGCTGGCTCGCTGGATGCCGCGCGCGTTGCAAGCGGATATGGTGTCGTCCGACGTTGCCGGCGACGAGCTGGAAGCCATGCGGGAAATGTTTGGCGCTGACTTTGCCGAACTTGCGACGCTCTACCTCAACGACAGCCCTCCCCGCATTCAGGCTTTGCGCCACGCCTCTGAAGTTCGTGACGCACAGATCATCGCCAAGGTGGCGCATGCGTTTGCCGGCAGCAGCGCGTCGATCGGAGCGATACGGCTCTCGGCGTTGTGCAGCGAACTGGAAGCAGCGGCAAAGACCGGCCTGCCCGAAGATCTTGCGAACCGCTTATCGATTATCGACACTGAATATGCGCGGGTGAGCAGCAAGCTGCACACCCTGCTCGGATAAGGAACGCCGATGACGCCCCTGCAGACACCATTCAGGATCGTGATTGCGGACGACGACAGTACGACCTGCAGCGTGTTGAGACTGCTGCTGCAGGAGCACGGCCATCTGGTCATTGGTGAGGCGCACGATGGCGAAAAGGCGGTTGATATGTGCGAGATACACAAGCCGGATATTGCCTTCCTCGATATACAGATGCCGCGCCTGACTGGTCATGACGCTGCCCGACGTATCGTGGAGCGCACGCCGGATGTCGGCATCATCATCGTCAGCGCAGTGCCGACCTTGGAGAACGTGCAAGCTGCTTTACAGGCCGGCGCCGCCAGTTTCGTCGTCAAACCATTCAATGCGGTCAAGGTAGTCGATGCAATCGAGCAGTGTCGGCGCCAGAAAATGCTGCAATCTAGCTCTCCCTGACCACCATCAACCCCGCCCTGAAGCCCGCACGAACACCAGGATTGGGAAACACCACGTATTCGGTTGCGTTGCCTACCTTGTACTCAATGTTGGTGTCGCGGGCAATCAATTCGCCCGGCTGCAATGGCGTGAAGTTTTTTGTGTTTTGGTCGAAACTCATGCTGAATGCATCGCTGCTCTTGATCAGTTCCTGCTTCACCCGGAATATTGCAGGTGCGCTTGCACGGTCCGGAATACCGCTCGACAAGAAGTGCTTCAGCGCATCGGCCGTGTCTGCAAAACGGCTCAAGTCGTTACTGCCCAGCGCCGCCACCTGGCCAAGTTCAAGCGTGGCACTGCTCGCGCCATGTCGCTCTGCCGTATAGGCACTGAAGGTCCCGGCCGACGAGGGGCTCAGAATGACAGCTTCGATTGCCGCCTTGCCTAACCAGCCGAGCAAGACATCGCGATTCCGTTCCGGCATTCCGGCCGGCACGACGGCGAAGGTAGAGTAATGCGACGCGCGAATCGCGGTGTGCAGGTCGAGATGCCACTTGTCTGCATCCGGGGCGCTGAAGAACGAAGCCGTAGCGCGCATGATCTGGTCCGCGCGTTCCGCTTCGGCGGTCCCTTGTAAATCACCGCGATCGCTGCGCTCTATGCGAAACAGGCGGTTAAGATCGGCGTCGATGTAGCGCTTGCCTGCGGCAATCGCAGCGAGATTGCCGACGACGATCATGAGGTCCACTCCCAGGCGGCGTGGTGCTCCGGCAAACTCGTGAAGGATGTGACCCAGCATTTCCAGCGGTGCGGTCTCATCACCATGCACGCCGACGGACAATAAGATACGCGGACGGGCACGCATGCCCGCCGACGCTGAAATCTGCAGGACCCCGCGTGAGGGTACCCTGACGGACATGCCGGCGTTGGCGAACGTATCGGCAAGGTCTGTGAAATCACCAGTGGCAAGCGCGGTGATGGTTTCCTCAGCGCTTTGTTTCATATTGTCTTTCATTGATTAATGGGATGTCCCTTCAGATCATTCATTGCCCGGATCCGTTTTACCCTCACTTTGGCGACGTAGAAGATAACTACACCGAATGGTTGAAGTGTGCCCGACCTGTCGACCACTGTCTTGCGACAGCGCGACGTCGATTTACATTCCCACGACTGGTGGTCTTTCGTTGCGCTTGAGCGCTTACGTACTCGGAATTTCGGAGCATGATAGACGGGTTGGCGCCGTCTAAAATTCTCTTGAAAGCAGCACCAGCAGAAGTTTATTTTCTTCTTGGTCGTATCGTGTCGATTGGAACAATGAAGTGAGGGTGATGTTGCAAAAGATAAGCAGCCAGAATTGGCGCAGAGAATTTAGGTTGCATCCATACCAGTCCCGGACTACTCTGAAGTATGTCTATTGCCAGGAGAAACGTGATGGCCAGTGTCATGCAGCGTGAGTACGCATCCTTTGCGGAATTCTATCCGGTCTATCTCGCTGAGCATTCCAACCGCACTTGCCGGGAATTGCACTTCGTCGGTTCCACTCTTTCCCTGATTTTTCTAGGTGCCCTGCTGCTTACAGGCAACTGGTGGTGGCTGCTCGCCGCGCTGGCATCCGGATACGGCTTCGCCTGGATCGGGCATTTCGCTTTTGAAAAAAACCAGCCCGCAACCTTCAAACATCCGATTTATTCTTTCATGGGTGATTGGGTGATGTATTGGCAGATGCTGACCGGTCAAGCGTCGTTCTAGCCTATGTTTGGCAGTCTCAAGTGACAGTTGCGCCGACCTTGCCCGAAACAAAATAGTCGGCAAGGCTGGTGTGCAAACCCTGCTCTACCGCAGCCTCTACCCGCTTTGCCAGGACCGCGTTTCCGCCTGTATTAAAGACGAACAGGCGATACACATCTGCTACTCGCAGCTGCGCGGGATTAGCCAGCAGGACCCAGGTATCCAGCCCCTCTGCTATCCGTTTGCCAATGCGTACGCGCCGCGGTAATTCCGCCTTGATGCGACCTACCCAACCGGCATCGAGCATCTGTTCAAGCAGCGACTCCGACTCATCAAAACCCAGGCGCGTGAGCGCACGAAGCGTTCGGGCGTCAACTGCCGCATTCTGTCCATTCGACCTCGCATCATGCAGAACCGTCAGGATGGACATGGCGTCGATGAAGGCACTTCCTGGTGTGGGAATGTGCCACCATCGTTCATACTTCACGATCGGCAAGGCAGCAGCCAGCACGCCTCCCATCAGCGTGATCATCCACGACACATAAATCCACAGCAAGAAGATCGGGATAGCAGCCAGCGCCCCATACAAGACGGTATAGGCAGGAAACTTGGTAATGAAAATGACGAAGACCCGCTTGGCAATCTCGAAAGCAGCCGCAGCAAGCAATCCGCCGCAGGCTGCATCGCGCCAGTCGACGAAACGGTTCGGCACTGCAAGGTACAACAGTGTGAACGCCCCCATGGTCAGGAGGACGGAGAGGATGGTATAAAAGGTTGCGCCGATCAGCGGAAAACTGACGACAAAGCCGTTCGTCGCGCTGAACAAGTCGGACGTAAAAGTGATCGACGCGCCGATCAGCAATGGTCCCAGGGTAACGATCGCCCAATAGATCACCAGCCTCTGCGAGATGGGCCGTGGCGTCTTGACGCGCCAGATATGATTGAACGCCCGGTCGATGGTCAGCATCATCACGACCGCAGTCAGGATCAGGCCGACAGCACCGATGGCAGAGAGCCGCGTAGCCTTGCTGGCGAACTGGTTGAGGTAGCCCAGAATGTTATTGGCGATCCCCTTGGGCATCAGGCTCTTGATGAAATAGGCTTCCAGACCGGCACGAAAGGTGTTGAACAAGGGAAATGTCGTAAAGATCGCGAATGCGATGGCAAACACCGGCACCAGTGCCAGCACCGTCGTGAAGGTAAGACTGCCGGCGACCTGAGGCAGACGTTCTTCATGGAGACGGCGGCGGGCAAACTGGAATAAACCGCGCACGTCATCCACCGGAAAATTCCGGAAGATCTGGAGATTGAACGGGAAAATCCGTCTGACTGGCTGCGGTTGTGGCATTCGTGTCTGGGTGCTTGGAAACCATCCTATAATACCAAGCATGAATTCGCCTGATCTTCCTATCCTCGTTTTATATTATTCCCGGCATGGATCGACCCGCAAACTGGCAGAGCTGATCGCCCAGGGGATTGAGAGCGTCCGCGGCTGCGAAGCCCGCTTGCGCACCGTGCCGGCCGTGTCCACCTTAACCGAAGCCACCGAACCCGACATTCCCGCCGAAGGTGCTCCGTACGCGGACCAGCGTGACTTGGAGGAATGCGCCGGCCTTGCTATGGGATCGCCTACCCGCTTCGGCAACATGGCTGCTGCGATGAAGTATTTTCTCGACGGCACATCGACGCAATGGCTGTCCGGCGCCCTGTCGGGCAAACCCGCCTGCGTCTTCACCTCGACGGGCAGTCTGCACGGCGGACAGGAGTCAACCCTGCTGTCAATGATGATCCCGCTGCTGCATCACGGCATGCTCGTCATGGGCGTGCCCTATACCCATCCACAGCTGATGACGACCAGCAGCGGCGGAACACCGTATGGGGCCAGTCACTGGTCGGGGGCCGACGGCGCTAACGACCTCTCGGACGACACGCGGATTCTGACTATCGCCCTCGGCAAGCGCCTTGCCGAAACCACTGTTCGATTGAGGGGTGTCTGATGCAGACTCGCTTTCAGCAAGGATGTTACTTTGGTGCGACGATCAGCCTGATCGCATTGATCCTGCTCTGCGTGGCATGGGAACTGGTGCTAGCTCCGTTGCGCCCTGGCGGTTCATGGATGGTGCTCAAGGTATTGCCACTGCTGCTTCCCTTACGTGGCATCCTGAAGCGGAACATCTACACGATGCAGTGGTCTTCCATGCTGATCCTGTTGTATTTCACCGAAGGGATCGTGCGCGCGACGAGCGACAAGGGCCTTTCCGCTACGCTGGGTTGGGTAGAGGTCGCACTGGTCTGCGTATTTTTTGTTTGCATCGTTCTTTTTCTGCGTCCTTATAAACAGGAAGCAAAAAGAATTGCGCAGCAAGCCATCCAAAAAGCTTCCAAATAAGCATAGCCATGAACGATTTCCTGAGTAGCTGCCGCGACGTGGTCGGCGCAGCCAACGTGCTGACCGAAACAGCAGACCTTGAACGTTACTTAACCGACTGGCGCCGCCGCTACACCGGCCGCGCGCTCGGGGTGGTTCGTCCAGCCAACACCGACGAAGTCGCCGCGATCGTCCGGCTATGCAACCTGCACCATGTGCCGCTGGTCCCGCAAGGTGGCAACACCGGACTGGTACTGGGCAGCGTGCCCGACCAAAGCGGCAATGCCATCGTGCTGTCACTCTCCCGCATGACGCGCATCCGCGCCACCGACACTATCAACAACACCATGACGGTCGATGCGGGCTGCATCCTTGAACAGATCCAGAATGCGGCCGCGGAAGCCGGTCGCCTGTTCCCGCTGTCACTTGCTGCGGAAGGAAGCTGCACCATCGGCGGCAACCTTGCTACCAATGCGGGCGGTACCGCGGTACTTCGTTACGGCAATACGCGCGAACTCTGCCTGGGGCTCGAAGTCGTCACCGCACAAGGCGACATATGGAACGGCTTGCGCGGTCTCCGCAAGGACAATACCGGTTACGATCTGCGTGATCTGTTTATCGGCGCCGAGGGTACGCTGGGCGTGATCACCGGCGCCGTACTCAAGCTCTTTCCGCAACCGAAAGCCCAACTCACGGCACTGGCTGCGATGAAATCGCCTGAAGAAGCGCTACGTTTCCTGTCGATGGCGCAGGAACGTTGCGGCGCGGCGCTGACCGGTTTTGAGTTGATGTCTGACTTCTGCTTGACCTTGGTCACCAAACACTTCCCGCAGATGCGTCTGCCCTTCCCGCAGTCCTATCCGCAATACGTCCTGCTGGAACTATCGGACAGCGAGTCGGAAGAACACGCCAACGACATGCTCGAGGGCTTGGTATCCGAAGCGCTAGAACAAGTCATCATCGACGACGCCGTCATTGCATCGTCGATTGCACAATCCAGGGCTTTATGGAATTTGCGTGAACATATTCCGCTGGCACAAGCCGAGGAAGGCAAGAACATCAAACACGATGTTTCGGTGCCGATTTCACGCATCGGTGAATTTATTCGTGTCACCGATGTGCTGCTTGCAGAGCAGTTCCCGGGTTGCCGCATGGTGACCTTTGGTCATCTCGGGGACGGCAACTTGCACTATAACGTTTCGCCGCCTGAGAACGCATCGCCGGATGCCTTCATCGAAAGCCAGCCGGCAATCAATCGCGTAGTGCACGACAGCGTGCATGCATTTGGCGGTTCGATCTCGGCGGAACATGGTCTCGGCGCGTTGAAGCGTGACGAGGTCCGGGCCTACAAGTCTGAGGTGGAGTTGGGACTGATGCGTACACTGAAGCAGGCGCTGGATCCGTTGAATATCATGAATCCAGGGAAGGTTATTTAAGTGCGCATTTATTTTTTATGTGGCTCGTTAGTTGCCAGCCTTCTCTGCATTTCCATGCCAGCGTACGCGATCTACCGCTGCGAAGCTTCAGGCAAAATCAGCTATAGCGACATGCCATGCCCAGGTGCGAGACAACTTGAAATCAGGGACTCGCAAATCGACAGCCCGTCAAGCGCAAAAAAACAGCATATTGAGAACAAAAAGGCTCTTGAGAAGGTGGAAAATGCCCGCCATAGAGAAACCGAGGCCCACTACAAGGCGCAGCAGCGCGTAGGAAAACAGCGAGCGGCATTGGAGAAGAAGTGCGCCGCATTATCGCGACGCCAGCAATATGCCAGCGAAGATGTTAGGACAGCCCCCCAAAAGTCCGTAGAGAAGGCCCGGCGTAAGGCAAATCGGATCACGGAGCAGTATGAAGCAGAGTGCAAGGCAAGGCGGTCCGAGTTATTGGCAAGTTAAAGCCTATTGATTCGAGTGCCTTGGCTTACGCTGGAAAGCAGAGATTAAAAAGCCATATTGGCATATGCTCGGGAAGGGCATTCAAATTCATACTGCCCGAGATTCTGCCCGTTATTCATTAATACGATATTTATTCGGCACCCGACATGACTGTGATTTGCATTCACGGTCATATGCGCGATTTTCCCCGGCTCTTTAGCAGATGCCTGCACTGCTCCTTTTTTGCGAGATAGAGGTTTCTTGCCGTATCAGCTTTATATCGTACTGCACACTCATTTCTTCTGCAGTACGTACATACGGGATGACCTTAATGTCTTCACCAAACCGTTCTGCAGCCAGCCAGACGTCAATATCGACGGGAATCATATAAGCTTTCGTGTAGAAAATGCTTTTGCATTGTTGTCTCGGCCACTGATTTGATTAACCGTCACTAATGAACTGCAAACGCCGGCTTGACAATTCTTGAATCGCATAAGTGCGCATGCAAGTGGTATGAGCAGGGCTGTTACGTAAGTGAACGGTTTTGCACAGGCATTACGGAGGCGGCCAACTTGGTGCAGGGCTTGACTTGTTCAAGCATCACTGAATTCAAGAATCTTGTCTTGGATAAAGCTTGCTTAAGACCTCGACGCAACATTTGCCATGAGTATTTGCGGTGTTCTAACTAAATGCACACACGGAAAGCACAAGTATCCACCGCGATTTAATAACGCAATCACTTTAGTTGACCTTAGTCAATTATTTACTTCCGGTTACTTTGTAATCTTAACGACAGGAAAACATTGCTATGGTAAAAACATGCCGAACTGCATTCCAATCTTGGTCTACCACCGGATCGATAATGAAAAATTATCGACGTCCACGTCTCCAGCAGTATTTGCTAGTCACCTCGAATGGTTGTCCAAGCGTGGATGGAGGTCGTTAACGGCTAGTGAATTAGATTTCTATGCCGCCCGGGGAAAAAGCATGCCGGCCAAGTCCTTTTTACTGACCTTTGACGACGGCTATGAAAGTGTTTTTTTAGAAGCTCTCCCTGTATTGAAAAGCTTTAACTTTAGTGCCCTTTGTTTCCTTTCCACAAAATCAATCAGGCATTCGGTAGTGTCGAGTTCGTCCGTCTCGCACGGTGACCCCGGATTTCTATCATGGCAGCAAATCAGGGAAATGCAGTCCGGTGGATGGATGGAGTTTCACTCCCATACGCATGAACACCGGTCGCTGTCTGATCTGACCCGCAACGAGTTGACCCAGGATCTCGCAACATCGCTCGACCACCTCACACAAGAGTTAGGACTGCCTAGCTCACATTTCCGCCACCTAGCATGGCCGTGGGGAGAGTCGCACGATGAGTCGCGCCAGATTGCCGCAAGGTTCGGTTTCCAGTACCAATACACGGTTGCTCGTTCCGGCTTTTTACATAGTTCGCCGTTGCAGAATGTGCCGCGCACCTGCTACGACGGCGCAACGCTTACCAACTTCGTTATCCAGTTCCAATTGCAGACCGGCATGTGCTCCAGCCTCTGGCATGCCGGCTATCCCTTGGCAAGGAAAGTTCGCCGCCCGGGATTCACCATCGCCTTTCGGGAAGAGGCTGGGAGCGTACAGGTTACCGCTCCTCTCCGGACTGGCCTTCCCTCGCAGCGTGATGCCCACAATATGGGTAAAGCCGGCTAGCCGCCAAGTATGGTCTTTCCTGCTGCAGCTTCGCTATACCTTGAGTTGGAAGATAAAGAAGATCACTGCGAACCAAATATGCTGTCGCTGGGCCGATTGAAAGGGATTGTGTTTCCAGATTGAATAGCAAGCCCGATGCAAATAGCACAACGTAAGCAATCGCTATCAGCGCAAGTGATAGAAGTGGCCTGCCCAGCAGGAGTCGAACCTGCGACCTACGGCTTAGAAGGCCGTTGCTCTATCCAACTGAGCTATGGGCAGCCTGTACTGCGACGCGAAGGCTTTTAGAGAATCTGAAGCCCTCACAGTGAAGGACGTCGGCAACGGATGTTAACAATCAAACGCGTCCGAGTCTGCGGATATTACCTCTAATGGGAAATCGTTTCAATGACTGGAAGAAGGCTCGTTCAAATTTGAGGAAGTCGACGTCACCAATTCCTCCAGTTTTGCGGCCGGTACCGGACGACTCAGGAGATAGCCCTGCATCTCGTCACACTGCTGCTCCCGCAAAAATGCGAGCTGCTCAGCCGTTTCCACGCCTTCAGCGATGACTCGCATCTTGAGACTGTGGGCCAGCGCAATCACGGCTTTGGCGATTGCTGCATCATCCGCATCGGTGGTGATGTCGCGTACAAACGATCTGTCAATCTTGAGTGAATTGATGGGAAAGCGTTTGAGATAACTCAGGCTGGAGTAACCAGTCCCGAAATCGTCGATCGACAGGTGGACACCCATGTCGCTCAGTTTATGAAGCGTTGCCGCAGCGGACTCGGGGTTTTCCATGATGACGCTTTCGGTAATTTCAAGTTCCAGCCAGTCCGGCCGACAGCCGGTCTGCTCCAGAACATGTGAAACGACTTTCACGATATCCTGATGCTTGAACTGGCGAGCGGAAAGATTGACGGCCACCTTAAGCGGTACGGTGATGCCTGCGTCATGCCAGGCTTTTTTCTGAGTGCAGGCGGTACGTAGTACCCATTCACCTATCTGGACGATCAAGCCGGCCTCTTCGGCGATGGGAATGAAATCGCCCGGGAAAACCATGGCTTGCCCTGGCGGCTCCCAACGTAGCAAAGCTTCCGCACCGACAATGCGTCCGGACGCAATGTCCATCTGCGGCTGATAATGCACGACGAATTCCTTGCGCTCCAGTGCCCGGCGCAGACCACTTTCCAGCTTCAGGCGATCAAGGGCACGCGAATTCATTTCATGCGCATAGAACTGGAAATTATTGCGCCCTGCATCCTTGGCCCGGTACATCGCGGTATCGGCATTCATGAGCAAGGTCTGGCCATCGCTGCCGTCCTTGGGGTACATGCTGATGCCAATGCTGCCCGTTGGATAAAATTCGTGCCCCTGGACGATTAGTGGTCGCGACACGGCTTCAAGTATCTGCTGAGCCAGAATGGCGACTGCATCATCTTTGACCACGTCGGGACGGATGATCACGAATTCGTCGCCGCCCAGCCGGGCAATGGTATCTCCCGCACGCACACTCGCGGACAAACGCCGTGAGATCTCCATGATGATCTTGTCACCGGCATCATGACCCAGGCTGTCGTTAATGTTTTTGAAGCGATCGAGGTCGATCAGCATAACGGCGACTTGTTCCTCCGAACGCTCAGCGAACACCAGCGCCTGTGACAGGCGGTCAAGTAACAGCGAGCGATTAGGCAGGCTGGTCAGGGCGTCGTGGTTCGCCAGGTGCAGCAACTCTTCTTCTATCTGCTTGCGTCTCGATATGTCTTCAACGACGGTGCTGTAGTACTTGGGATTGCCATCGTCGCTACGCACCATCGAACTGGTCAGGTTCACCCATATGTAATACCCGTTCTTGTGACGATAGCGTTTCTCGCGGCTCTTCTCGTCGATTTCACCCGCGATCATTCGCCTGGCAAGTGCCCAGTCGGCACCCACATCTTCCGGATGCGTGACGTCCTGGAAGCGCATGCCGAGCAATTCGTTCTGGGTGTATCCGACGATTTCGCAGAGCTTCTTGTTGACCATCAGCCAGCGTCCATCCGGTGATACGTGTGCCAGTCCGACTGCAGCCTGGTTGAACGCGACGCGGAAGCGTTGCTCACTGTCGCGCAGGACTGCCTCAGCTTTGATACGCGCTGTGATGTCTCGCACCACGGCCACCAGCAACTGCCGGCCTTCGGACATGAATGCGCGCAAATACACTTCTACCGGCAAGCGCTTGCCATCCTTGCGCTGATGGAGTGTTTCAATCGTCCCGGTCTTGTGTTCGCTCTTAATGACTTCATTGAAGCGGCGCTGAATCTTATCCAGCTCGCCCGGATCCGGTTTGAGATCTTGCGGCCCGAGCTGCATCAATTCTTCGTAGCTGTAGCCTAACGTCGCAAGTGCAGTCTTGTTCGCATCGATGAAGCGCATCAGTTCATGATCGATGAGGTAGACGGCATCAATGGAACTGTCCAACGCCATTCGGAAGCGCTTCAATTCTTCCTGCGAACGGATACGTTCGGTGATGTCCTGCGCCATGACGAGGAAGACCTTGTCCGGCTTGGCGGGCGTGATGGATATCTTTAATTCGACATGACGGTAGCTGCCTGGTGTGCGCAGGGTGAGCGCCAATGCATCGTGCAGCGGGGACGCACCGTCACCGTTACTATCGCCGTTACCGCGGGTGGCCAGCACGAGCCACTTTTCGAGAATGTCGCTGTCAATCACGGACCGCAACGGCAAACCTATCGTTGCCGGGATGTCGGAGATAGAGAACAAGTCGCACATCGCCCGATTGATACGGAGAATTCGCAGTGTGGCATCGACAAGCATCAGGCCAGATGGCATCGATGAAATGATCTGCTCGGCCTGCCGCTGCAGATGTGCGTCACGCACTGCCATCAACTCCGTCGCATCGGCATCAACATGCTTCATGCAACGGCCTCTTTGGCAATCCGGAATACAAAAAATGCATTTTGTGCGAACGCCAACATTTCCCCAATTAACACATCGTCGTGACCGCCAGATTATCTCAGCCGCCAAGAGACAAAGCAATCTGCAAACACTGTTTGTGGGCAATCGGTACATTACTTGCTACCGTGCGATCAGAGTGTGCACATAGTCCGTGGCGGATCGCATAGGATGAATAACAACGAGGGGAGTCTGTGCCGTGATGTGAATCTCGGCCACAATTCCTGTGTTTGGGAAGCGGAAACAGAGCAGAAATAGAAAAAGGGGTTAGCTAAAAAGCTAACCCCTTTTAAATTTGGTCGGAGTACAAGGATTCGAACCTTGGACCCCCTGGTCCCAAACCAGGTGCGCTACCGGGCTGCGCCACACTCCGAAGAATTTAATCATACCTGAGCAACACTCTCAGGTCAATTCAAGGAAGCCTTTTAATCTGGTATTTCCGTAATTTTAAAGATTTGACAGTAAGTTATTTGTGCGTCAATGCAAGCTTCCTTCTACTTTCGAAATATTGCGCCTTGCCGCTAACCGGGTCCTGGAAAGCAATTGCCTTGGCAAGCAACTGCAAAGGCTGCGACATATCATCACCCTTGCAAGGCAGCGCATCCGGGTAAAACGCGTCGTTGATGATAGGAATACCGAGTGCCGCAAGATGCACGCGCAACTGATGTTTTTTCCCGGTTACAGGCCGCAGCAGGTAACGCGACCAGCGCTCTCCTCTGTCCGCGACATCAATATGGGTTTCCGAATTTGGCTCACCGTCGGCCTCGGTCATCCGAAAAAACGGCTGGCCCTCTACAAGTCGGCTGCGGTACACGAATGGAAATTGCACGCCATTCAGGTTTGCGGCTACCGCCTCATACACCTTCTCGACTTCGCGTTTCTGGAAGAGTGACTGGTAAGCGCCACGTGTACGCAGATTATGTGAGAACACAACAAGTCCGGCGGTCTCCCTATCGATACGATGAATCGGCGTCAGATGATCAAGGCCGGTTCTCTTTTTTAACCTGACCAACAAGGTCTCTCGCAGAAAGCGCCCCGACGGAATAACCGGTAGAAAATGCGGCTTGTCAGACACCAGGATGTTTTCATCCTGATAGACAATGTGCTCCGCAAAAGGGATTACCGTTTCCGGCTCGGGTTCGCGGTAATAGAAAATGCAGTCGTTCGGGCGGTATGGACTTTCGGCGTCCATGCGCGCGCCATGCGCATTGACTACATCACCGCGATGCATCCGCAGTTGCCACGCGTCGCGCGACACATTGGGAAAGCGCTCTACGAGGAAGGACAACAGATTGACCCAAGGCCCAGGAGAAAGCCAGATGTAACTCGGGCTGACTCCGTCACGCACCGCAAGTGGCGGCTTGAAAGTGAGGCGATTGAAATTGCGCGACCTCTCCAGCTTTGGGAGAAGGTCTTCAGCGGTGTGAGGCGTTTTCATTCTGCAAAAATTTTTGCTCGGACCTTCGGATGCGGCAGTCGGTCTTTAGAGCGCCTATCAAAATGACGATGGCAAGGCGTGCCGACGAAGACAGTACAGGCGTACGGCTAGGAGTAGCAACGCGGCAAGCGGCATTTTGATAGGCGCTCTTAATAGTTCTGTACTCTGTGAGTCTGAATGCATTGTCAAGATCGCATTGGGCGCCAAGTGCAAATTTGGACTTGGTGTGCGGAACAGCGGGACGGGCAGAGTATCACGTGCAGAAGCAACGTCGGAAACAATAACGCGAGCCCGGGAGCCCGTTATTCAGATTTTATCTCTCTTTCTATGCTTTCCGATTATCGTGGCTAATGTCAACGACTTGCGAGATAGTTACGACCCCTGCGTGATGCCGATGCCTGAGGTCCTGGTTCCCGAAACAACATCGATTAGGCCACCACCTTGTCGGCGATACGCTTTGCCATTTTCTCCGCCAGTTCCGGATCCCTGGCTTCCACCATGACGCGGATCAGCGGCTCGGTCCCAGAGCTGCGAATCAGCACCCGGCCATTATCGCCCAAGGAGGATTCGACGATTTCCTTCTCACTCATCAAAGCCTGATTCTTTTGCCATTCGAAACCGGGAGCGACCTTTACATTGATCAGGCATTGTGGATACAGAGTGAGATCTTCTACACACTGCGGCAAGGTCTTGCCGCTGCGCTTCAGCGCCGACAGTACCTGCAATGCCGAGACGATGCCATCGCCGGTCGTATGCTTGTCCAGGAACAGCAGGTGACCAGAACCTTCGCCACCGATGCACCAGCCACGCTCGTGCAAAACTTCCAGCACATAGCGGTCGCCGACCTTGGCACGCGCGAATCCAATACCCATTTCCTTGAACGCGACTTCCAATGCCATGTTGGTCATCAGCGTGCCGACGACTCCCTTGACAGGCGAGGCCGCCATCCTGTCCTTTACCATGATGTAAAGCAGTTCGTCACCGTTATATGCCTTGCCTGTTGCATCGACCATCAACAGTCGGTCGGCGTCGCCATCCAGCGCAATGCCAAGATCCGCCTGATGTTCTTTCACAGCAGCGCACAAGGCGTCGGGCGCAGTTGCACCGACACGATCATTGATGTTGGTCCCATTCGGCTTGTTACCGATGGCGATCACTTCGGCGCCCAGTTCATGGAAGACATCCGGTGCGATGTGGTAAGCGGCGCCATGGGCACAGTCGACGACAATCTTCAGGCCGCGCAAATCCAGCTCGTTGGGAAAGGTACTCTTGCAGAATTCGATGTAACGCCCCTGCGCATCGAACAGGCGTTTTGCCTTGCCCAGGTTTTCCGATGACACACATTCCATCGGATGCTCGAGTTCAGCTTCAATGGCAGACTCGACATCGTCTGGCAGCTTGTTGCCTGATGATGAAAAGAACTTGATACCGTTGTCGGCATAGGGGTTATGTGACGCTGAAATGACGACGCCTGCAGAGAGCCGCAATGCGCGGGTTAAATAGGCGACTGCGGGTGTAGGCATCGGTCCGGCCAGCATGACATCTACCCCGGCGGCGGCAAAGCCGGCTTCGAGAGCTGCTTCCAGCATATAGCCCGAGATACGGGTGTCCTTGCCGATCAGGACTATGGGTTTGCCGCTGCTGCCTTCGCCTTGTGCAAGCACCTTGCCGGCCGCATAGCCGAGGCGCATGACAAAATCCGGCGTAATCGGTGATGTACCGACGCGTCCACGTACACCGTCAGTACCAAAATATTTGCGTGTCATGTGTTGTCCTTCTTTAGTGTTTCGACTGCCTGCCATACCTTCAGGGCATCGACCGTTTCAGCGACATCGTGTACTCTGACAATAAAGGCTCCGTGGGCTACCGCACTCAGAGCTGCCGCAATGCTGCCTGCCATGCGCTGTTCAACTGGCTTCCCGGTAATTGCCCCGATAGTGGATTTACGGGACAGGCCTGCCAATATCGGCAAGCCGATTTCACCAGAAATATGTCGCAAATCTTTTAACAGCATCAGATTATGATCGACGGTTTTCCCGAATCCGAAACCCGGATCGATGCACAGGCGCTCCCGCTCTACCCCAACGGCTTCAAATGCCGCCACCCTTTCACCTAAAAAACGCGTGACGTCGGCCACGACATCTGCATATTCCGGGTGAAGTTGCATGGTTACAGGGTTATGTTGCATGTGCATGATACACAAGGCACATTCGCTTTCATTGACGGCACGCAACGCACCCTCTGCCCTGAATCCATTGATATCGTTGATCATGTCCACACCTGCCGCGATGGCTTCGCGCATCACTTCAGGCTTGTAGGTGTCGACGGAAAGCGGCTTTCCGCAGTCACGCAGCGCATAGATAAGAGGCATGACTCGCCGCAACTCTTCGTCCAACGGTAAGGGCGCGGCACCTGGTCGGCTCGATTCGCCACCGATATCGATGATGTCAACACCATCGGCAATCATCTGTTCGGCATGCGATAAGGCGAGATCGAGGCAATGAAACTGGCCGCCATCGGAAAACGAATCGGGCGTCACATTGAGGATGCCCATGACGAGGGGACGGCTTGACTCTGCGCTGAGGGGGAAACGATAGCGTCCGAACTGCAGGTGTTTGGTGCTCATAATGCGTCCGCTACGATGATGATGATGGGAAGCACATGATGAAACGCATAATGACGCGGAGGCTGCGAAAGTTGATTCATGAAAGCCTGATTTCGAATCCGGCGCACAGAAACGTGTCCGAATACCAGAAAATATACAAAACGCTATTTTATGTGATCGATCGTGAAAAGCGTCACGAAAGAAAACAGCATCGAAAATTTATTCGGATAGCGGCGAAACACCAAAGAGAAGGAGAAATAAAAAAGGGTGAGGATTGCTCCTCACCCTTTCATTTTCTTGCTTTTTGCAGTTCGTCTACGACGGTCCTGACTTAAGAAGCCGGCATTAAGCCGGTGCAGTCGCGTTCGGCGACATGCCGCCCGAAGCGCTATCCGACGGAGAGCGCTTGACCGGAATGCCAGCCTTCGGCGGACGTGGTTCCAGACCTTCCATGATGTCGTTGATCTGATCAGCGTCGAGTGTTTCCCAGTCGAGCAAGGCTTTGGCCATGGTTTCAACCTTGTCCTTGTTTTCTTCGAGCAAACGGCGCGACAGCGCGTACTGTGCATCGAGAATGGCACGAATCTCAGTATCAACTTTCTGCTGGGTTGCCTCAGATACCGTCTTGGAGCTCATGCGTCCGAAATAGGCATCTTGCTCGCTGTCTTCATACACCATCGTGCCCAGCGTCTCCGACATACCGTAACGGGTCACCATTGCGCGAGCCAGCTTGGTTGCGCGCTCGAAGTCATTGGATGCGCCAGTCGACATTTGATGCATGAAGATTTCCTCGGCGATACGACCACCGAACAGGATGGCAATCTCTTCCAGCATCTTGTCCTTGTACATGTTGACCCGATCATGTTCCGGCAACTGCCAGGTCAAGCCCAATGCATAGCCACGCGGCATGATGGTGACCTTGTGCACCGGATCGGCCTTGGGCAACAGCTTGGCAACCACTGCGTGTCCGGACTCATGGTACGCAGTATTGCGGCGCTCTTCCTCACGCATAACGGCGGATTTGCGCTCCGGCCCCATGACGATCTTGTCTTTGGCATCCTCGAAATCCTGCATTTCCACCAGGCGCTTGTTACGACGGGCAGCAAACAATGCGGCTTCGTTGACCAGATTGGCCAGGTCGGCGCCGGAGAATCCCGGGGTACCACGTGCGAGGATGTCAGCCTTGACGTCCGGCGCGATAGGTACCTTACGCATATGGACGTAGAGGATCTGTTCGCGGCCGCGGATATCGGGCAAACCGACCATCACCTGTCGGTCGAAACGGCCCGGACGCAGCAGCGCCTTATCGAGTACGTCGGCGCGGTTGGTGGCGGCAATCACGATGACACCGGAGTTGGCCTCAAAGCCGTCCATCTCGACCAGCAACTGGTTGAGAGTCTGTTCACGTTCATCGTTACCACCACCCATGCCTGCACCACGATGACGACCGACAGCGTCGATCTCGTCGATGAAGATAATGCAGGGGGAATGTTTCTTGGCGTTCTCGAACATGTCACGCACACGCGAGGCGCCGACACCGACGAACATTTCGACAAAGTCCGAACCGGAAATCGTGAAGAATGGCACTTTGGCTTCGCCAGCGATGGCACGCGCCAGCAGGGTTTTACCGGTACCCGGAGGACCGACCATCAGGACGCCACGCGGGATACGTCCGCCAAGTTTCTGGAACTTGGTCGGATCGCGCAGGAAGTCAACCAACTCCTGCACTTCTTCCTTGGCCTCGTCGCAACCTGCGACGTCAGCGAATGTAACGGTATTGCTTGCCTCGTCCAGCATGCGCGCCTTGGAGCGACCGAACGAAAACGCCCCACCCTTGCCGCCACCCTGCATCTGACGCATGAAGAAGACCCAGACGCCGATGAGCAAGAGCATCGGGAACCAGGAAATGAAGACTTGCGAAAGGAAGGACTGCTCTTCCGGTTGTTTGACGTCAAATTTGACACCGTTGTTGATGAGGTCGCCGATCAGGCCACGGTCGAGATAGGTGACCGCAGTCTTAATGCGCTTGCCATCGTTGGTCGTTGCCACGATAGTGCGATCTTCAATGGTCGCCTCGCGGATCTGCTTGGCCTTCACCTCATCCAGAAAATCGGAATACGGTATCGGGGTAGCGCCACCCGCCAAAGTGCGGCCGTCAAACTGCTTGAAGACGGTAAACAGCACCAAGGCAATCACCACCCAAATGGCGGCTTTGGAAAACATGTTGTTCACTAGAACTCCTTAGGCACAGGGATGCCTATATTTACATAGCTTGTAAAATTGATTCTACTCGCATTGAACAGCGCTTGCTAGGCTGCA
The DNA here is from genome assembly GCF_042666555.1 of Herbaspirillum sp. GCM10030257. Taxonomy (NCBI): domain Bacteria; kingdom Pseudomonadati; phylum Pseudomonadota; class Betaproteobacteria; order Burkholderiales; family Oxalobacteraceae; genus Herbaspirillum; species Herbaspirillum sp. GCM10030257. Next base: position 374,641 of record NZ_JBHTDH010000003.1, read on the forward strand.
TTTGCGGACCGGAATCGGTAAAACAAGGGCAAACAAGTAATTATTTGACAATCACTTGCGATCATGGGGTTGTTAAGCGGGATTCTTCAGCACTTTACCAAGCAAAAAGATTTCGGACGATTTATCCCTGCTGGCCTTGGGCTTCTTTTGGGCGACGGTTTTGAACTCTTGCTTGAATTTTTCCACCAGCTGCGTATACCCTGTCCCGTTGAAACATTTGACGAGCAAGGCACCGGAAGGTTTCATATGAGCTTGCGCAAACTCTATCGCCAGATCGATGATATGTTCTACGCGCGCCGCGTCGGTGATGGCCACACCAGACAAGTTCGGCGCCATGTCCGACAAGACCAGATCCACCTTGCGCCCGGCCAGCACTTCTTCCAGCTGACGTAGCACCTCTTCCTCACGGAAATCGCCCTGAATAAAATGCACGTCGGCGATGGGGTCCATTGGCAACATGTCAAGTCCAATGATGGTGCCGTTGATGCCGCCCCCCTCCTTCCCCGACAATTTGTTGCGCACATATTGCGACCAGCTCCCAGGCGTACTGCCAAGGTCAACAATCACCTGACCGGGACGAATCAGTTTCTCTTCCTCGTCGATTTCCTTGAGCTTGTAAGCGGCCCGTGCACGATATCCCTCCTTCTGCGCGAGCTTCACGTAGGGGTCGTTGATGTGGTCGTGCAACCAGTTTTTGTTGAATTTGTTCTTGGCCATTCGCGTAGAATACCGTTTTTAAGGAATAAATAATTATGTTGAAACTGACACCAGCCGAGCGCAGTGCCCTGCGTTCGGACGCCCATGCACTAAGTCCGGTGGTCATCATCGGCGAAGCCGGATTGACACCATCTGTGCTCAAGGAAATCGATGCCAGCCTGAATGCGCATGGCCTCATCAAGGTTCGGGTCTTCGGCGACGACCGGGAAGCCCGCGTCGGAATGTATGAAACCATATGCGAACAACTGGATGCCGCACCAATCCAGCATATCGGCAAACTACTCGTGCTCTATCGCCCTAAAAAAGAAGCCGCCAAGGAACGCAGTGGCAAAAGCGGAAAAGGTTTGCGCGAGGTCACCATCGTCAAACCTAGCCCGAGCGGTACCAAGCGACCCACCGTAACGAAAGTGATTCTGAAAGGCAATGAACGCGTCACCGCCGGCGGCAACATCAAGCGTGCCAAACCGCGTCAGACAAGTTCCAAAAAGTCGGCGCTTGGCCGAGGCTAAACCCTTCCAGTCTTACCGATTGCGCCGTGTCCCGTATCGCACTACCGTTCGGGACTTCTGCCCTGCCGGGGCAGCATGATCAACGCGCCTTAATAACCAGCGCCACGCCCAGCAGGCTCTGCACGAGATAAATCGCGCTGGATACGCCATGTAGCAGGCCAAACTTCATTTTCATCTCCGAATCCATTACACCTGCGGGACCGGACGCTTCGCGCAGTGCTGCCATGAATGGCTGCAATCCGAAATACCCTAACAGCGTACAAGCCAGCATGGCAAGTAGCAGCCAAGTGCAGGTGCGTCGCTGATTTTCCCCGAAATCCGACGAAAACGCGCGCACCAATATCAAGAGGATGATCGCGCAGGCAACTGAAAGCCAGGCTTCCACACGAAACAGTCTGCCGACAATCGTCCCCGCCAAAACTCTGTCGTCGAGCGTCGCGAACAGCGTGGGAGCAACTACATAACCGATCGTCCACAGGCTACCGGCCCATACGGTGACGACTAGCAGACGTGCGCGTGTAAGTGCAAGCGTGGCGTTCAAGTTTTGCCGCGATCAGATGTAGCGTACTTCGAGGACTTCGTATTCGCGAATGCCGGATGGCGCATTCACTTCGACGACATCGCCAGCGTATTTGCCAATCAGCGCGCGCGCGATTGGGGAAGTGATTGAGACCTTGAGTTCCTTCAGGTCTGCTTCATCTTCGCCGACGATCTGGTAAGTCACCTTCTGGCCGGACTCCATATCCTCCAGGTCGACCGTGGACGCAAATACAATACGACCTTCCGCATCCAGCAAGGTAGGATCTATGATTTGTGCCGCGCTCAGCTTACCTTCGAGTTCTGCAATACGGCCTTCGATAAAGCTTTGACGCTCTTTCGCTGCATCGTATTCTGCATTTTCAGAAAGGTCGCCTTGCGCACGCGCCTCGGAAATTGCATTGATGACTGCAGGACGATCTTTGGTTTTCAGGCGATGCAATTCTTCCTTCAGAAGTTCTGCACCGCGCTTGGTAATAGGAACTGTGCTCATGAATTTTCTTTTTGACGAAATGAAAACCACAGAGGTCACAAATAGTGCCGGGTGGAACCCGGTACCGTCTGTGACCTCTGTGGCTGGAGTAAGACTGTAGGTCTAGTGTAAAGACTTATGCAGGCCTTGTAAATCGTAGACGTGCAGCTCGTCGAGATGGCGCAAACCCTCGACGGCGGCTTCAGCCCCGGCGATGGTCGTGTAGGTCGTGGCACGGGCCAGCAAGGCCGAGGTACGAATCGCGCGCGAGTCCGCAATCGCGGTACGCTTTTCTTCCACCGTATTGATCACCAACACGATCTCGTTGTTCTTGATCATGTCCACCACGTGCGGCCTACCCTCGACTACCTTGTTCACCGCGGCCACTGGAATTCCTGCCGCACTGATGGCCGACGCCGTACCCTTGGTCGCCACCAGCGTAAAGCCAAGTTCCACCAAGTCACGCGCCACCTGTACGGCACGCGGCTTGTCGCTGTTCTTGACGCTCAGAAACACCTTGCCCGAGGTCGGCAGCTTTACTCCGGCTCCCAGCTGCGACTTGACGAACGCTTCGCCAAACGTCTTGCCCACACCCATGACTTCACCGGTCGACTTCATCTCCGGTCCCAGGATCGTGTCGACGCCCGGGAACTTGTTGAACGGAAATACCGCTTCCTTGACGGAGTAATACGACGGCACCACTTCATTCTTGATGCCCTGGCTGTCGAGTGATTGTCCTACCATGCAACGCGCGGCGATCTTGGCCAACTGCAGGCCGGTAGCCTTGGATACATACGGCACGGTACGCGATGCACGCGGATTGACTTCCAGCACGTACACGACATCCTGCAGCTTGCCATCGACCTCATGCTGCTGGATGGCAAACTGCACATTCATCAGGCCTACCACGTTCAGGCCCTTGGCCATCAGGGAGGTCTGGCGCTTGAGCTCGTCAATGGTCTCCTTGGACAGCGAGTACGGGGGCAGCGAACAGGCCGAATCGCCCGAGTGCACGCCGGCCTGCTCAATGTGTTCCATCACGCCGCCAATGAAGGTGCGCTGGCCATCGGACAGGCAGTCGACGTCGACTTCGATCGCATCGTTGAGGAAGCGGTCGAGCAATACCGGCGAATCGTTGGACACCTTGACCGCTTCACGCATGTAGCGTTCGAGGTCACGCTGCTCGTGCACGATTTCCATCGCCCGGCCACCCAGCACGTAGGACGGACGCACCACCAGCGGATAACCGATTTCCTGTGCCAGGCGCAACGCGTCTTCTTCGGTACGCGCGGTACGGTTGGGCGGCTGGCGCAGCCCCAGGTCCTGCAGCAGCTTCTGGAAGCGCTCGCGGTCTTCGGCTGCATCAATCATGTCCGGCGAGGTGCCGACAATCGGCACCCCGTTGGCTTCGAGGTCCAGTGCCAGCTTGAGGGGTGTCTGGCCGCCGTACTGCACGATCACGCCGTAGGGCTTTTCCTTGTCGACGATTTCAAGCACGTCTTCTAGGGTCAATGGCTCGAAATACAGGCGGTCGGAGGTGTCGTAATCGGTCGATACGGTTTCCGGATTGCAGTTGACCATGATGGTTTCATAGCCATCTTCGCGCATCGCCAGCGCTGCATGCACACAGCAATAGTCGAATTCGATACCTTGGCCGATGCGGTTCGGACCGCCACCCAGCACCATGATCTTTTTCTTGTCGGTCGGCTGCGATTCGCACTCTTCCTCGTAGGTCGAATACATGTAAGCGGTACGCGTGGCAAACTCGGCCGCGCAGGTATCGACGCGCTTGTAGACCGGACGCACGTTGAGCGAACGGCGCTTTTCGCGTACTGCCTTGTCGGTGGTCTTCATCAGCTTGGCGAGGCGCCGGTCGGCAAAGCCCTTTTGCTTCAGCTTGAACAGCGTGTCTTTATCCAGCGATTCGAGCGACTGCGTTTCCAGCCACAGTTCGATGTCGACGATTTCCTTGATCTGCACCAGGAACCATGGGTCGATGTGCGTCAACTGATGAACTTCTTCCAGCGAGAAACCTTGAGCAAATGCATCGCCCACATACCAGATGCGCTCCGGTCCTGGCTCGCCCAGCTGCTCTTCAATGGTTTCGCGATCGGTGGTCTTTTCATTCATGCCATCGACCCCGACTTCCAGGCCACGCAACGCTTTCTGGAAGGATTCCTGGAACGTGCGGCCAATGGCCATGACTTCACCGACCGATTTCATTTGCGTGGTCAGGTGGCTGTCGGCGGTCGGGAATTTTTCGAACGCAAAGCGCGGCACCTTGGTCACCACATAGTCGATGCTCGGCTCAAACGACGCCGGGGTGGCGCCACCGGTGATTTCATTGCGCAATTCGTCGAGCGTGAAGCCGACCGCCAGCTTGGCGGCGACCTTGGCAATCGGGAAACCGGTGGCCTTCGAGGCCAGTGCGGAAGAGCGCGACACGCGCGGGTTCATCTCGATGACGATCATGCGGCCATCGGCCGGGTTGACTGCAAACTGCACGTTGGAGCCGCCGGTGTCGACACCGATCTCGCGCAGCACCGCCAATGAGGCGTTGCGCATGATCTGGTATTCCTTGTCGGTGAGCGTCTGTGCGGGGGCAACGGTAATGGAGTCGCCGGTGTGCACGCCCATCGGGTCGAGGTTTTCGATCGAGCAGACGATGATGCAGTTGTCCTTCTTGTCGCGAACGACTTCCATCTCGTACTCTTTCCAACCGATCAGCGATTCTTCGATCAGCAGCTCAGACGTAGGCGAGGCTTCCAGGCCGCGCTTGCAAATGGTCTCGAACTCTTCCGGATTATAGGCAATGCCGCCGCCAGTACCGCCCATGGTGAACGATGGACGAATGATGACGGGAAAGCCGATTTCCTTTTGCACCGCCCACGATTCTTCCATCGTGTGCGACACGCCGGAGCGGGCCGAACCCAGGCCGATCTTGGTCATGGCCTGCTTGAACTTGGAGCGGTCTTCGGCCTTGTCGATGGCTTCCGGTGTGGCGCCGATCAGTTCACAGCCGTATTTGGTCAGCACACCATTTCGGTGCAAGTCCAGTGCGCAATTGAGCGCGGTCTGGCCACCCATGGTGGGCAGGATCGCGTCAGGCCTTTCCTTGGCGATGATACGCTCGACCACCTGCCAGGTGATGGGTTCGATGTAGGTGACATCGGCCATTTCCGGATCGGTCATGATGGTGGCCGGATTGCTGTTGACCAGCACGACCCGGTAGCCTTCTTCGCGCAATGCCTTGCAGGCCTGTGCGCCGGAATAGTCGAATTCGCAGGCCTGGCCGATGATGATCGGGCCGGCGCCAATAATGAGGATGCTTTTTAAATCGGTACGCTTAGGCATGTTTGTGTTTCTCCATCATCGCCACGAAGCGATCGAACAAGGGGGCGACGTCGGTCGGGCCGGGCGAGGCTTCAGGATGACCCTGGAAGCAGAAGGCCGGGCGGTCGGTACGGGCAAAGCCCTGCAGCGAGCCGTCGAACAGCGACACATGGGTGACGCGGCAGTTGTCCGGCAGGGTCGCCTGGTCGACGGCGAAACCGTGGTTTTGCGAGGTGATCATCACCTGCTTGGTATCGAGATCCTGCACCGGATGATTGGCGCCGTGATGGCCGAACTTCATCTTGAGGGTTTTGGCACCCGAGGCCAGCGCCATGATCTGGTGACCGAGGCAGATGCCAAAGGTCGGGATGCCGCGCTCGATGAGTTCTTTGGTCGCGGCAATTGCGTAATCGCACGGCTCGGGATCGCCGGGGCCATTGGCCAGGAAAATGCCATCGGGGTTCAGTGCGAGGGCATCGGCGGCGGTCGCTTGTGCCGGCAGGACGGTGATCTTGCAGCCACGCTCGGCCAGCATGCGCAGGATGTTGCGCTTGACACCGTAATCAAAGGCCACGACGTGGAATTTGGGTGCATGCTGCGCACCAAAGCCTTGGCCGAGCTTCCACTCGGTTTCATTCCAGACGTAGGACTTGGTCGTCGATACGACTTTTGCGAGATCCATGCCCGCAAGGCCAGGGAAAGACCTGGCCAGCGCCAGTGCCTTTTCCACATCGTTTTCTCCAGCGAGGATAGCGCCGTTCTGAGCGCCCTTCTCACGCAGGATACGTGTCAGCTTGCGTGTATCGAGACCGGCGATACCAACAACGTTTTCCGACTTCAGATAGTCGGACAAGGTTTGCTGTGAACGGAAATTGGATGCCACCAGAGGCAGATCCTTGATGATCAGGCCGGCAGCGTGGATCTTATTGGCTTCGACGTCTTCTTCGTTGATGCCGACATTGCCGATATGCGGATAGGTCAGTGTGACGATCTGGCGGCTATAGCTGGGGTCGGTCAGAATTTCCTGGTAGCCTGTCATGGCCGTGTTGAACACGACTTCACCGATCGTATGACCGGGAGCACCAATAGAAAAACCCTGGAAAATCGACCCGTCTGCGAGCGCTAGGATGGCCGGAACTGAATGGCCAGAAAAAAATGGCAGCAAGGGTAACTCCTGAGATGATTACCGCCGCTGCGCCGCGCCAGAACGACCGTCAACCAAACGGCTTGCGCTGGATGTCGTGGGTCTTTTTGGGACGTGATGGAAGGGGTATGCGCTACGGCGGGCTGAATTAGTTAAACCCCAAGATTATAGCTGAGATCGGCCTTCGCTGCAAACCCAAGACGCGTTTAAAATCAGGGTTCCTGGACGGATTCCCTAATCATTCTTTCAATATTTTTTGTACTCTCCGCACTTAACAAGGAAGCAAGAATTTTGCTTCCTTGTCGCTGTTTCAATGATCTGGAGCGATCAGTCGCCGAGAGCGGCGATGCCTGCTTTTGCAATCTGCGCATCTTCAGTCGACTTTACACCGGAAATGCCGACGGCACCGACGCAGTGACCTTGGACTACGACTGGCACGCCGCCTTCAAGCATACCTTCGAGAACCGGGGCGGTCATAAAGGAATAGCGGCCGTTGTTGATCATATCTTCATACATTTTGCTTTCACGGCGGCCTAATGCTGCTGTCCTGGCTTTTGCCGGAGCGATATGCGCGGAAATCGGTGCTGCGCCATCCAAACGCTGCAGCCACAGCAAATGACCGCCATCGTCAACGATGGAAATGGTGACTGCCCAGTTGTTTGCCTTTGCTTCCGCTTCTGCGGCTGCGGCAATTTTTTTGATGTCGTCGAGTGTGAGAAAAGGTTTGGATTGCATTAAGGCTCCTTCTAAAGAAGGCAGGATTGTACGACAGCTGATTCCCCGGCGCCTACCCCGCCGTCTAAACCGTGATCAAAGCCCCCTACTTACCGCGCTTCAGCACAAGGTCTACCAGTGGCTGCAAATCCGCTGACAATCTGCCAAGGTGCGGCAGTACTTCATTCTGGCGTCCCTCACGTATCCATTGCAATAACGTGGCAAGGTCCGGAGACGCCAGCTGACTCTCACCCTCTTTCCCCATTGGCAAGGATGCAATCTGTTGGCCGCATAATACTGCCGCCTCCTCTTCCGGCCCGACAACACCGGTCACGCTACCGCCAATACCCAGCAGTGCGCGATTGCGTGCGCGATCAAGCAACTCATCGAACGTGACCATATTTGGATCGATGCCGGGATCGGAAAGAGAGACGACTCCGCAACTGGCGATGAAAGACATGCTCTCATCGCTGACAAGATGGGCACCGGCAATCGCCCTGCACACACGTTGAGCAAAAAAACGTGCGGAATCAAAATTGATGCTCCCTGTCGCCACGGTGAACTCGGCTTCGCCCAATTGCGCAACATGATCCGTTTCCCTGACCGTGCTTTGCAAAAGCTGACCTATCGCCCGCGATACACTGGCAGGCGGCGACATGGCAGCGCCCTCAAGACCTACGTGCTTGAGGCCAATACAAACATTGAGCAGCACGAAATTTTTCCGGGCATTCGCCGCGGTTTCCAACAGTGAAGTCGCCTTGGCACGAAATGCATCGATTGTTGGCAACTGTAATGCTGCAACCGGCTCGATTTTCCGCACCAGAACTTCCAGGCTGCGCTCGAACTCACGTTGGGTTGCGACCAGCTTCGAAAGGATGTCCAGCCGCGATAGCAATTGAGCCGTGCCGATCCCCTTGGTAATCAAATCGGTTGCTCCTGCGGCTTTCGCCCTTTCCCGTTCCGCCCCTTCATCGCTGCCCGACACAACCACCACGGGGATTTCCCGGATGCGACTGATTTTGGAACTGCGGATGCGCTGCAGTAAGCCATACCCGTCAAGCTTGGGCATAGTAAGATCTGTAATCACGACCTTGATATTCGGATCGATAAGCAGGGTCTCCCATGCCTCCTCGCCGTTGAGCGCTTCACGGAAATCGAACATGCCTTCAATGTGTTTGATCAGCGTGGCTCGGACAATTCGTGAATCGTCCGCAATCAGGACACGGGGTTTGACAGAAATATCGATTGCGCTAGGAGGTGCCATTCAGGTGCCGTTCATCTGAAGAATCTGTCGGTAGGAATAGCGTTAAGCATACCTGCGGTAAAGATTTTTTGACAGCAATACACGGATTCCCTTACATTGGCCCTGTTGCTGGAATTAAACTTTGATTGAATGACAATGAACCGTACTTTTCCTCTCCGGATACGGCGTGCAGCATTTTGCGCGTCGCTGTTTTATGCCGGCTTGACGGGAAGTGCCTGGACGACCGAGATCCCTGCTGTTGAGCCACAAGCTTCTGTCAGTCCTTCAGGTCCGTTGGCAAAACTTCATGGTTTTACCAACCGCGCATCCGAACTGGCAATGCAAGCCATGTCCATGATTGGCATCCGGTATAAATACGGCGGGAATGCCCCAGAAAGCGGTTTGGATTGCAGCGGTCTGGTACGTTATGTTTTCCGCAAGGCGTCGGGGACGGAATTGCCACGCACATCTGAAGAGATCAGTCGAGTCGGCGAAAAGATTGACAAGGCGGATTTGCAACCAGGCGATCTGGTGTTTTACAACACCTTGCGCCGCGGCTTTTCCCATGTCGGCATTTATCTTGGCGACAACAAATTTATCCATGCGCCTCGTGCGGGTGCGGAAGTTCGCGTCGAAAGCATGGATATCGGTTACTGGAAAAAGCGCTTTAACGGTGCACGTCGGATTATTCAGTCCCCTCAGTCATCCCCGCCGGCCCAGCCCGAATAGCAGGCCGGCCCTATTGCTCCCGTTTTGCCGCGAGCTTGCGACGTAGTTCCGGCAAAGCCGCTGCCACAGCCTGTTCGCCAGCAAGAATCGCAATGTTCCGTCCCGGGAAATCATTGCCTTTCATGGTTCCCAATCTTGGCTGAATCACGACATCCGCTTCCTTAAGCTCGTATTGATTGATACTTTGCCCCATGATGGCGAATGTCTGCAGGACCACATCGACGGAACTGGAAGACGGTTGTGCATCCGGTTGCGCTGAAATATTGACCGCAATGATGAAGTCCGCACCCATTTCCCGTGCAAAGCGAACAGGTACCGGTGACACCAGGCCACCGTCAACATAATTGTGATCACCAACCCGGACCGGCTGGAAAACGCCTGGCACTGCCGAAGATGCTCTGACCGCAACGCCAGTATTGCCGCGTCGAAATAAAATGGGCGCTCCGGTGCTCAGATCCGTGGCCACGGCACCGAAGGGAATTTTCAATTTTTCAATTGGCGCGTTTCCCAACGTACGGTTTACATAGTGCTGTAAGGCCTCTCCTTTGAGCACGCCAGTTGATTTTGCAAACAGCGGCACCGACCAGTCTGAAATGGCAGCCTCGTCCATTTCCAATGCCAGTTTTTGCAGGGCAAAGCCATTATTTCCTGCGGCATACATTGCACCTACCAGACTGCCGGCACTGGTACCGGCTACAACATCGGGCACAATTCCCTGTGCCTCCAGAGCCTTGATGACACCAATATGCGCAAAGCCGCGCGCAGCGCCGCCACCGAGGGCCAAACCGATACGAACTGGCCGGGCCACCTTGGCTTGAGCGACGGTGGCTTGCCCATTCGGCTGTGTGACGACAGGCGGCGTCGGTGACGTGGTGGTGCAGGCGGAAAGGAATAGAGAACAGCAGACAAGAATGCTATGGCGGATGCGGATCATGGAAAGAAGTCGGGGCTGGAGAGCAAAGGGAAAGCATGCGCAGGCACATCGAAATGGTCACATTGGCATGATGGCCGGGCCGGCAACAAGAAAACACGTCCGCATTGTAGCCCATCGACAAAATTCCCCCATCAAGCTGGAATGAGAATGATTCCTATTATTTCGTCAAAAAGCTATACTTGACATACTGAATATCCATTTAAACAAGGACCCATGATGAAAGGTGTCATGCAAAAGAAGCTCGTTATCGCGGCAATCGCCATTGCTGCAGCCTTCTCCGCCCAGGCGCAGGAAAAAGTGCTGAACCTGTATTCGTCCCGCCATTACCAGACCGACGAACAGCTGTATTCAAACTTCACCAAGCAGACTGGCATCAAGATCAATCGCATCGAAGCCGAAGACAGCCCTCTGCTTGAGCGTTTGCGCAACGAGGGAAAGAATAGCCCGGCGGACGTTATCCTGATGGTTGATGCGGCGCGTCTCTGGCGCGCACAGATCGAAGGACTGTTCCAACCGGTCAAGTCCAAGGTGCTGGACGCGCGTATTCCCGGCAACCTGCGTGGCAAGAACGATGGCGACGGTTCAGAGTGGTACGGCTTTTCGACTCGTGCCCGCATCATCGTCTACAACAAGGCGAACGTGAAGCCGGAGGATGTCTCCACCTATGAATCACTTGCCGATCCCAAGAACAAGGGCAAGGTCTGCACCCGTTCCGGTTCGCATCCGTACATGCTGTCGATGATTGGCTCGATGATTGAACGTAACGGTGAAGCTGCAACTGAAAAATGGGCACAAGGCATGGTGGCCAACTTCGCGCGCCCTCCGCGGGGCGGCGACACCGACCAGATCAAGGGCGTTGGCACGGGCGAATGTGGCGTGGCGGTAGCCAATAGCTATTACTATGCGCGTCTGCTGCGTTCGACCAAACCGGAAGACAAGGAATTGATGAGCAAGGTTGCCTTTCTCTGGCCGAACCAGAACACCTCGGGCACTCATCTGAACATTTCCGGCGGCGGCGTGGCAAAGAATGCTCCGCATCGCGATGCGGCGGTCAAGTTCCTCGAATACCTGGCGAGTGACGAAGCGCAAGCTTATTTCGCCAATGGAAATAACGAGTGGCCGGTCGTGAAGACCGCGGTCGCGGCTAACCCGACACTGGATGCCATGGGCAAGTTCAAGGCGGAGAACGTTTCGATTGCCACCATTGGCAAAAACCAGATTGCCGCGCAGAAGATCCTGGATCGTGTCGGGTATAAGTAAGAAGTAAGAAGATCTGAAAGCTGATTGGTCGTGAGCGGATTCAGATTCGGCGTTTGGAGTTCTTTAGTCAATAACTGACTGAATCCGCCGACTGGCGGCCACCAAAACAACCATCGGGGACTTGCCGCGCACTGCGGTCAGGCCCCGATCAGTTTTTCAGCCGGCGCTTCGCAAACTGCCTTGAGTGGAAACTTGACGATGAACGTGCTGCCCTTTTCCGGCACCGAATCAATCACGAGTGATGCATCGTGTCGAAGCAACACATGCTTGACAATGGCCAGGCCAAGTCCAGTTCCCTGGGTCTCACGTGAGCGGCTCTTGTCGACGCGATAGAAGCGCTCGGTCAGGCGAGCGATATGTTCAGGCTTGATGCCGATACCATTGTCCTGAACCGCGAACTGCGGACCGCTTTCTTTCATCTTCCAGGACAGACGTATGGTGCCGTTCTCAGGAGTATATCGGACCGCATTGGTGGCAAGATTGCCGAAGGCGCTGCGCAGTTCCTCCGTGCCGCCTTTGATGTCCGGACCGTCGATATCGAGGGAAATCTCGTGACGCCCGCCGGACAACGCCTGGGTATCCTGCAGGATCTGCTCGAGCAGGACGTGGATGTTTACCCGTTCCGGCCGCAATGGATAATCAACCGATTCGAGCCGCGTCAGTGTCAGCATGTCTTCGACCAGGTTTTGCATGCGCTGGCCCTGCTCGGCCATCAGCTTCAGGTGAGACAGGCGGGTTTGCATTTCAAGGTTAGGCTGGCTGCACGCGATTTCGAGAAAGCCATTGATGACGGTAAGCGGCGTACGCAATTCATGCGACGCATTGGCAACGAAATCACGTCGCATCATTTCAATGCGCTCGGACTCGGTCGCGTCATGGGTGACCAGGATCTGGCGCCGGTTTTCAAATGGGATGATTTGAACAATAAGCTTACGGTCGCGTACCGCAAGCGTTAATGGTTGCTCATAGCGGCCAAGGATAATGTAATCGATGAACTCGGGGCTACGCACCAGGTTCGTCACACGCATCCCTTTGTCACGCTCAAGCTGCAGGCCAAGATGCTTTTCCGCAGCCGTATTGCACCATTCGAGGAACAGCACATCGTCCATGATGGCAACGCCATCCGGTAACAGGCTCATGGCTTGACGGAAGCGCGCCAGCCATTCAGCCAGTTCGGCCTGATTGCGCTCGTCGTCGCGCCGCAGCCTGTACAAACGGGAAAAAACATCCGTCCATGCACCCCACCCGTCCGGCAGCCGCGAGCTGCTTGGGTGGTCAAGCCAAGTGGACAACTGGAACAGGTAATGCAGCTGCACCACCAGCAACGCGCATAAACCAAGCATGCCCGCGGCCAATCCCATGACCAGCCCAAAAAAATACCAGACAACGCCGGCGCCGGCGAGGATCAGCGCCAGGCGCAGGACGGCAGGGATCCAGAAAAGCAGGCGAGGATTCATGTGAGGCGTGATTTATTTTTCAGACAGCATATAGCCTACACTACGCACGGTCTTGATCAGCGATTCCGCTTCCTTTAATGCCTTGCGTAGCCGCAGCACATGGACATCGACGGTGCGCTCTTCGATGGCGACGTGGTCGCCCCATACCTTGTCGAGCAACTGGCTGCGCGAAAATACGCGCTCGGGATGCGCAAGGAAAAACTTGAGCAGCCTGAATTCCGCATGCCCGATGTCGATCTTTTGCGCATTGAGCATGACCGTACAACTGACAGGATCCAGCGTGACGGGGCCGGCGGTCATTGCGCTCTGTGCATGTTCCGGGCTCTTGCGGCGCAGGAGGGCCTTGATGCGTGAGGTCAGCTCGCGCGGCGAGAACGGCTTGGTGATGTAATCATCCGCGCCATTGTCCAGTCCCGCTATCTTGTCTTCTTCCATGCTTTTTGCAGTCAGCATGATGACAGGCAAGCCCTGCAACTGGCGATCCGAACGGATGCGTGACAATAGCCGCAGACCCGACTGGTCGGGCAACATCCAGTCGAGGAGTACCAGCTGAGGTGTTTTCTGCTGCATGTATTCCCAGCCTTCCGCTGAGGTATGGACCGCCGCTGCATTCCAGCCGGCTTCCTTGAGCGTGAACGTCACCAGTTCAATAATTGGCGGTTCGTCTTCAACAATCAGTATGGTGGTTTTGTCTACGGCCATGTTCAGACAGCGCTATCCAGCTTGGTATACACGTAGTCGGTATGGCGGATGTCCTTGCCCTCAACCACGTAGATAACATATTCGGCAATATTTTTTGCATGATCGCCAATCCGCTCGATCGCCTTGGCGACCCACAACGTATCCAGGGCAGCGGAAATCGTGCGCGGATCTTCCATCATGAACGTGATCATTGTACGCGTGATGGCACGGAATTCATGGTCGATGGCTTCGTCCTGGGAAATGATGCGCGCCGCCTGCTTGTCGTCAAGGCGGGCGAAAGCATCGAGAGCATCATGCAGCAGATCTGCCGCGCTGGAAGCAAGCACCCGTACCGATTCGTAATGATTCAGCACACCAACGGTGCCGCGCTCATGCAGATTCTTTGCAGTGCGTGCAATTTTGGTCGCCTCATCACCGATTCTTTCCAGATCAGTAATGACCTTCAGCGTCGCCATCACTGTGCGCAAATCGTTTGCTGCCGGCTGGCGCTTTACGATCAGATGGCTACAGGTATCGTCGAGCGACACTTCCAGCTTGTTGACGTTTTCGTCCGCCTTGATCACCTGCTCGGCCTGGGCGATGTTGCCGCTGCGAAAACAGGCGATGGCGTCGGTGTACTGGCTTTCCACCAGGCCGCCCATCAATAGGACTTTGGAGCGGATCGCTTCGAGGTCCATGTCGTATTGTTTTGAAGAGTGATCGCCTGGCATCAGGTTCTCCTTTGGGTTCATCAATGCTAAAACAGGGTTGGCTGTGGCGGCCGCATCAGCCAAAACGACCAGTAATGTAGTCTTGCGTTTCTTTCTTTGCCGGATTCATGAAGATCTGGTCAGTGTCGCCGAATTCGACCAATTCGCCCAGGTACATGTAAGCCGTGTAATCCGAGCAGCGCGCGGCCTGCTGCATGTTGTGCGTCACGATAGTAATGGTGTAATCCTGCTTCAGCTCGTTGATCAGTTCTTCAATTTTCACTGTAGAAATCGGATCAAGCGCCGAAGTCGGCTCGTCGAGCAGGAGCACATCCGGCTTGACTGCCACGCCGCGCGCAATGCACAGGCGCTGCTGCTGTCCGCCGGACAGGCTGAGGCCGCTCTTGTTGAGTTTATCCTTGACCTCGCCCCACAGTGCAGCCTTCTTCAGCGCCCATTCGACGCGCTCGTCCATCTCACCCTTGGACAGGTTTTCATACAGACGCACACCGAAGGCGATGTTTTCGTACACGGACATCGGGAACGGAGTCGGTTTCTGGAACACCATGCCGACCTTGGCGCGCAGCATGTTGACGTCTTGTCCGGGATCGAGAACATTGCGTCCGTTGTACATGATCTTGCCTTCCGCGCGTTGACCGGGATACAGGTCATACATGCGATTGAGTGTACGCAGCAGCGTGGACTTGCCGCAACCAGACGGGCCGATGAAGGCCGTCACTTTCTTTTCGTAGATATTCAGGTTGATGTTTTTCAAGCCCTGAAAACTGCCGTAGTAAAAATTCAGGCCGGAGATTTCCATCGTCTTCGCAAGGCCTGCAGTGTTTGAATTCATCATGTCAGTTAGGGATCTTTTGGCTGAACAGAGTACGCGACAGGATGTTCAATCCCAGCACGCTGAAAGTAATCAACAAGGCGCCGCCCCATGCCAGTTCGCGCCAGTTGTCGTACGGGCTCATCGCGAACTGATAGATCACGACAGGCAGGTTGGCCATCGGCGCATTCATGTTGGCACTGAAGAACTGGTTGTTCAGTGCAGTAAACAACAACGGAGCGGTTTCACCGGAAATACGCGCAATCGCGAGCAGCACGCCGGTCACCACACCGGCTTTGACCGCACGCAGGCGCACCATAAGTGCAACTTTCCAGCGCGGCGCGCCAAGCGAAAACGCCGCCTCACGCAAGCTGCTGGGTACCAGCTTAAGCATGTTATCCGTGGTACGCACTATCACCGGGACCGCAATCAGCGAGATCGCGAAACTGCCGGCCCAGCCGGAGAAATGCTTCACATTCGCTACGTAAATCGCATAAACGAAGAGACCGATGACGATCGACGGCGCGGACAACATGATGTCGGTGACAAAACGGGTGATCTGCGCCAGCCAGCTTTCCTCGCCGTATTCAGCCAGGTAAATACCTGCAAGTATGCCGATCGGCGTGCTTACCAGCGTCGCCGCACCGACCATCAGCACACTGCCGACGATGGCATTGATCAGTCCACCGCCATCACTGCCCGGTGCGGGCGTGGTCTGCGTGAACATCGTTATGCTGAGCGCGCCAAAACCCTTGATGAGCAGCGTGAAAAGTATCCATGCAAGGAACAGCAAGCCTACGGCCATGGCGGTAATCGAGAGCGCGATACCGATGCGGTGCGCCAGCAGGCGGCGGCGATAGACTGGATTCATGATTTGGCTCCTTCCTTGCGCGCCATGCCCATCAGCATCAGCTTGGCGGCGGACAGGACAATAAACGTGATGACAAACAGAATAAGGCCCAGGGCGAACAACGACGACACATGCAGCGTCGATTCCGCTTCGGCAAACTCATTGGCCAGCGTCGACGCAATGCTGTTACCCGCAGCGAACAGTGACCACGACAGCTTATGCGCATTGCCGATCACAAAGGTGACGGCCATGGTTTCACCAAGCGCGCGGCCAAGCCCGAGCATCACACCACCGACGACACCGGTTTTGGTGTATGGCAGCACCACCTTGCGCACCACTTCCCAACGTGTGCAGCCAAGTCCGTACGCCGACTCCTTCAGCACTGCGGGAACAATTTCAAATACATCGCGCATCACCGAGGCGATGAAGGGAATGATCATCACGGCAAGGATCAGGCCGGCGGCCAGGATGCCGATGCCCATCGTCGGCCCTTTGAACAGCTGACCGATGACGGGTAGCTGACCCAGCGTGTTGCCGAGCAAGGGTTGCACATAATCGCCGAACAGGGGCGCGAACACGAACAAGCCCCACATGCCATAGATAATGCTTGGCACGCCGGCCAGCAATTCCACGGCCGTACCCAATGGACGGCGCAGGCGTGCCGGGCAGATTTCCGTCAGAAACAGGGCAATGCCGAAGCTGATTGGAAACGCGATCAGCAGGGCAATCAGTGAAGTGGCGAGGGTGCCGACGATGGCGATCAGTGCGCCATACTGGTCGTTGACCGGATCCCACTCGACCGTCGTGATAAAGGCCGGTCCGAATTCCTTGAATGCGGGCCAGGCACCAATGATGAGCGAAACAATAATACCGAGCAGCACAACCAGCACGCTCAGCGCAAAGGTCAGCGTCAGCTTGTGGAACAGGAAATCCTGGATCCGCTGCTTGCGCATGATCGAACCCATCGCTTTATCGGCGGCTTCCCTTTCGCGGGCGTGCTGCGATTCGTTGGAAAGAGGGGTCTCGATCGTAGAGTAATTTGCGTTCATAGGGCGAATGCCCTTGCGGGCAATGGTGACTGCACCAGATTTCCTTTTTTTGGGCATCCGGCGCAGTCGTTGAACGTGCTGGACAGGGGCAAACTGCTAGCGATTAGCAGCGCAATTACCAGAGTGCCTTGCCGGAAGCGTCTTTCAGCTGTGCCTTCCAGCCGTCTTCCACCAGCTTGACCACGGCGGACGGCATCGCGACGTAATCCAGCTCCGCTGCCATTGCGCCGCCGTTCTTGTAGGCCCAGTCAAAGAACTTGACGACTTCCTTGCCTTTGGCGGTGTCCACCTGGTTCTTGTGCATCAGGATGAAGGACGCGCCCGTGATCGGCCAGCTTGTCTTGCCTGCCTGGTCGGTCAGGATGACAGCAAAACCAGGAGTCTTGGCCCAGTCAGCACCTGCAGCAGCAGCCTTGAAGGTTTCATCGTCAGGCTGAACGAACTGACCATCGCGGTTTTTCAGCTGGGTGTGCGACATTTTGTTTTTCTTGGCGTAGGCATACTCAACATAGCCGATGGAATTCTTGATACGCTGTACGTTGGCTGCGACACCCTCATTACCCTTGCCGCCCACACCAGTCGGCCACTTGACCGCGGTGCCCGCACCGACCTTGGCCTTGAAGTCGGCGTTAACCTTGGACAGGTAGTCGGTGAACAGGAAGGACGTACCGGAGCCGTCAGCGCGATGTACCACGGTAATGTCATCCGTCGGCAGCTTGACGCCAGGATTCAGCGCGGCGATTTCCGGGGCATTCCACTTGGTGATCTTGCCGAGATAGATATCAGCGACTACCTGGCCTGTCAACTTCAATTGGCCTGGCGTTACGCCATCCAGATTAACGATTGGCACGACGCCGCCCATGATGGCCGGAAATTGCATCAGCCCAGCTGCCTCGAGATCTTCTGCCTTCAGCGGCATGTCGGAAGCGCCAAAGTCCACAGTCTTGGCCTTGATCTGCTTGATGCCACCGCCGGAACCGATGGACTGGTAGTTCAGGCCGTTGCCGCTGGCCTTTTTATATTCTTCTGCCCATTTCGCATAGATCGGGTAAGGGAACGTTGCGCCCGCACCGGTGATGTCGGCTGCGATCGCAGAGGAAAACAGGATGGCGCTACCGGCTGCGATAGCTGCCGATGTCAGGAATTTGTTCAGTCGCATAGCTGCTCCATGAGGTTTGTCAAAAGAAGACAGGGCGAACTGTAGCCAACAATTGTGACAGGTTTATGACACCGGAGAAAAGACATGTCATAAATTGCCTTATGATCAAAATCCCTGTCATGAACTTGTCATATTCGCCCTCTACACTCCGGAAAAATGACCCGAAGAATGGTTTACCGGCATGAATAAGAAAACCCTGCGTCTTGATGATTCGCCGAAGCAACTCGCCATCAAAGAACCGACCGGCATTTATCTGAATCGGGAGCTATCGCAACTTGCGTTTAATCGGCGCGTACTGGCGCAAGCCGAAGACCGCAGCATTCCCTTGCTGGAACGCCTGCGCTACTTATGTATTGTCAGCAGTAATCTGGATGAGTTTTTTGAAGTCAGGATTGCCAGCCTGCTTGCGCACAACCGGATGGAGGGGGCGCAAGTGCTACCGCCACAATTGGCCGCGACACTTGAACGCACCGGCGAGGAGTGCCATGCGATCATCGAGCGCCAGTATGCGTTGCTGAACAAAGAAATCCTTCCTCAACTCTCGGAGAATGGTGTTCACCTGCTGCGCCACCAGGACCGCAACGAGGCGCAACGTGCCTGGGTAAAGGATTACTTCGAACGTGAGGTTCGCCCTTTACTGACCCCCATCGGACTGGACCCTGCCCATCCCTTCCCCCAGGTCGTGAACAAGAGCCTTAACTTTATTGTCGAGCTTTCCGGCAAGGATGCCTTCGGACGCGGTACGGCGATCGCCATCCTCAAGGCACCACGTGTGCTGCCGCGGGTGATTCGCTTGCCCGATCATCTATCCTCAAAAGGCGTGGCCTTTTGCCTGCTGTCGTCCATCATCCACGCTCATATCACGGATCTGTTCACCGGGCGGAACGTCGTTGCCTATTCGCAATTTCGTGTCACGCGTAACAGTGACTTGTGGGTTGACGAGGAAGAGGTGAAGAATCTGCGGCAGGCGCTGCGCACGGAATTACAGAGTCGCCAGTTCGGCTTTGCGGTTCGGCTTGAAGTGGCACGGAATTGTCCGCCGCATCTGGCGGAATTCCTGCTTAACCAGTTTTCCATCGACAAAAGCAGGCTGTACGCAGTCGACGGTCCTGTCAACATGGTGCGCCTGCTCGAACTCATCAATAACGTCCAGCAACCTGCCCTGCACTTTCCCCCTTTTCAGCCGGGCATGCCGGCGACTCTGGGCGATGGCGACGCCTTCAATATGCTGAAGCAGCGCGATATTCTCCTGCACCATCCGTTTCAGTCGTTTCAGCCAGTCGTCGAATTCATTCGTTGCTCTGCACTCGACCCGAATGTGGTGGCAATCAAGCAGACAATTTATCGCACCGGCATGAATTCCGACCTGATGGAATCGCTGATTGCGGCTGCGCACCGCGGCAAGGAAGTCACCGTCATCGTCGAGTTGATGGCGCGCTTCGATGAAGAAGCCAATATCAACTGGGCTGAAAAGCTGGAGCGCGCCGGCGCCCAAGTGGTGTATGGCGTCGTTGGCCTGAAGACCCATGCCAAGCTGGCACTGGTATTGCGACGCGAAGGTGGAGAGTTGCATCGTTACGCCCATCTGGGAACCGGCAACTATCATCCAACCACCACCAAGCATTACACTGACTTCGGATTGCTGACTGCGCATCCAGCCTTGACAGCAGAAGTGAATGAAATCTTCATTCACCTGACCAGCCTGACGAAGCCGAAACATCTGCAATACCTGTGGCTGGCCCCGTTTGCCCTTCAGAAGGAAATCATCCGTTCCATCAAAAATGAGGCGGATATCGCCCGCCAGGGCAAACCGGCACGCATCATCGCCAAAATGAATGCCTTGCTGGATGAATCGGTGATACGCGCACTCTACGCGGCCTCGGCAGACGGCGTAAAGATCGATCTGATCATTCGCGGCGCCTGCGCACTGCGCCCGGGCGTGCCGGGACTCTCGGAGAACATTCGCGTGCGGTCCATCGTCGGCCGCTTCCTGGAACACAGCCGGATTTATTATTTCCGCAACGGCCTTGAGCATGATGTGTATCTCGCCAGTGCGGACTGGATGAATCGCAACCTGTTCCGGCGCGTCGAAGTTGCGTTTCCCGTACTCGACAAAACATTGAAAAAACAAGTCATTACCCAAGGACTCAATCCCTATCTCAAGGATAACGTGAATGCCTGGGAACTGGGGGTCGATGGCAAGTATCACAGGCGAAAGCCACGCGGTAAGCAGCAGGCATTTTGCGCACAACAATATCTAGCACAACTGCTGGGCACACCTGGCTAAGGAGAATGCGATGGACCTGATCCTGTGGCGACATGCCGAGGCTGAACCGCACGACGCGGACAAGCCCGATGCAGCGCGTGAACTGACCGCGAAAGGCCGCAAGCAGGCGGTCAAAATGGGAGAATGGCTGGACCGCAACCTGCCGTCCGAGTGCCGCATTCTCGCGAGTCCCGCAGTGCGCACCGTGCAGACAGCCGAAGCGCTTGGCCGCAAATTCAAGACTCATGCATCACTGGCGACCGACACGACTGCCGACGCTATTCTCGAAGCCGCCAAATGGCCTTCGAGTCGTGAACCGGTATTGATTGTCGGACACCAGCCTACCCTCGGACACGTCGCCTCACTGCTGATTGCGGGCACCGAACAGGACTGGGTGATGCGCAAAGGCAGCATCGTCTGGATCGCACAGAAGGCGGCCGACGAAGCGGATGCAAATTACATCAGGGTCGTGCTGGGGGCCGATCTGGCAGGGAAGTAACTGCCGTAACGCCATGGCGGTGCCAGGCACGGTCCGTTGCCCGCGAGGTTTCAGAGGAATGGGCGGTCTCGGCTGGTTTCATTGGCGGAGCTCGTGAAGCTCTTGAAGCCAGCGGGGCTAATGAGACTAGCGGTAACGCTCACGATAAGCTGCAATCCCTCCGAGCTTTTACTGGCCGCTGGTTGGCGCGGACGGCACAACCACAGTCTCGATCTGTACCGCGTCGGGCATGGTAATTTGCCGGTACTCGCGGTACACACCGCCCTCAGAAACGCTGCCGCTCACGACGCCTTCACCGCGCGTACGGCGCTTGCACATTTCCTGATCCGATACCGGCAGCGCATTGCAACGCGCCAGCGCATTCCGCTCATACGTTTCCTGTGCATCGCTCAGTTGACCGTTGAGTGCTTCATTCCGCGCAGCAGCTGCTTCCCTCAGGCAAGCTGTCCGCTCCTCTGCGACCGGGAGCTGGCGACACGCTGCGGATTCGGTTTGATAGCGAGCCTGTATGTCATTCGCATTGGCGCCAGTTGCGGCGACCGTGCCAGCGGAAACAATACCGAACGCGAGGAATACAAGGAGTGTTGCGAATCGCGGGTTTGTCATTTGCTTCTTGTGCTTCATGTGCGCCAGCATCTTGACCTCCTTCGAACGGCTCATCCTGCCGGAAATAGCATCAATTTCATTGTACTTCCCCTTCTCCGGATTGCACTGATCCATTCGATCTCGCAGGCTCGGCGACTATGGCTTGCGAGGTTATGCACCGCTGCTCCACAGTAGCAAGGTAATCGCATGTAATACCAAGCCAACCAGGCCGCCGACAATCGTGCCATTGATCCGGATATACTGCAGGTCTTTGCCCACATGCAATTCCAGTTTGCGTGACATGGTCTCGGCATCCCATTTACGGATCACGCGCGATACGAGATCGGCGATGTCTTCCCGGCGACCGACAATGGTTTCGGTCGCGAAGATGCGTATCCACTGATTGAGTTTCTTCTGTACTTTCTGGTCGCGCAGCAGCTCGTTTGCAAATGCGCTGACGGCCTGGTCGAGTTTCGCGCGCATCTGTGAATCGGGTGACACGGCATCCGCAATCAGGCGCGACTTGACGTCATGCCAGACATGGAGCGTGTAATCGCGCACCAAGGGATGATTCAGGATGTCGCCCAGCACCGCATCGATTTTTGCCTCGTATTCCGGCGAGGTGCGCAATTGCTCGATGAATTCATTTGCCAGGTTCTGAAAACGCGTCTGCCATTCGCTGTCTTCATCTCGCATCTCATCGAGCGTGCTTTGCACCGCTTCCAGCAGCCGTACATAGAGTTTTTCATCGAATGCCTTGGGCATCCAGCGTGGGCTGTGCTCATGGATTTTCCAGCGGATATATGGCTTGTTGTGCTCCAGGGCGCGGGCGGCTAGTCCGATCATGTGATGAAACAAGGCTCGGTGATGCCCGCTTGCCACCAGCACCGTAAGAATCTCGGCAAGAATTGGCGCAAATTTAGTGTTCTCAAGTGCGGAAGAAAGCCGGTTCTGCATGAACTGACGCACGTCTTCATCTTCGACCACCTTCAGCAGGCTCGGGACGCTGCGCACTACCTGCCGGGATACAGACCGGCTGTTTTCTGGCTGGGACAGCCAGGAAGCCGCCGCACCGGAAAAATCGATCGCGCGCAATTCCTCGCGGATGACTTCCTGGGTGATGAAATTATGCTCGAGAAAGTTTGACAGACTGTCGCCGATCCTGTCCTTGTTGCGGGGGATAATGGCGGTATGCGGGATCGGCAGCCCGAGCGGCGAACGGAACAGCGCCGTTACTGCAAACCAGTCGGCCAGTGCGCCGACCATCGCTGCCTCGGCAAAGGCCGACACAAAGGACAGGTAGTGATAACGCGGCTGCAGCAGACGCGACACGACGAACAACACCGCCATTGTGAGCAACAGGCCGGTTGCCAGTCGTCTTGTCTTGTTTAATTGAATTGCCTGTTCTTGTTCTTGCATTAACTGGTACGTCCCCAGGGTTGCTGAGTGGCCCTTCGAATTTCATCCGGTTCGAGCACCGAAAGATGCGATTGGTTCACATTTGACAACAGGGACCGTTCGGGAATGCAAGCCGCAGGAGGCCGGAATCCGAGTCAGGCGTTTTTCGATTTCTTTGGGCGACCGGCCTTGAGCACTGGCAAGCGGTCCAGTTCCTCTTTCAGTTTCGCCGTATCGAGCTGGCGAATGAGTGCCACGCCAACCCGTAGTAATTCACTTTTCTTGACCGCGATTCCGGCTTTCAGACAGGCTTTCTTCACGTCGCCGAGTACGGCATATTCTGCCTCCGGCATCGTAAAGCTATCCCGTACCAGTTTGGTTTTCTTGGTCTTTTCCTTGGTTTCGCCAGACTTGTTGCCGTCTTCCTTGGCAACTTTACCTGTGCGTTTCTTTTCCGCCTTGGCATCCTTCGGCGCAACTTCCTGCACCTTTGCCACCGGCTTGGTCAGCGGCGCCGAACTTGCCACCGGGATTGGTGGCTGAATCGCTTCAGCCGGTGTTTTCAATGCAGGATTTTTGCTCTTGACCGGGTTGGCCGCGAGCGGCTTGACGGTGGGTGTAGATGGGGATGCCGGACTTTTTGCCATGAACCTCTCCTATGTAAATAATAGTATAAACAATTTATATCATATATTTTGTATATGCAACTTTGATCATGTTTCGCCCTTGGCTGCTCCGGCGCCAGGCTTCATCACGTTGTCATAATCCATCTTCAGAATTGGCGCAAATCAACAAATATGAAAACGTCAATGAATGTCACTTCTCTTCTCGCCCCGGCCACCTTTGTCATGGATCGACTACGTCTCCTGCCAAAATTCATGCTGGTAGCGGCATTGTTCCTTTTGCCCATGTTGCTGGTGTCCGGCTTGCTGTTTTCCGAGTTACAGCAGTCCATGCTGGCAGCCGAAAGAGAGCGTGACGGAGTAAAAGCAGTCCGCATGTTGTCGGATGCGGTAAGCGATATGCAAAAATTGCGCGGACTGCGTCATATGGCTTTGTCCGGCAATACCGGCGTGACCGACCAGACTGCGGTACTACAATCCTCGCTCGAAAAGCGCTTTACGTCACTTCACCTTGCCGGTGTCGGAGGTAAGGAAGCTGAAGAAGCTTTGCTGGCCGCCAAGAGGGAATGGTTTGCGCTTGGCAGCAAGCTTGACGCCATGAAGGCGAAGGAAGCCTACGCCGCGCAGTCCGCTTTGCTGGACCAGATGAAAAAGCTGTTGCAACTCACTGCCGACAAGTCAGGGCTCATGCTCGACCCCGAATTAGGTGGCCAGTATCTGGCGCATCTCTTTGCGGATACGTTGCCCGATATGGCTGAAGCGATCGCGCAGATTGCTGGGCGGGGCGCGGCGTATATCGATACCGGACTATTCGAGGCAAACGAAGACTTATTGCTGAACTCAACGGTCATGGTGGTGCGTCGGGACCTGGAGCAGGTTCCCCTGAAACTGGACGCCATTTTTCGTGAACATCCGGAACTGCGTGCGCGCCTGGCCGCACATCGGAATGTCCTCGAGGGCACCCACGTTTTTCTGGAACGTGCACAGGCAGAAGTCCTGAATTCCTACAATCAGACATCAGGGAAGGATTTTTTTACAGCAGGTGCAAATGCCGTCGATGGTTTGCATGCATTGGCCGCAACCGCGTCGGTTGAACTGGACACTCTCCTGGCGCAACGCCTGGACCGACATGCCGCCAGAATACGCTGGATCGCGTTTGTGCTGGCGATTGCGCTTGCCGCCGCTACCTTTCTTCTCGCCGGGTTCTACGTATCCTTCACCCGCGAAATCAGTCTTCTTGAAGAGGTAGTTGCCGGCGCCGCCGCCGGCAATCTTTCCCGCCACATTACCTCGCAGGCACGCGACGAGATCGGCCGTCTGGTCAACGCCTTCGGCGACATGGTCCTCGGCCTCTCGCGCCTGGTCACAAATGTGCGCGGTGGTAGCGAGTCGATCAATCTGACGTCGACCGGGATTGCCTCCGGCAATGCCGAACTGGCTTTGCGCACGGAGTCGCAGGCGAGCGCACTCCAACAGACTGCAAGCTCGATGGAACAACTGACCGCCGTGGTCAGGCAAAACGAAGAAAGTGCAGGTCACGCGCGCCAACTGGTGACCAATGCCGCTGATGTCGCGCGTCGCGGCGGGCAAGCGATGGAACACGTGGTTGACACCATGGGTTCCATCAAATCGAGTTCCTGCCGGATCATCGACATTATTCGAGTCATCGACGGCATCGCTTTTCAGACCAACCTTCTGGCCCTGAACGCGGCGGTCGAAGCTGCACGTGCTGGCGTGCACGGACGCGGATTCGCCGTCGTCGCAGCGGAGGTTCGCGCACTGGCGCAGCGCTCCGGCGACGCGGCGCGAGAGATCAAGACACTGATCGAAAACTCGGTACGCGAGATCGATACCGGTAACGAACTGGTCGCTGTGGCGGGTGCCAACATGACCGATATCGTGATGTCAGTTGAGCAGGTCGCCAGTATCATGACCGAGATTGCGGTGGGCAGCCGCGAACAGACACTCGGCATTGAAGAGGTCAACCAGGCGATGGCTCAAATGGATGAAGTGACCCAGCGTAACGCCATGATGGTCGAACAGGCTGCGTCCGCCGCTAAGGACCTACAGCAACAGGCGCAATTGCTTACGCAGGCTGTGTCGGTTTTCCGGCTTGACGAACCGGAGAAGGATCTTGCCGTTTACCCTTCCGCACTGATCACAACACCATGCGCCGTGCTCCCCATGACAAGGCAACCGCGTATTACGCATACCCGCTCTGGCCATGTCGATTACGCAGACCAAGCGCGTCGCGCATAAAAGCTGACCGCCCATGAAGCTCCAGGACGCTTCTTTCGCGCCTTGGAACTGCCTCGATCTACGCGACGTGCAAGCTGAATGCGTTACATATACACATTCATCACAGCGTCATATTCAATAGCAAGAATAGCGGCCGAATTCATTTATCCGGATATCTCTTCATGCACCCAGCCCTCCCGTATCTTATGCACCCTAAGCAGTTGATACAAAGCCTCAGCCTTAGCCTTGCCCTCACGGTTTCATCAATGGCCTTTGCCGCCGGTGCCAATCCGATTATCGTCGGTCAGTCGATTGATCTTTCCGGCCCCAATGCCGACATCGGGCGCGACTATGTTGCCGGCATCAAGACCTGCTTCGACATGGTCAATGCCTCTGGCGGCATTGGCGGACGAAAAATCCAGTATGTCGTACATGATGACCGTGGACAGGCGTCCCTCGCCGCGGAGGCGGCGACAGAATTGCTGGATCGCGGCCAGGCCGATGTGCTGATGGGCGGCGTCGGTGACGCAAGCATGGATGCTGTGCTGAACACCAATGCTTTCCGCCGTAGCGGCCTCGTGCTCTTCGCTCCGCTGGCGGCAGCAGATCATGTGCGTGATGCACGCGTGATGTACTGGCGACCCAGTTATCGCCAGGAGCTCCGGCATATATTCAGCCACTTTGGGAAGCTGGGCATGAAAGAGGTTGGCATTGTCTTTCAGGACACGGCATCGAACCAGGAAGCATACAAAAACCTGGCTGTGGAAGTTCGCGATCACGGCATGAAGCTGACCGGAATTGTACGCATCGGGATCCAGGGTGCACAAGCCGAACAAATTCGCAAGGAAGCAGAAAAGCTTGCCGCATCGCGGCCTGGTTTCGTCCTGGTGGTCGCGGATACCATTGGCACGGCGCTCTTCTTGCGGGAATATCGCAAGCTCGACAGGCAGACATTCGTCGCCGGCACGTCCCTGACCAATCTTACGACGCTGCGTGAACTCGCCGGCCCGCAGGCGGTGGAATGGACCGTCTTTTCGCAAGTCGTCCCGAATCCGAACGCAGGGACGTCGTTGCTGCAGGTAGAACACATGAACATGATGCGCAAGTACCGCGATGAGTCACTGTCAGCATTGACCTTAGAAGGTTTTGTTGCAGCTAAAGCACTGGTCAAGGTTTTACGGAATTCCAGACGCGGACCGCGCAATGCGCTTCAGGAACTGGCCGCACAAGAGGGTGAGATAGATCTGGGCGGCATGACGATTACAACTGGTGCCAACAGCAATCGCCTCTCGTCCTATCTCGATATAGCCTTGTTCAAGAAAGGCAGCAGTCTGATGTTCTGATCACTTGCAGGGCGCTCACATTAGTCTGCATCGACGTCAGGACAAGACCCGGACGCTGAAGTCGATGTCGACTTCCTTCCAGAAGCCGCGCTCCTTATCTGCCCAATATGACACAGTGGGATGCCGGGCAAGCCAGGCTTTTTGCAATTCAAGCTCGATACGGCTTTTCATCCGGATTTTCAGTTCATCCACATCGGCTTCGATACGCGAGTGCATCAGCATCGCCGCCATTCTTAATGCCAGCACCGCCTTGGCGAAATCGCTATCGTCGAGCGATTCGCTCACTTTGCGCAGATTGCCCTTTTGCGCAATGATCAGAGTGCTCATCAGACGTTGTTCACGGGTGGTAAAGCCTGGCATGTCAGCATTGTCGACCATGTAAGCGGCATGTTTGTGATAACCGGTATGCGACACCGCCATGCCGATTTCATGCAGCAGCGCGCTCCAGTACAAATACCTGGCATAGGAATCCGAACTGGGTTTGAGCTGCGTGTAAAGCGCGGCCGCCGTGTTGGCAACGCGATGCGCCCTGCTCTGGTCGACCTGAAAACGCCGCATGAATTCGATGACTGATTGCTCGCGACGATCGCGCCGGGTGCCGCGCAACTGCAGATCCCACAGCACCCCCATGCGCAATCCCGCATCGACTGCTGTCATTGCAGTAATACCGATCTCTTGCATGATGCCGATCAGGATGGGCAGCCCACCTACCATGACAATGATGCGCTCCGGTTTCACGCCTTGCAGATTGACTGCATTGACGTGACCGAAAGCAATCAGCCGGTCACGCAACGCTTCGAGACTAAGCAACGACATGCGGCCATCGCCAATACCATTCTTGGCGATCACATCCGACATCACACGTATGGTGCCCGATGAACCGTAGGCGGCGCTCCAGTGACTGGAATTATAGGGCGTGACCGCATCTTCGAAATAGGAACGTGCGGACAGGGTAGCTGCCGTAAAGGCGGCAGCATCCAGTACGCCGTTGGCGAAGAACGACTCGCTGTGCCGTGCGGTACCGATGCTGAACGATTCGACATGCAGGATCTCCGGGCCATGGCCAAGGATGAGTTCGGTAGAACCGCCGCCGATATCGATCACCAGCCGGCGCTCATCCGGCGCAGCCAGCGCACTCGACACGCCCATGTAGATCAGCCGCCCTTCCTCTTCCCCGGAAATGATTTCGATGGTGTGGCCGATGGCTTCTTCCGCGGCAGGTAGAAATTCTGCGGCATTTTTTGCGATGCGCATGGTGTTGGTAGCTACTACGCGCACGGCATCGGGTGAATAGTCGTCGAGTATGGCCCGAAAGTTGCGCAGGCAGTTCAGTGCCGTCTGCATGGCTTGTTCGGTCAGATTGCCCTCCGCATCGAGACCGGCTCCCAGGCGGATCGGGTCGCGCGCCGTCTTGACGATACGGATCGCATTACCGTCGTGCCTGCCGATATGCATGCGAAAACTGTTGGACCCAAGATCTACCGCAGCAAACATGTATGTTCCCCATTCCTGTCACGAGCCGGCTCGATGCCGCTGCTTCCCTGTTGCCCTGTTGTTTTGCCATATAGGGAAAGGTGCAGCGTCATGGTGCAAGCTTATTCCGGGCAAAAACTTTTTACCTTAATCGTGGTTCATGACACCGCCATGACCACCCGCCATATCGATCGGACCGTCCACCATTGAGCGATGTTCCGGTATAGCGCACGACAACTTGATTTTAACGAACTTAGCGTCTGTGCAATCACTCAAATTCAAGTTGCCTGCCGAATTTTCGCCGTTGGGAGCGCTCCACTGCCCGGCATCGCGATTGATCCGACATACTTCACCTTCACCGCCACCCTTCCTGGACAGGAGTCACCATGTCTTCCCAGCGTCTTCGCTACCCCAACGCCAGTCCTTTGCTCGTATGGATGCAACTGGGCTTCAAAACCAGCGAAATGCTATTCGCTTCATCGCAGGTCATCGGCCACCGTACCAGCCGCATGGCAATGGCGGGCCCTATGCCGAATGCGCGCGACCGCAAGGAGTTCACCCTGATGGGGCAAGAAAAACTCGAGGCGGCGACCGAGTCGGCGCAAGCAGTCATGGACCGCATGTTTGCACTACAGATAGAAATGGCTTCGACCGCCTTTCGGCAATACATGACTGGCGCCACGAGCCTGTTTGCACTGGCGGCGACACCTGCTTCTGTCCTGACAGCCGGAGGGCAAGCCACGTTGATGCGCAATTTCCTTGCTCCCTTGACCGCGGCAACCAGTCTCTCCGGAAATATAGCGCGTGTCGCGCAGCATGGGCTTAAGCCGATTCATTCTCGCGCAACGTCGAATGCGCGGCGACTAGGCAAACCTTGATGATCCGGGGCGTTACGAGGTAAACCGTTGCGCTTGGTCTTGCTAGTGCGTTTTGCTCGCACTTTTGCGACAAGGCAATGATGTTGCAGAGCTTCCGCTGCAGACCGTTTAAGCAATGTCGCAGGAACCCTTGTGAGTTGTGCTTCTCTCATCCTCTCCAGATGTGCTTCAGCCGGTAGATGCATAGGGTGTTTGCGCACAACTGATTTCCGACGAGAACGCTATTAAACACATAAGAACAATCAAATATCCTTATACGCGTGCCGGCCCTATCATTTTGTCCATACATCTTTCATTACCGCACCCGAAAGGAACGTCATGAGCGACCAGAGACCTACTCTTACTACCCGACAGGGCCACCCTGTGAGCGACAACCAGGCCTTGCGCTCGGTCGGTGAACGCGGCCCGGCCACACTAGAAAATTATCAGTTCATTGAAAAAATCACGCACTTCGATCGCGAACGTATTCCCGAGCGTGTCGTGCATGCGCGCGGCACAGGCGCACACGGATATTTCGAGGCCTACGGCAAGATCGGCAATGAGCCTGCCGAGAAATATACACGCGCAAAGGTTCTTACCCAGACAGGCGTACGTACTCCTGTCTTCGTCCGATTCTCCACGGTGATCGGCAGCAAGGATTCGCCGGAAACGGCACGTGACCCGCGCGGCTTTGCCGTCAAACTCAAGACAGTCGATGGTAACTGGGATCTGGTCGGTAACAACCTCAAGGTTTTCTTCATTCGCGATGCGATCAAGTTTCCCGACATGATCCATGCATTCAAGCCCGACCCCGTGACCAATCGTCAGGAGCCGTGGCGCTTTTATGATTTCGTGTCGCAGTCGCCGGAAACGCTGCATATGGTGACTTGGGTCAAGAGTCCATGGGGCATTCCGGCCAACTATCGCGAAATGGAAGGCTCCGGCGTCAATACCTACAAGCTGGTAAATGATCGGGGCGTTGCCCATCTGGTGAAGTTCCACTGGCAACCGAAACAGGGCGTGCGTAATCTGACCAGTGCGCAGGCAGCCGAAATTCAGGCGCAGGACGTTGGTCACGCTACCAAGGATCTCTATGACGCGATCGAGCGTGGCGATTTCCCGGAATGGGAATTCTGCGTGCAGATCATGGCCGACGGCGATCACCCTGAACTCGATTTCGATCCGCTGGACGACACCAAGCGCTGGCCTGAAGACCAGTTTCCGTTGCTGCCTCTGGGACGCATGGTACTTGACCGTAATCCCGATAACTTCTTTGCAGAGACGGAGCAGTCAGCATTTGGCACCGGTGTACTGGTCGACGGCATTGATTTCTCGGACGACAAGATGCTGCAGGGGCGCACCCTGTCCTACTCCGATACGCAGCGATACCGCGTCGGCCCGAATTATCTGCAACTACCTATCAACGCGCCACAGGAAGCCGCCCGCGCCCGCACCAACCAGCGCGACGCCCAGATGGCCTTTTACGTCGATGGCGGCGGCGAGAACAAACACATCAACTATGAACCCAGCGTACTCGGCGGCCTGCAGGAAGCACCGAAACCGGCAAAGGATTATCACCAGTGGGTTGAAGGTCACCTCGGCCGCTACCAGACTTCGCGTACCGCGGACGACTACAAGCAGGCAGGCGACCGCTATCGCAGCTTCGAAGACTGGGAACGCGAGGACCTGATCGCCAATATCGGCGGCGACCTCAAGCAATGTCCGGAGCCGATCCAGCTGCGCATGGTCTGGCACCTGTGGCATTGCGATGAAGACTACGGCCGTCGTGTGGCGCAAGTCGCCGGCATCGACCTGGAGAAAGCCAAGGCGCTGCCAACGCTGCCCGGCAAGCCCGCGCCACATGAGCGTCGTGCCGCGCCGACGTACACCAGCGGCCAGCAGGAAACACAAGCACGAACTGACGAGCCGGCGAGTATTAAGTAAGTCAAAAGCAAGTTAAGTCCATGTATCTGTGTGCGTGTAGCGCGCAGATACATTCTATGCAGGAGTGTGCGGGATACGCACGATTTTCCTCACGCGGTTGTAGTAGTTTAGTTGCGTAGCAATGTATGACTACAGCCTGAAATGAAAGGACCCACATGCAACACTCGACAGGAACCGACGGCGGCGGCGAGCGCAAGATCATGGACCAGGAAACTCTGGATTTTGCGCTGAAGATATTCCAGCTGGTGCGCGCCGGGGATACGGCGACGCTTACCTCATTGCTTGATCGCGGTGTGCCACCCAATCTGCGCAATGAGAAGGGCGACAGCTTGCTGATGCTGGCGTGTTACCACGGGCATTTCGATGCGGCGAAAGCGCTGCTTGAGCATGGGGCCGACCCTGAACTGCATAATGACCAGGGACAGACACCTTTGGCCGGTGCGGCATACAAGGGCGACTTGCGAGTTGTGCGGCTACTACTCGACCACGGTGCCCATGTCGAAGGCGCCGCGCCGGGCGGCAAGACAGCGCTGATGCTTGCTGCAATGTTCAATCGCACCGCTGTGGTCGACCTGTTGATTGAACGCGGCGCCAATTTACAGGCGCGTGATGCAAGCGGTCTTACCGCCCTGGATGCCGCACGCATCATGGGTGCCGATGACACCGCTGCCCAACTGGCGCGACCGATGCAATAAATTCGTTGTTCCACCCGCATTTGTCCTGGCTGACAAACTCTGTCTGTTCGAATTTTGCGCTGAGAGTCAACCAACCTGACCTCCCTCCGGAACCTTCTGATTCCCCAAGCTACTCATCGATACACAGCAAGCCAGTCCAATGAAGTTGCAGGACGTGATCTGCGTCCGCCGGGCTGCCATTGTTAGTGTTCTGGAGGTGGTTATGTCTCACGAATCGAATTTAAGAAGGCATGAGGCGCACCGTGAAATGCGTCGGATTCTGGGTGCTGAACTACGAGGGCCGACGCTGGATATGGCCGAGATGCGGTTCAGTGTGACGCGCAAGAACAGTGAACCGCAGCAAGCCATGGAAGCACTGACGATGCTGGCAACCGCCACTCCGCCAAAATCCGATTTGCCATGAACAGGAAGAACCAAAGCTTGACGCGCTCTAGCCATCTCCGAAGGTATCGCAGCGCTTGTATTGGCGGCACAGGATGTGCATGCTGCATATTGCCAGGCGTTTCTTGTTGCGAACCCGAACCTGCAAAGCAGTCATTAAATAAGTCAGGCAGCGCCGACACGCAATAAAAAAGCCCTTGAGGCAATCTCAAGGGCTTTTTCGCATTCTGGCGGAGAGGGAGGGATTCGAACCCTCGATACGCATAAACGTATACTGGATTTCGAGTCCAGCGCATTCGACCACTCTGCCACCTCTCCGTCTTGGTCGTCTTGCGGCGGGTTAGCACCGCAAAGCACGAGATTATAGCAGACATATTCCGACGCCGAATAGGGGTTGCAGCGGATTAATTTTTTGCCCTTTCGACAAAGTCTGGCAAGGTATTTTCTGACGCCACGTTGGCGACACCGCCCGAAAAAGTTTCTTTCTATCATCATCCTGTCATAAAGGTTTATTAGCATTCCGGAGGCAGTATCAAAGTCCCTATCAATAAAAACAAGAAAGCCTGTTTTGAGCCCGCACCCATTTTCGATCGCGCCTGATAACACCCTGGCACAGGAGTATCCGATCAAGACTACCTCC
Organism: Herbaspirillum sp. GCM10030257; assembly: GCF_042666555.1. Taxonomy (NCBI): domain Bacteria; kingdom Pseudomonadati; phylum Pseudomonadota; class Betaproteobacteria; order Burkholderiales; family Oxalobacteraceae; genus Herbaspirillum; species Herbaspirillum sp. GCM10030257. Next base: position 407,913 of record NZ_JBHTDH010000003.1, read on the forward strand.
CCGCCCGGCGTACGGCCTGCCGGCGCGATCAACCTGCCTGTTGGCCACTGTCTCGCTCGAAAAGCAGCCAACGACAGGGATGATGACGTGAGCAAACAGCTGGAGAGCAAAGACGTCATGCTGTTATCGCGATTACACGAAATCCTGCATCAGCGACAGCTGACTGCCCTGTTCCAGCCCATCATCAACATGCAACGTGGAGGCATCGTCGGTTATGAAGGCCTGATTCGCGGACCTTCGGATAGCCCGCTGCATTCGCCGATGAATCTCTTCAAAGTCGCCCGCGCGCACCATCTCAGTGTCGAGGTTGAGCACATGTGCCGCCGCGTGGTGCTGGAACGCTTTGCGGAATTGCAGTTGCCCGGCAAACTGTTCCTCAACGTCAGTCCGGAAATGTTGCTGCAGCCGCAGGCGCGGCATGGGGAAACGCTTGGCTACATCGATGAAGTAGGTATCCATCCGGATCGGGTCATCATCGAATTGACCGAGAACCAGCCTACCTATGATTACGACCTGCTGCGCGAAGCGGTAATGCATTATCGTGGAATGGGTTTTCAGATTGCCATCGATGATCTGGGGGAAGGCTTTTCCAGTTTGCGGCTATGGTCGGAATTGCGTCCGGAATACGTAAAAATTGATATGCATTTTGTGCAAGGCATCAATCAGGATCCGGTGAAGCTGCAGTTCGTCCGCTCGATTCAGGAAATCGCCCAGGAATCCGGCACGATCGCGATCGCCGAAGGAATCGAGACACAGACCGAATTGCTGCTGATCCGTGACCTTGGCATTGCCTGTGGTCAGGGCTACCATATCGCGAGGCCACATGCACATCCGGCACCGAATGTCGCCGCCGATATAGTGGCATCACTCAACCGCAATGGTGTGTCGGTCTACCCTTACCGGGCTGCTCTGGAACATAACGTCATCACTGCCACCAAGCTGTTGCGGCCGATACCGCCGGTCTCACCTGCGATGACGAATACCGATGTGTATGAAATGTTCATCGGCGCGCCAGGCTTGCAGATTGTGCCTGTCGTCGAAAACGGTATTCCGGTGGGACTGATCACGCGTCATGATCTGATTGACCGCTTCGCCCGTCTGTTCTCGCGCGACGTCTATGGCAAAAAGCCCTGTACGACTTTCATGGACCCGTCCCCGCTGATCATCGACAAGGACACTAGCCTGCGAGAACTCAGCCGCACCATCGTCGAGGCCGACCATCATCACCTGTCGAACGGTTTCATCATCACGGCCGAAGGTCGATATATCGGCATGGGCACCGGCCAGGACCTGATGCGCGAAATCACGCAGATGCAAATCAATGCGGCGCGCTACGCGAATCCGTTGACCATGCTGCCGGGGAATGTGCCGATCAATGAGCATATCGACCGTCTACTGCAGAGTGGCGTACCTTTCTTTGCGTGCTATGCGGACCTGGACCATTTCAAGCCCTTCAATGATGCGTACGGTTATCGCAAGGGCGACGATGTGATCCAGCTAACCGGCAGGACCTTGGCGGCGCATTGCGATCCCACACGCGATTTCATCGGCCATATCGGCGGCGATGATTTCATCGTGCTGTTTCAGAGCGCAGACTGGGAAGTGCGTTGCCGCAGCATCATGGAGGTAATGGCCACGGCAATTCCCGGGCACTACAGCGCGCAAGACCGTGAGCGTGGCGCCTATGTCAGCGAAGATCGCCGCGGACGGAAGGTGCTCCACCCGTTGATCAGTATCTCACTTGGTGTGGTCCGCGTGGAGTCCGGAAAATTTCTGTCGCATCACCAGATCGCAGCGGCGGCGGCGGATGCAAAAAAACAGGCAAAGAAAATTCCCGGCAACAGTTTGTTTATTGAACGACGCAAGGGATTGGCTCCCGCGACGTGGGGCTAGAGCGCTTTCACCCTGACCGGGCCAGGCGAGGCTGAGGTGATTTGGCTGCGGAACAAGGCGCGCCGACGCGACATGGCGAGCCATGGCAAGGAGGCGCAACGCCGTGCCGCGGGCAAAGCATCCGACATCGTCGGTACGGTCAGGGTGAAAGCGCTCTAGCACCAACCCCACGTAAATCTACCTGTCCTGAGCTTACGCCAGCAACCACGCAAGAGCGAACTGCCCACTTGACCGCTAGCTACAGCCACACGCGGGCACCCGGTTGTTTAAAAACTTATGACGCAGGCGCAAGCTTTTTCAGACCGCCCATGTAAGGCTGCAAGACCTCGGGAATGTCGACGCTGCCATCCGACTGTTGATAATTTTCGAGGACGGCAACCAGGGTCCGGCCAACCGCGAGACCGGAGCCGTTGAGGGTGTGCACCAGTTCCGGCTTGCCTTGCGCATTACGGAAGCGAGCCTGCATGCGACGTGCCTGGAAGGCTTCGCAATTGGATACCGATGAAATCTCCCGATACGTATTCTGGGCCGGCAACCACACTTCAAGGTCATAGGTCTTGGCTGCGCCGAAGCCCATGTCGCCGGTGCAAAGCGTGATGACACGATAAGGCAGACCGAGTTTTTTCAAAATGTTCTCGGCGTGTCCGACCATCTCTTCGAGCGCTTCGTAGGATTTTTCGGGATGAACAACCTGCACCATCTCGACCTTGTCGAACTGGTGCTGGCGGATCATGCCGCGGGTATCGCGGCCATAGCTGCCGGCTTCGGAACGGAAGCACGGTGTATGCGCGGTCATGCGGATCGGTAGTGCATCGGCGGCAACGATTTCGTCGCGCACCATGTTGGTCAGCGGCACCTCGGAGGTCGGAATCAGGTAGAGCGCTTCGCCCTCACCTTCCTGCCCTCCCTTCTTTGTCGCGAACAGGTCGGCTTCAAACTTGGGAAGCTGACCGGTGCCGCGCAGGGAATCGGCGTTGACCATGTACGGGGTATAGCATTCGGTATAGCCATGCTCGGCGGTATGGGTATCGAGCATGAACTGCGCGAGCGCCCGGTGCAGACGGGCAATGCCGCCTTTCATCACCGCAAAGCGCGATCCGGTCAGCTTGGCGGCGACGTCAAAATCGAGTCCGAGCGTGGCGCCGACATCGACATGGTCCTTGACCTCGAAATCGAAGCTGCGCGGCGTACCGACCTTGCGTACCTCCACATTGCCGCTTTCATCCTGACCAACCGGGACTGACTCATTCGGCAGGTTGGGCACGGCGAGAATAAACTCGCTCATCTTCGCCTGGATGGCATCAAGACGTTCGGCCGAAGCCTTGAGCTCGTCGCCAATGCCGGCAACTTCCGCCATGACGGCAGTGGTGTCTTCGCCCTTGCCCTTGAGCATGCCGATCTGTTTGGACAAGGTATTGCGTTTGCCTTGCAGTTCTTCGGTGCGGGTCTGGATCTGCTTGCGTTCAGCCTCCATTGCATTGAAGGCGGCGACGTCCAGCTGAAACTTGCGAGCAGCAAGGCGCGCCGCGACGCTGTCGATGTCTTTGCGGAGGAGTTGGATATCGATCATGAAAGTGCCGGTGTTGATTGCGAAACCGCCATTGTACCAAGCAGGGACCGTCCGGCTTGCAATCGGGTCGCCGAAGGAGCTTGATTATTGCCAAGAAAGCTGGCAGCTCACGAAGCGGCAAGCCGGTTATGGTCCGGCTCGTAGTGCTGCCTTGGCGACCGCCTCGGCCATCGCCGTAGCATCCCCCGTTTTTTCTGCCCGCAGACCCGCCTCCACACCGGCCCGGTTTATTTCCGGCTGGTTCTGGCTGACTTTCCATTTTCCCAACAAGCGGGTGATGCTGATCTCGATGCCGACGAGCGCGGGCAGCAACTTCGCAATGAAGTCGGCCGGTGCATCGCTCACTTGCCAGGATACGGCCCGGTCTGCCTCATGCGCCTGCGTCAGGCGCTCCAGTTGCGCGCGAATCCATGCCGGGTCGTCTATGACACGTAGCGTGCCATACGCATGCACCACCATGTAGTTGTAGGTTGGCACTACTCTGCTGTCCTCAAGTTTGGTCGGATAGAACGACGGACTGATATACGCACGCGGCCCCTGAAATACAACGAGTGACTCGGTCGCAGCCGATGTATCCCGCCACACCGGGTTGCTGCGCGCAACGTGGGCGCGCAAGGTCCCCAGCGGGCCATCGGAAGCGATTTCAAATGGCAAATGATTGGCGTTGAGACCATTGCCTCCGAGTGTCACCAGGGTGCCCAGGGGGTGGTCGTGCATCAGTTGGTGCATGACCTCGGTACGGGTTTCTTCAAATTTGGATGGAATGTACATCGGACTCCTTTATGCAGGTTCGACCAGGATTTGCGATTTCACGGAGTTGGCAATGAAACAGTCTTGATGCGCCTGATGATGCAGGCGGTCGATTTCCTCCGCACCGGGCTGCCGCTCGCCGGCAAACACAATGCGCGGCCGCAGGATAACGCGGGTAACAGCAATCCGGCCTTCTGCATTCTTTTCCATCACGCCCAGTGCATGGTCGTCATAGCTGTCAACAATGAATCCCTGCTTTCCTGCGATCCAGAGAAAAGTCAGCATGTGACAGCTTGAGACCGCGGCGACAAAGGCTTCTTCCGGATCAACCGCCTTAGCAACCGACATCGGCTCGGGTACGACCGAGGGCGATGATGAGGCCGGTACGTCGATGCCGCCGTCAAAACTCCAGCGATGGCCGCGGCTGTAACGGTTGTCGCTGAAAGGCTGCTCTCCGCGACTCCAGGAAATGGTAGCTTCGTAGGTATGCATGATTTCTCGCAATAAATGGCGGTTAAATAGCGAAGTCAAGGTGCATGGGCACGTAAACACTTGGACGCACAGCACCGATAGCGAGAAAGCTTACCTATCGCTCTGGCTTTCTTAAAGTACCAATAAATGGTAATTTAAGAATACCAATTTAAATACCAGCCATGCCATGCACTTAGCCCAGTCACTCGCCACCTTGCGCCTCGATCCCGCCGCATCGACGCCAATGTTTCGCCAGCTTTATGCCGCGATCAAGCAAGCCATTCTCTCAGGCACCCTGGAGCCCGGCGTCCAGCTGCCTCCCACTCGCGAGTTGTCCGAGCTGTTTGGCGTATCCCGGCAAACCATCCTGAACGCCTATGCACAATTGCTGGCCGAAGGTTACCTGTCCGGCGTGGTCGGCAAAGGGACGTTTGTCAGCGCATCGCTGCCTCTCCCGAACCGCAGGCAGCCTCAACCTCATGCGCAGCCGATCCGTCCTCTTTCTGCCCGTGGCGCACGCCTTTCCGGACCTGACGCATATCTGCCCTACCATCAGGGGGCCCCGCGCGCGTTCCGTATCGGCATGCCGGGACTGGACGCATTTCCGTTCGATATCTGGTCGCGACTGGAAGCAAGGCGCTGGAGGCGGCCTTCCCATGAACTGGGATATGGCGATCCGGCAGGCTATATGCCCTTGCGCGAGGCACTGGCAGGCTACTTGCGCGCCGCACGTGGTGTGCAATGCACGGCCGAGCAAATCATCATTACTTCCGGATCGCAGCAAGCGGTCTACCTGATTGCGACCATGCTGCTGATGCCGGGCGACCAGGCCTGGGTGGAAGAGCCGGGGTATCGTGGAATCAATGCATCGCTGAAGGCAGCCGATGCCGCCATCTGTCCGGTACCGGTCGACGGCGATGGCTTGTGCGTCGGCGACGGGATTGCACACTATCCCGATGCGCGACTGGTGTATGTCACCCCCACGCATCAGCTACCGCTTGGCATGACCATGAGCCTGCAACGCCGACTTGAATTGCTGGCCTGGGCCGCAGCCAACAAGACCTGGATCGTCGAGGACGACTATGACAGTGAATATCGCTACGATGGCCCGCCGCTGGCGTCATTGCAAAGCCTCGATAATTCAGGCTGCGTTATCTATGTCGGCACCCTCTCAAAGGTATTGTTTCCCGGCTTGCGTCTCGGCTACATCGTCGCGCCCGTCCAACTGGCCGAGGCCTTTGCGCAGGGCAAGGCGATCCTCGATCGTCACGCGCCACTGGTGCCGCAGGCAGTATTGGCAGACTTCATCAATGAGGGGCATTTTCAGCGGCATATCCGGCGTACGCGGGATATGTATGCCCAAAGGCGCGATGTATTGATTCACTCCCTGCAGGAGCGTTTATCCGACCGCCTGGAATTGGGCACCACTGATACAGGACTGCACCTGCCGGTGATGTTCAGTGAAAAATGCGACGACCACGCCGTCGCCCGGACAGGACTGGAATACGGACTGGAATTGCGCGGGCTTTCTTATTTTTATAATGAACCGGAGGACCGCTCACGAGTCACGCGTGCCTGCGGCCTGCTATTAGGATTTGCGGCCATCCCGCCGGCCGAGATCCGGCGCGGCGTGGACAGCTTGTGCAAGTTGCTGGAGGCGCATTCAGGCAAGCGCCAGCAGGGCCACGCCGGCAGTCGCCATCGCGCCGCCACCAGCACGTAACAACCCTGTCGTGATTGCGCTACGGGCGAACATACCGCTGAGCATGCCTGCCAGATGCAGCATTATTGTGGCAGCGATAAAGCCCGCGCCGTACGCGAACATCGATCCGCCGGCGGGTGCCTCGATGCCATGTGCATAGCCATGCAGAAAACCGAACAGTGCGATGATGGCTGCCCCGGCAACCACTGGCATCCGAACCGCGAAGGCAACCAGCAACCCTAGCAGCGCAACTGAAGCCGCAATACCGGACTCCACATAGTGGAGACTACCGAATTGCATCGCCAGAACTGCGCCCAGTCCCATCATCAAGGGAAAAGCCAGCGGCATCAGCAAGGCCAGAGCACGTTTCTGTTGTGCGGCCCAGATGCCAACCGCCAGCATCGCCAGCAGATGATCCCAACCCGCGAAAGGATGTGACAGACCAACCGCAAAGCTTGCGCTCGCATGATGTGCGCCGGGATGGGCAAAGGCTGGACCGGCCAGCATGGCGGCAGAAGCGATGAAGAGAGTGCAAATCATGAGTGAGCGTGGTCGGTGCAAGATAGTCCTCCATTTACTGGTGCAGGTTGTACTGAAACGGTGCATTGCTGCACTGTCATTGCGCATGTCCTTACCAGATCGGGTCGCGGTCACCTTCTTGGTGCCATCTTCCCATGACACATATCGGCGAACACGTCCCTACCTACTTTGGGAACCACTTTGCGCATTCTTCGGCACTCTCTTAGCAAGACCCGAGCCTGCTCTACATCTTTTCTGTCTCGCCGCTCTTTGGCTGCCACTTCATCAGCCGACGCTCAATCATGCCAACCACGGTATCCAGCACCAGCGCAAATGCAGTCAGCACCAGAATCCCGGCGAACACCGTGTTGATATCGAAAGTGCCTTCCGCCTGGAGGATCAGGTAGCCGACACCGCGTGCAGATCCAAGATATTCACCCACGATTGCGCCGACAAACGCCAGACCGACAGAAGTATGCAGGCTCGAAAATACCCATGATGTTGCCGACGGGAGGTAGACCTGACGCAGCAGCTGACGCTGATTGGCGCCGAGCATGCGTGCGTTCGCCAGCACGACGGGACTCACTTCCTTCACGCCCTGGTACACGTTGAAGAACACAATGAAGAACACCAGCGTTACCGCAAGCGCCACCTTCGACCAGATACCGAGACCGAACCACATCGCAAAGATCGGCGCGAGAATCACCCGCGGCATCGAGTTGGCTGCCTTGATATACGGATCGAAAATGGCTGAAGTCAGCGGCGATAGGGCCAGCCACAATCCAAAGACCAGGCCGAGCAGCGTGCCGATGCCAAAGGCCAGCAGCGTTTCTGTCAAAGTCACCAGCAGGTGCGGATAAATCTCCGCCGGAAAATTCAGGGTAAACCAGGTACTGTCCCCGAGCCCGACCTCCAGGGAACCGCTACCCACTGTGAACCACTGCCAGATGCGCACCATTACCTTGAGCGGTTCACCGAAGAAAAATGCAGCCTTTGGATCGCGGGTCGCGAAGTGCCATATTGCAAAGAATACGATCAGCACGAGGACTTGCCAGATGCGCAGGTTTTTGTGGTTCGGTTTAATGAGGTTCAGCATCGATTATCTGTTTTGTTGATTTGCCGATGACGCAAGGCGATAGGTAGTCGTTACCGCTATTGCTCTTGGTACTCTTATTGCCAGCTTTATCGCTATGCCTTGATTTTCTGCTGCTGGTATCCCTTCAGGACTTCTTCGCGCAGCACATTCCAGATTTGCGCATGCAGCTCCACAAACCGTGGGTGCATGCGGATCTCGGCAACGTCGCGCGGTCGTGGGAGATCGATATGGAACTCACCAATGGGATGTGTTTGCGGTCCCGCAGACAGCACCACTACCCTGTCCGACATGGCAATGGCTTCATCAAGGTCGTGGGTAATGAACAGCACCGCTTTCTTCTTTGCGTTCCACAGATCCAGTACCTCGTTTTCCATTAATTGCCGTGTCTGGACATCGAGTGCCGAGAACGGTTCGTCCATCAGGATAATGTCCGGATCAAGGATCAGCGTCTGTGCCAGTGCCACCCGTTTACGCATGCCGCCTGACAGCTGATGCGGATAGCGGTCACCGAATCCTTGCAGGCCGACCCGGGCCAGCCACTCTTCGCCCAGCCGCCTGGCTTCGGCGTCGCTGACGCCGCGAAACTGCAATCCGGCGACTACGTTCTGCAAGGCGCTGCGCCAGGGCATCAATGCATCGGTCTGAAACATGTATCCGGCCCTGCGATTAATTCCGTCCAGCGGCTCTCCAAATACCTTCACGGTTCCCGTCGAAGGCGCTAGCAAGCCAGCACCGACGTTGAGCAGCGTCGACTTGCCGCAACCTGTCGGGCCGACCACGGAAACGAATTCTCCCGGCGCAATATGCAGGCTGGTGTCAGCAACCGCGGTGTAACGTTGCGAACGGTCGTCTTTGGAAATGAAAGTACAGGAAATGTCGTCGAGAGCAAGCGCTGGTGTCATCGTCGCTGGTGTCATCGTTGTTCATGCCCTTGAGGGAAAACGGCCTGTTCATTTGGATGAAGCCGGTATGGTGGGTTCAATACCATACCGGCTTCAGTTGTCTCTGCTTTTCTGGTCTGGCGGTGCGTCACCTGCTGACCTGCTTGTATTTACTTGTATTTCGCATTCGCCTTTTTGGCAAACTCGTTGGTGTAGGTTTTGGCGAGATCGATATTCTTGCTCGCGACAGCGGTATCGAATGCCTGCAGTGTCTTCAGCGCGGTGGCTGGCCCGGCTTCCGGGATAATGCCGTCAGGTGAGAGTGCTTCACGCACTTTCATGAAAGCATCGATGTACAAGCCACGGTCACCGAGCAGATAACTCTCCGGCACCACTTTGATGATGTCCGATGGACCGGCCTTCTGCAGCCATTTGAGCGCACGCACCATCGCGTTGGTCAGTGCCTGCGCGGTGTTGGGATTCTTTTTCAGGAAGTCCTCGGTGGTATACAGCGTTGCAGCCGGCATCGGTCCGCCGAAAATCTCGTTGGTGTCCTTCAGCGTACGGGTATCGGCCACCACTCTGACGTCATTCTTTTGCTGCAGCATGGTGACGACCGGATCGAGGTTGGCGATGGCATCGATCTGCCCGGAGCGCAATGCGGATATTGCACCAGCCGACGTACCCACACCAATGAAGGAAACGTCGCTCGGTTTAAGCCCGCCCTTGGCGAGCACGAAGTTGGCCATCATGTTGGTCGACGACCCTGGCGCGGTAACGCCGATCTTTTTACCCTTGAGGTCGGCAATGCTTTTGTAATTGGGCATGGTCTTGTTGGAAACCGCGAGGACAATTTGCGGTGCCCTGCCTTGCAACACGAAGGCGGTGATAGGCTGGCCTTTCGCCTGCATGTTGATCGTGTGCTCATAAGCACCGGAGACGACATCGGCACTGCCGCCAACCAATGCCTGCAAAGCCTTTGCGCCACCGGCAAAGTCGCTGATCTCGACTTGCAGGCCTTCATCCTTGAAATAGCCGAGTTGTTCGGCAATAGTCAGAGGCAGGTAATAAAACAGATTCTTGCCGCCAACGGCGATGGAGACTTTGGGTTTCTCCAGCGTTTGGGCAAACAGATTTCCGTTGAAGGTGAGATACCCGGCAAGGAAAAGTGCAAGGGCAATGGCAAACTGCTTCCAGAAGTTCTTGTTCATGATGTCTCCGAATTATTGTTCGCAGTATTCACTGCTTCACGCTGCGTGAGCTTGATTCGCTCCACCGTCGTCCGAACGCGCGAACGCAGGACGCGCGGGTATGACATGTTGTTGCGCACCCTGTCAGACCTCTCAGGATGCGCCGCTAGATGACACGCTCGCGTCTTAGTTGCGCGATCTGCTCATCATCATAACCCAGTGTCTGCAAGACTTCAGCACTGTGCTCACCAAGTCCAGGTCCCATCCATTTTGTCTCGCCTGGCGTTGCGGACAGCTTGGGGGTAATCGCAGGCAATTTGATGGGCGTGCCATCGGCGAACGCGTGTTGTTCGAACATCTGACGTGCGAGAAACTGCGGATCGCTCATCATGTCGCGCACGGAATAAATCTTGCCCACCGGAACGTCCGCGGCTTTCAATATGGCCAGCGCCTGTTCAATGTTTTGGGTACTGCACCATGCCTGTATGGCGCCATCGATCTCGGCAGTGCGCGGCACGCGTCCATCATTGCGGGCAAGCTGAGGATCGTCGGCCATGTCCTGCCGACCGATGGCCAGCATCAGGCGCTTGAAGATGGCATCACCGTTGCCGGCAATCACGATGTTTTCACCGTCGCCCGTGGTATAGGTATTCGAAGGCACGATGCCAGGCAAGGCGCCGCCGGTACGTTCGCGTACTACGCCGGCATGGTCGTATTCGGGCACCAGTGATTCCATCATGTTGAAAACCGCTTCGTACAACGCCACATCGACCATCTGCCCCTGGCCTGCAACGCAATCCGACCCGGTCTTGCCATTCCAGCGGCCACCGCTTACGTCACGATGGCGCAGAGCCATCATCGCGCCGATCACGCCGTGTAACGCGGCCACGGAATCGCCAATTGAAATCCCGATCCGCACTGGCGGCCGATCCGGATGCCCGGACACATAGCGCAAGCCGCCCATCGACTCCCCGATGGCGCCGAAACCCGGCAAATCCTTCATCGGCCCGGTTTGGCCGTATCCCGACAGGCGCACCATGATGGTAGCCGGATTGATTTGCTTCAGATCTTCAAATCCAAGACCCCATTTTTCAAGGACGCCAGGCCGGTAGTTTTCAATAATGATGTCGGCGTCGAGTGCAAGCCGCTTCGCGATTTCCTGACCACGCGCGTCCTTCATATTGAGCGTGACGCTTTTCTTGTTGCGCGACTGCACTGACCACCACAACGAAGTACCGTCTTTCAGAACGCGCCATTGACGTATCGGATCACCACCTTCGGGCGATTCGATCTTGATGACCTCGGCGCCGAATTCGGCCAGCATGCGTGAACAGAACGGACCGGCAATCAGTGTGCCAAGTTCGAGTACCTTGATGCCGGCGAGTGGGCCGCCGGATGTTTTTTTCTCTGTCATATCCCTGAAGCTGATGTCGAGCAGGTGTGCGGTATGCGGGTTGTTTCGGGATACTGGCAAGGGGCGCAGACAACCCATGCGCACCAGCGTGATCTGAATTGATAATACATCGAGTCGAAATCAATTCTGCAGGTTCCGAGGCAGCATCTCGCGGTAGAGTCGTGCACCGTATAACGGTCAAGTCGATCGCCGATCCAGCATGGCGCGTGCGATCGTACCGGCGTCGACATACTCCAGTTCGCCCCCCACAGGCACGCCGCGCGCAAGACGGCTCACCTTGAGACCACGTGCCTTCAAGGTTTCGCTGATGTAATGCGCTGTCGCCTCGCCTTCGTTGGTGAAGTTGGTGGCGAGCACGACCTCTTTGACTATGCCATCTGTAGCGCGTGCAATCAGCTTTTCGAGGTGAATATCCTTGGGGCCGATGCCATCGAGCGGCGAAAGCCGCCCCATCAGCACGAAATACAAACCCTTGAAAGTCATTGTCTGCTCGATCATCAACTGGTCGGCAGGTGTTTCGACCACGCAAAGCAGGGACTCGTCCCGATCGGAATCCATGCACATTTCGCAGAGTTCGTTTTCCGTGAAGGTATTGCATTTGGCGCAGTGATGAACGCGTTCGACAGCCTGCGTTAATGCACGCCCGAGCATGGAAGCCCCATCCCGGTCATGCTGCATCAGGTGGTATGCCAGCCGCTGCGCGGACTTGGGCCCGATACCGGGCAACCTGCGCAGGGCTTCGGTCAGGAATTCAAGGCTGGAAGGCGATTTCACTAAGGTGTCTGTTACCGCAATGAGGTTAAGTCAGGCAGACCCGGGCGCTGAGGCGGGCCTGCTGCGTCCGTCGCCGGATTAGAACGGCAGCTTGAAGCCGGGTGGCAGTGGCAGGCCAGAAGTCATTCCGGCCATCTTTTCCTGCGAGGTGGCTTCGGCCTTGCGGACAGCGTCGTTGAAGGCAGCCGCAACCAGGTCTTCCAGCATGTCCTTGTCGTCGCCCAGCAAGGATGGATCGATGGTCACGCGCTTGACGTTATTCTTGCAAGTCATCACGACCTTGACCATGCCGGCGCCCGACTGTCCCTCGACTTCGATCAGTTCAAGCTGTTCCTGCATTTTCTTCATGTTGTCTTGCATCTGCTGGGCTTGCTTCATCAGCCCTGCCAGTTGGCCCTTCATCATGGTCTAACTCCTGATTGTTGGTGAGATTGTGGTTAACCCCGTCCCGGCGCTTGCGCGCTCAGGCCGGCTTGATCGAACCCGGCACGATTGTCGCGCCGAATTCACGCATCATGGTTTGCACGAAAGGGTCACGCGTCAGGCTTTCCTCCGCCTGACGCTGACGCGCTTCGCGCTCGGCAACAGCCTGGGCATTGGCGGTCTGCTGTACCGTGCCGATTTCTGTGGTCACGCGTACCGTCTTGCTGAAATGCTCCGTCAACGCCGCCGTCAGTTTGTCGACGGCACCGGCCGAACGCAAGGTTTCGAGCGGGATACGCAAATGCATGAGTACTGCTTCGCCCTTATCTTCGCATTGCAACAATTCGCTTTGCTGGGCTAATTGCTGGACAACGCCGCGCAAGGGAAGTGCCGCAGCCAGCACTGGCCAATTGCCATCCCAGTTGAGCGAAGGCATTGGTGTGGATGCAAGTGGCTGTACATCTGCCACCGGCAGTTCCGGTACGACGATGATCGGCGGCTCTTCGAGTACCGCCGTGTCGGATTGGATCAGCGACTGGGACTGGGGCTGAGCCTGGAATTGCGGCTGGGACCGGACTTCAGTTTTTTTTTGAGCGGCGACAGGCAGCGAATCGAATGCCGGCGCATCGCGCCCTGCCGGCATGTCTTCCTCCCATGGCGGCAGGGTGGACGATACCGGTGGAGCTAACGAAGCTGATGGCGTTGATGGTGTTGATGGCACTGGGCGGGCCGGCATCGCTGCCGGCTGCGACTTGCCACCGTTGCGCGCGGCTTCGAGCGCAGCACGGGCCGGGCTGATTCCCGCCGATCTCGCAGGCGTCAAGGCCGGAGCAGCAGAAGCGGAAACCGGTGCGGAGGACATCGGAGTTCGGTTCGCCAATGTGGCTGCCGGACCACTTGCACGCGCCGGGACCGGTGGCGCCGGCGGCTGCGCTACACGTTCCGCTCCGCCCATGCCTGGACGGAAGGCCAGCATGCGCAGCAATGTCATCGAGAAACCCGCGTACTCGTCCGGCGCGAGACTAAGCTCATTCCGCCCATGCACGGCGATCTGATAATGCAACTGGATTTCTTCAGCATCGAACATGCCGGCCAGCCGTAGAATATCCTCACGCTCGGGCACGTCGTCAGGCAAGGCGGCCGGTACGGTTTGCGCCAATGCAAGCCGGTGCAGCAAGGTACCCAAGTCTTGCAACGCCGCGTTATACGACAGGCTTCGGGTCGCCATTTCATCGGCAACAGCAAGCAGGCCTGCGCCATCTTTGGCGGCCAGCGCATCGAGCACCCGGATCAGATAAGACTGGTCGAGCGCACCGAGCATGCCCTGCACGGCGTCAAGCGTCACCTTGCCGGCGGCATAAGCGATTGCCTGATCGGTCAGCGAGAGTGCATCCCGCATGGAGCCATGCGCCCCCTGTGCCAGAAGGCGCAAGGCAGGCGCATCGAATTCAATATTTTCCTGCCCGAGGATGTCCTCTAAATGGCCGACGATGTGGCCGGGGGGCATCTGCTTCAAGTTAAACTGCAGACAACGCGACAATACCGTGACCGGAATTTTTTGCGGATCCGTCGTTGCCAGAATGAATTTGACGTGCTCGGGCGGCTCTTCCAGCGTCTTCAGCATTGAGTTGAAGGCGTGGTTGGTCAACATGTGCACTTCGTCGATCATGTATACCTTGAAACGTGCATTCGACGGTGCATACACTGCCTGCTCAAGCAATTGCGCCATTTCGTCGACGCCGCGATTGGATGCCGCATCCATCTCGATATAGTCGACAAAGCGGCCGGCATCGATGGCGGTACAGGCTTCGCACACTCCACAGGGCTTGGCCGTGATACCTGTCTCGCAGTTCAGCGACTTGGCAAGAATCCGTGAAAGCGTGGTCTTGCCAACGCCGCGGGTGCCGGTAAACAAGTAGGCGTGGTGCAGGCGTTGCTGCTCCAGCGCATGCGTGAGCGCCCGCACGACGTGCTCTTGCCCGACGAGCGTCTCGAAGCTCTTTGGGCGATACTTGCGGGCGAGGACTTGATAAGACATGGTTGCGCTGGCAGTTGGTTGTACCCAGCATTTTACCTGACCTGATGCAAGTTATAGGTTCTGACCTTGTTATGAAAAAAGGATATCCAGAATGCAATGGCCGACACATGAAGTAACAAATCAGGTTCCGGAACTACAGGACTACAATCTTTTCAGCAGCGATGTGGCACTTTCCGCCGGATTGCAGCGCGGTGCCGGTGGCTGGCACGAGGAAAATCTCCGGCGCTTCGGCGCAACACTTGGTACGGAAGAGGTCCTGCGCCTGGGAGAATTGGCGAATCATCACTTGCCCGAATTAAATACGCACGACCGCGTCGGCCGCCGCGTGGACCGCGTGGAATTCCATCCAAGCTGGCATGCATTACTCGGCTTGCTGCGTAATGAAGGCCTGCACTCCCTTCCGTGGTCCGATCCACGGCCCGGCGCGCACGTGGCCCGTGCTGCCGGTTACTTTTTGCAGTCTCAGGTGGAATCGGGTTCCCTGTGCCCCACCACCATGACCTTTGCCTCGATCCCGGTTTTGCAAAATGAACCGCACCTGTTTGCCGTCTTGCGCGACAAGCTTTACTCGCGCGAGCATGACCCGCGAGACCTGCCGCTAGAACAGAAAAAATCCATTCTGATCGGCATGGGAATGACGGAAAAGCAAGGCGGCTCCGATGTCCGGACCAATACCACTACGGCCCGGCCTTTCAGCGGCGAAGGTCGTGGCGCGGAATACCTGCTGACCGGTCACAAATGGTTCTTTTCCGCACCGATGTGCGATGCCCACCTGGTGCTGGCCCGCACCGAAGGCGGCTTGTCGTGTTTCTTCGTGCCGCGCTGGCGGCCTGACGGCAGCAAGAACGCGATACTGGTCCAGCGTCTCAAGGACAAGCTTGGCAACCGCTCCAACTCCAGCAGCGAGGTGGAATTTCAGGACGCCTATGGCGTGATGGTTGGCGATGAAGGCCGCGGCATTCCCACGATCATCGAAATGGCAAACCACACCCGCCTGGATTGCGTGATCGGTAGTGCCGGCCTGATGCGCCAGGCCTTCGTACAGGCGGCACACCATGCACGCCATCGCAAGGTCTTTGGCCGAATGCTGGCCGAGCAACCGCTGATGCGCAATGTATTGTCCGACCTGGCGCTGGAGAGTGAAGCGGCAACAGTGCTGATGCTGCGCCTCGCCCAAGCTTTCGAATCACCGACCGACCCACTGGAACGTGCGTGGCGTCGTGTCGTCACACCAGCGGCCAAATTCTGGATCTGCAAGCGGGCGCTGGAATTTACCGGCGAATGCATGGAAGTCTGGGGTGGCAATGGCTATGTCGAGACGGGTCCGATGGCGCGCCTGTATCGCGAAGCACCGGTGAATTCTATCTGGGAAGGTTCTGGCAACGTGATGTGTCTGGATGTACTGCGCGCGATCGAGAGGGAGACGGAAGGGTTCCTGATGCTGCTCGATCACTTTAGCGAGGTGGCAACCGGCCATGCCGCCTTGTCAGGACTGGTGTCGTCCTTGCGCAAGGACCTGGCAACACCACCCGAACAGCGGGAAATGCTGGCACGCCGCTTTGCACAGCGTCTGGTACTCGCGGCGCAAGCTTGCCTGATGCTGCAGTCAGCACCGGCCGATATTGCCGATGCATTCATTACCAGCCGAGTGGATGCCGAATCCGGCCGCGTGTACGGTACCTTGTCGGCTGCCGCCATGCAGCAGGCGATTCTGGAGCGCGCATGGCCGGAGCGGCAAACATGAGTCGGCAAAGGCAAACGTGATCTGTTACAGCGGACCTGGAAATAAGGAAGGGAAAGACTTGGAAGGTAGAAGGGGCGAGCCTTGTCTGCGGCACTTGCGGGAAATGGCTGTGGCTGCTTCGTTCCCGACCTGACCAGGTTGGCCATGCCACAATGCGCAGGGGCCCGCCGACTTGTATTTTAACAGCAAAGAAGACGGATCGTCTTCCTATTTCCGGGCGTTGCCGGATCAACAATCCATCCGGATTCCCTAAAACGCGACTGCTCATTTCAGCACATTGCGATCGTATTCCGATTGCGCTCCGCCCTCCTCTGCTTCAAATCAAATCCCGAGCTCACTCCAGATCCGGTCGACCTTCGCCTTTACCTCGTCTGTCATGCGTATCGTAGTGCCCCACTCGCGACTGGTCTCGCCCGGCCACTTGTTGGTGGCGTCGATGCCCATCTTGCTGCCCAGTCCGCTCACCGGCGATGCAAAGTCGAGATAATCGATCGGCGTGTTATCCACCAGTGTGGTATCCCGCGAAGGGTCAACCCGCGTCGTGATGGCCCAGATAACTTCTTTCCAGTCGCGGATATTCACGTCTTCGTCGACGACGACAATGAACTTGGTATACATGAACTGACGCAGAAAGCTCCAGACGCCGAACATGACGCGTTTCGCATGGCCCGGATACGCTTTCTTGATCTGGACAACCGCCATCCGATAACTGCAGCCTTCGGGCGGCAGGTAAAAATCGGTGATTTCCGAAAACTGCTTTTGCAGCAAGGGGACAAATACTTCATTGAGCGCGACACCGAGAATGGCGGGCTCGTCGGGCGGCTTGCCCGTATAAGTGGAGTGATAAATCGGGTCGCACCGCATGGTAATGCGATCGATCGTAAAAACCGGGAACCAGTCCTGCTCATTGTAATAGCCGGTATGGTCGCCGTAAGGTCCTTCCAGCGCGTGTTCATAGCCGCTGGGATGCGACGTGTCAGGGTAGATATGGCCTTCCAGGACAATTTCCGCCGATGCCGGAATGCGCAGCTCGCTACCGATTGCCTTGACAAGTTCGGTTCGGCTGCCGCGCAGCAAACCGGCAAACTGGTATTCCGACAGGCTGTCCGGCACCGGCGTTACAGCACCAAGAATGGTCGCCGGATCCGCGCCGAGAGCGACAGCAATGGGATAAGGCTGACCGGGATTAACAATTCCGTGTTCACGGAAATCCAGCGCGCCGCCACGATGAGCAAGCCAGCGCATGATGACCTTATTGCGCTCGATGACCTGCTGGCGATAGATGCCGAGGTTCTGACGCTTCTTGTGCGGCCCCTTGGTAATGACCAGTCCCCAGGTGATCAACGGCGCGATATCGCCAGGCCAGCAATGCTGGATCGGCAGCCGGCTCAGATCGACATCATTACCTTCCCAGACCACGTCCTGACATGGCGCGGAACGATGCTCTTTGGGCGCCATGTCCCACAGCGACTTCACCATCGAACCCAGGCCTAATACATCCCGCAGTCCCTTGGGAGGTTCCGGCTCCTTGAGGCTGGAGAGTACATGCCCGATCTTGCGCAACTCGCCAACATCCTCTGCCCCCATCCCAAGGGCGACGCGTCGCGGCGTCCCGAAAAGGTTGCCGAGGACCGGCATGGTGTGTCCTTCAGGTTTGTTGAATAACAGTGCCGGACCGCCGGCGCGCAGCGTGCGGTCACAGATTTCGGTCATTTCCAAATACGGTGAAACCGGGGCAGATACCGCTTTAAGTTCGCCCATTTGTTGCAGTTGGGCAATAAAATCTCGCAAATCCGAATATTTCATGATTTTTCACAAAGTTTGAGACTTGCCTATGTTTGTAGAATGCAAGCCCAAGTAATTGATTTTATTAGGGTTCTGTTGCGTTGCAGCGAGATTGTCAGATCTAGAAGTAATAAAGACAGCGTTTGTTAGTATTGACTCGATATAAACACACCCCTAAAATTCGCCCAACTTGACGAGCATGCTTTCCGGCAAAGGAACTGCCACTTGATTGCTCGCCACTCACGGGATCGGGGTCCCACATGACATTTTAAGGAGTGTTTTCAAAAGGCTTCCGCCTTCTCCCCCGAAAAATTTGCTTGCCACTGCCGGGCGCCATAGAGCCGCCTACAGTCTGAGGCAAGCAAATCCGACGACTGTTGCCAGCGCCGCGCGCGGTCACAGTCGATTATCTGATTCACGGCAAACTCAAGGGTCTACAAGGTCTTGTAGTGGGCTCTTCGCTTGCCGCGACGATTCAGGAGGTGCAATGTTACATCTATTTATGAGGGCGACAACAGGTTTCGCCCAACGCAAGGCAAGCCAATCCGCTGCCTGGGCGGTGTTCGCTCGCGACACGGTAAGTGGTTTCCTCACAACCGCCCACCATACCTTGATGGTCTTGGGTATCATCGCGATCGCCGCACTCGGCATCATGTTTGTCAAACCTGAAATCGCTGACCAGCTCAAGGAATTGTCGCCATTCGCCGCAACGGAAGACACCACGCTCCCGGTCGCAGCGCTTGATGCCAAAGCATCATCGGCAACACCGACTGCGCCGGCTGCATCCGCTGCGACTGCCGCATACGCATCGGCCCAGCCTTTAGGCGATACCGATGTCAATGCCAATCTCAATACCGGTAACACCAAGCAACAGCAATGGGTCACCACCTGGTTGGCCAAGCGATATCGGGTGGCCGGCGACGCGACCAATATGCTGGTTTCCGCCGCATACATGACCGCAAAGGAAATCAAACTCGACCCCCTGCTCATTCTTTCGGTAATGGCGATCGAGTCGGGCTTCAATCCTTTTGCCGAAAGCCCGGTTGGTGCGCAAGGCCTGATGCAAGTCATGTCAAAGGTTCACCATGACAAATTTGCCGAACTTGGCGGCGTCAAGGCTGCCCTCAATCCGATTGCCAATATCCGTGTCGGTTCGTTGATCCTGAAGGATTATGTGCAGCGCGGTGGTTCGGTTGAGGCAGGCCTGAAAATGTACGTGGGCGCCGGCGCTTTCGCCTCCGATTCTGGCTATGGTGCTAAAGTGCTTGCCGAGTACCGTCGACTGAAGGAAGTCGCCATGGGCAAACAGGTACCTATCTTCACGACGTCAGCCAGTGCGGCGCCGGCCAAGCCGAAACCGGCTGAGCCCAAAGTAGAAGAGGCCGCAATCGAATCCCCGTCCTCCCCTTTACAAGATGGTCTTCCGCCAGTCAAGACAGATCAGGTCGCAGCACTATAAGCACGGATAGATACAACGCTGTAAAACTAAAAAGGAGCCTTTCAGCTCCTTTTTTATTTGCTACGCAAAGATGACTCGCCACTTCCGGTCTCAGCGGCGTGCCGCAAAAAACTTTTCAAGACGCACCACGGCTTCCTTCAGGTTTTCCATGGATGTCGCATAAGACAAGCGAATGTACTGACGAGCCGTGTAAGGACCGAAGTCCAGGCCAGGCACCAGCACTACGCCGGCTTCATGCAGCATGTCGATGGTTAGCTGGTCAGCGTCGTCAGACAACGCAGAACAGTCCGCGTAGACATAGAACGCCCCGTCCGGGGTGACCGGCACCCGAAAACCAAGCTGTCGCAACGCAGGGACAATAAAATCACGACGTCGCTTGAATTCGGCTTTACGTTCTTCATAGATTGCAATGGCTTCAGGGGTAAAGCAGGCAACTCCGGCGTGCTGCGCAATGCTGGACGCGCAGATAAACAGATTCTGCGCCAGCTTCTCAATAGCCGGTACCATGGCATCAGGCACCACGAGCCAGCCGAGACGCCATCCCGTCATGTTGAAGTACTTCGAGAAACTGTTAATGACGATGACGTCCTCGCCCAGCGACAATGCCGAAAATGGCTTTTCGTCATAGGTAAGGCCCTGGTAAATCTCGTCAACGATGGTAAATCCATTCTTTTCGCGTACCGTTGCCACGATGCGGCGCAGTTCGTCATGCGGAATCGAGGTACCGGTGGGATTCGAGGGTGATGCAAGCAGCACACCACGCGTTGACGTGTTCCAGTGTTCGCGCACCATGCCATCCGACAGCTGGAAGCGATGTTCCGGTCCACTGGGAATCATCTTCGCGTGCCCCTCAAATGCTGCGACAAAGTGCCGATTGCATGGGTAGGATGGATCCGGCATCAACACCTCTGCGCCTTTCTCAACCAAGGCAGCGCAAGCCAGCAGCAGTGCGGCCGACGCACCAGCGGTCACAATGATGCGTGAGGGCGCGACGTTCAAGCCGTAAACACGCTGGTAATGTGCGGCAATCGCTTCGCGCAAGGCCGGAATCCCGGTCGCCGAGGTGTACTGCATCTTGCCGTCGGACATGGCGCGTGTCGCGGCGTCGATTACAGGTTGCGCCGCCGTGAAGTCGGGCTCGCCGATTCCCATGTGGATAATCGAACGACCCTGGCGCTCAAGTTCGGTTGCTTTCTTCGCCAGTTCCATCACATGGAATGGCGCGATGTTGGCAAGTCGGGAAGCCAGAAGTGGATTCATTGCGATGGATGATATCGAGGTAATGCTGTGAGTTTGGTCTGTCTGAGCATTGAACAAGGATAGGAACGGTTGCGGACTTTCACAACCTGCGCTTCGCTACGCGAAACGCCGAACGACGCATCGCGTTGCAGTACTGCCCTAATCTGGCTGCCTTAGCGTTTGCGGGCGTCGTCGACTTCGACGTTACGTACCTTGGCGGCGAACTTGTCGAGCACACCATTGACATATTTGTGCCCGTCAATACCGCCAAAGGATTTGGTCAGTTCGACCGCTTCATTGATCACGACTTTGTACGGAATTTCAATGTGATTGGCGAGCTCATAAGCGCCGATCAGCAGAGCAGCATGTTCGACAGGGGAAAGCTGTTCGATAGGACGATCGATCAATGGCGCAAGATTTTCGCGCAGGGTCGTCGCCTGCTTGATTGAGCCGTGCAGCAAGGCATTGAAATGGTCGGCATCGGCCTTGTCGAAACCATGGGCTTCGCGAATGTTGGCATCGATTGCGCCGGCATCCTCATTGGCGAGCAGCCATTGATACAGGCCTTGCAACGCGAACTCGCGCGCGCGGTGCCTCGGCGTGCGGTTCTTGTTCGGATTGGCATGCGCTGTCTTCTGGTTCATGTCTTACTCTTCCTCGGTGACGTCGGCGAGCTCTTCCAGCGCGATCGACAGGTTCGCCATTTCAATGGCGACACGAGCGGCATCCGTGCCCTTTTCCGCCATCCTTGCTTCGGCTTGCTCGTCGGTATCGGTAGTCAGGACGGCATTGGCGATCGGAATACCAAAATCCAGTCCAACGCGCGTAATCCCGGCACCGGACTCATTGGATACCAGTTCGAAGTGGTAGGTTTCACCGCGAATCACTGCACCGATGGCGATGAGAGTATCGAACTGCTGGGTTTCGGCCATTTTCTGCAGGGCCAGAGGAATTTCCAGAGCGCCGGGCACCGTAACATGCAATACATCTTCGTCGGCAACGCCGAGATGCTTCAGTTCCGCCAGGCAAGCGGACAACAGGCCGTGACAAACGTCTTCGTTGAACCGGGCCTGCACAATACCTACGCGCACACCTTCTCCGCTCAAGTTCGATTCGTATGTTCCTACGGTCATGGTGATTCCTTTATGCGCAATCGCGCTCAATGAAACTGCTGCCTTGCATCGGACGCCTCGAACTGTCGTTGCGTTCGCCACAAGGGCGGTTATAAATTATTTGACTACGGTCCGAGTGGACGAAGTCGCTTCTTGGTTCTTTTGCTTGCGCTTAATTTTCGGGTTTTGCCTGATAACCGATCACTTCAAGGTCAAATCCAGTCATTGACGGCATCTTGCGCGGGCTTGCCAGCAGTTTCATCTTGCCGACGCCGAGATCCTTGAGGATCTGTGCGCCAATGCCATAGGTACGCAGATCAAGCCGCGATCCCCGTGGTTGCGGCACGGCGTCCGGATTGTTGAGCGCATCGAACTGGGCAAACATTTGATCCGCGGATTCCTCGCAGTTCAGCAGCACCATGGCACCACGCTCAGACGCCTGAATCGCGGCCATTGCTGACGCAGTGTTCCAGGAATGCGTCGTGGTGCGCGTTTCCAGCAAATCGAGGATCGATACCGGTTGATGCACCCGCACCAGGGTTTCCAGGTCCGGGGCAATGTCTCCATGTACCAAAGCAAGGTGAGCGCCGCCACTGGGTTTGTCACGGTAAGCGATGGTGCGGAACGGTCCATGCGCGGTATGCATTACGCGTTCGGCCACCCGCTCGACGATGCTCTCATTCTGGCTACGATAATGAATCAGGTCAGCGATGGTGCCGATCTTCAAGCCATGTTCCTGTGCAAATTCCATGAGGTCCGGCAACCGTGCCATGGTGCCGTCGTCCTTCATGATTTCGCAAATCACTGCGGCGGGTGTCAGACCGGCAAGCTCCGCGAAGTCGCAACCTGCCTCGGTATGTCCGGCACGCATGAGTACGCCACCCTTCTGCGCCTTCAGCGGAAATATGTGTCCAGGCTGAACGATATCGCTGGGTTTGGCGTTCTTGGCGACTGCAACTTGCACTGTCCGTGCACGGTCGGCGGCAGAAATGCCGGTAGTTACGCCTTCAGCCGCTTCGATTGATACCGTGAAATTGGTGCCGTAGGATGTCCCGTTGCGCGTGGTCATCATCGGCAGGTTCAACAGATTGCAGCGCTCTTCCGTCAGCGTCAGGCAAATCAGTCCACGACCATACTTTGCCATGAAGTTGATGGCTTCCGGCGTGACAAACTCCGCCGCGAGCACCAGGTCGCCTTCGTTCTCACGATCTTCCTCATCGACGAGGATGACCATACGGCCGGCGCGCAGCTCGGCAATGATTTCTTGTGTTGTTGAAATAGCCATGACTAAGATCCTATGTAGCCTGCTATTTTAAAGGATTTAGGCTGCTTCCAACTTTCAGAGCCGAAACAAATCCGAACAAACGCCATCCGAAAACCGGCTGGCGCAGGCAGGACCGGCCGGTCTGAACTTCAGGCCTTGAGGCTGAGCATGCGTTCTACGTAACGCGCAATCAGGTCGATTTCAAGGTTGACCTTCGATCCGGCTTTCAAATGCTTGAGCGTGGTCACTTCAACAGTATGGGGGATCAGGTTGATCGAAAATTCGCAAGCTTGGGCGGTATCTGCGACCCGATTGACCGTCAGCGATACGCCGTTGACGACAATCGAACCCTTGTAGGCCAGGAATTTTGCCAAATCACGAGGCGCTTCGACAACCAGTTCCATGGATTCACCTACCGGCTCGAATTTGCGTACCACGCCGAGGCCATCGACGTGTCCGGAGACCAGATGCCCGCCCAACCGGTCTGCCAGTGTCAGCGCTTTTTCCAGGTTAACCTCTCCGACTGCATCTAGGCCAGCGGTACGGTTCAGGCTTTCACGCGACACATCCACCGTGAAGCCGTTTGCAGTCTTGCTGACGACGGTCATGCAGGCTCCATTGAGTGCGATCGAATCGCCAAGAGCGACATCTGCCATCGGTAAACCGCCAGCATCGACAGTGAGACGTACTCCGGCGTCAGATTCGCTGCCCAAAGGCGTAATCGAAGAAATTTTGCCGACCGCGGCGACGATTCCGGTAAACATGGTCTGAATCCAATCAGATAAAACGAACAAGGATACGCAAATCCGGGCCGATTTGCTTGACGTCGTGGAAGGCAAGCCGCTTCTGGCCCTCGAGGCTATCGAGTGGTTTCAGATCAAACATGCCTTGCGCATCACCGAGCAGACTCGGGGCAAGATAGAGCAACAATTCATCAACACAGCCTTCGCGGATCAGTGATCCATTCAGCTTGAAGCCTGCTTCCACATGCAGTTCGTTAATCTGTCTGCGTCCGAGCTCTTCGATCAGCGCCGGAAGGTCGACTTTTCCATGCGAATTGGGCAAAAGAATGATCTCGGCGCCCCGTTCGCGAAGTCGCGCCTCCTTTTCGGGATTGCCTTGCGCGGCAACAATCCAGGTTCCTCCACCAGTGAGAACACGCGCATCGGGGTCAATCTGCAATCTGCTGTCGATGACGATACGTCTGGGCTGGCGCGGCGTCTCGATGGCGCGGACGTTCAACTGGGGATCGTCTTCCTGAACCGTTCCTATGCCGGTCAGGATGGCACAGGCGCGCGCACGCCACCAATGGCCATCGTCACGGGCCTGAGATGATGTAATCCATTGGCTTAACCCGTTATGGAGTGCGGTACGACCGTCAAGGCTGGCTGCTGATTTCATGCGAACCCAAGGCTTGCCGTTCTGCATCCGGGACAAGAAGCCAATATTCATTTCGCGTGCTTCTTTTTCGCATACACCGGATACCACTTCAATTCCCGCAGCGCGAAGTTTGGCAAAGCCCTGCCCCGCGACGAGGGGATTAGGATCGCCGAGCGCGGCCACTACCTTGCCAATACCGGCTTGGATCAGCGTATCGGCACAAGGCGGTGTACGGCCGAAGTGGCTGCACGGCTCCAGTGTCACATAAGCTGTCGCGCCGCGCACATTGTTGCCACGACGGGCGGCATCGTTCAGGGCCTGCACTTCGGCATGTGCCTGTCCGGGAGGCTGGGTATGGCCCTCTCCGATCACGCGTCCGTCCTTAACGATAATGCAGCCTACTCTTGGGTTCGGATTAGTTGTCAGCATGCCTTTGGCTGCCCATTCCAGGGCCAACATCATGCCTTGCTGGTCGTTGTTTATATCCACGGAAATGCCGCTCCGATTATTGGTGAGCCATACAGTACATGGCCAAAGCGACATTCTATCGTGCCATACGGCCGGCGCCGCAGCTTGCACCATGCTCCCTGCGGCGAGCGGCCTTTGCCGCTGGCTTGCCCGCCCGACTCCTTAGACAGGCGGCGTTAGTCAACAACTTGCTTCGCCCGCTTTTAGACTGCAGACCCGTGGTCGCCCCAAAGCATTCAGGTAAATCTTGCGCCTTTGATTGCCAAGCTCAAAAGTAAAAGAGCCAAATTGAAGCTGCTGACCGCCGGCAAGATTGGTCCTGCTTCGGCCAGTGCCGGTATAGGCCAGGTAGAGCGGTGACTGGTCCGTCAAGGCAGAGCTGACCGACATACCCGGTGGCACAGGTGCATGAGTGTAGATGATTTGCTCACCCGCACCGGCTTTTTGATCTCCGTCCTCATCAATAAAGATGGTCCACCCGGTCGCCCAGTTGTCGCCGACAGGGACAAGATCCACACGCATTCCACGTCGTATAGCCTCCGAGCGTGTCAATTGTATGGCCGATAAAAAGTCATTGACCGTCGCGCTCGCTTTCTGGTTTTGAATCAGTTCGGCAAACGAAGGAATGGCGAGACCTAGCAGAATCGCCGCCACAGCGAGGGCCGTCATCAATTCAACCAGGGAAAACCCGGCTGCCCTTTGCGGTACCAGGTTGACGTGCAAACATCGGACATCACGCGCTGCATGTGAACGGTGTGCATGATGAATACGGCATGTGCAGAGGCCGTATTCATCACCATACTTGCAGTTACTTCCAACAGTCGGCATCTTCAGGACTCCTTTTACCATTGCTCGACATACCTAGCTCACCGCACTTTGGATCGCTGAAATGGCCATCAACGAGCGCAGTTCCCGGTTTGGCAGTAAGGTTGACACAGTTGACGATGGCCTCATCACCGCAGGCCGTCGCCGCGAGTTCATAGGCGCTGTTGGCGGCACTGCTGCCTGAATACCATTTGAACGAATCCTTGTTAGCCGATGTCGCCGAAAACTCAACGTAAGTATTGTGTTGCGAATAGTAGCGTTCCTGATGCAACAAGATTTCCGCCAAAGCCGCCTTCCCTTCCGCACGTTTGGTACGGCGAACCGATTCCAGGTAAGACGGATAGGAAATTGCCGCAAGGATGCCAGCGATGACAACAACCATCATCAATTCGATTAAGGTAAAGCCGCATTGGCGCGAGGTGTCGTAGTTCTTCATTCTGGCGACCTTATTTCTTCGCGGTCGCATTGCTCAGTTCCTGCCAATTTGGAATTTCACGCCAGCTGAACCGTCCTGCCGGCAGCGCTGCTTCCACCTTCTCTCCGGGAGCGCCGTAGCTGTTGACAGTCGTGCCAGACGAAGAGCCGCTGCCGGTGCCAAAGTTCACGATAGAATATTTTTTCCTGAGCGTGCGCCTGCCAACCGCGTTGCGATCCCCAACTTCTGTCGCCGTTTCAAAAGGCACCGGCGCACTTAGCATGCCAACCGTGGAAAGCTGGCCGGTGACACTACCATTGGCCGGAATGCCGCTGAGGGTATTGACCACGTAGCTGCGTCCGCCACCAGCATCGCATGGGTCCGACCCGGGCATAAGTGTATTGAAGAATAACAAGCCGTTGATGACCATCGGGTTGGTGACGCTGCGTTCACCTGTTTTGTCCGATTCCATAAAGTCGAAAAACCAGCCCTTGCCCCCAGCGCTCCCAGCGTCGTAAGCGACAGGCGAACCGGTAATCGCGAACGCACCACCTGCCTTCTCCAGCTTGCGCTCTGACAGTTCAGTCCTGCCGCCGATCGCATAGTTGTCTTTCAATGTATCCAATACGCCGTAGAACGTCTGTGTCGAAAAATTTCCCGTGGCCACGTCATCGTTTTCGACAAATTTTCCGGTTCCGAACAGCACCACATAGCCACCTTCGGGAGCGAAGACGACGCGTGGCTGCGTGGTTACCGGCTGGCGATTGCCCTTGCCATCTTTAGCGACAAACAATGGCTTGGTCCCCGCAAGGGCGCTGGTCCACGGCATTGTGCCGGTGAAGTCAAACCTCCATAGGTTTCCCTGAAGGTCGCCGGCATATGCATAGCGGACTGCGCCATCGGCCCCGGTAACCAATGCAGGTGCGCTCAGGCCATTTTGCAGGCCGGCTTCGGTGGCGGGTGTACGGAATTTGAAGTAATTGACCCCGATCTGCCATTTGGCAGCTGGCGACTTGTCAAGTGACAGGAGAAACAGCGAGCCCGCTGCATCGTTATTGAACTTGTCAGCGCCATCGTTCAGGTAGTTGTTGAAGCCGCTGGCGACGACGGCAAAATACTTGTACTCCGGGACTCCGTCCTTCATGCCGACGCGGAATTTGGCAATGCCAGGTAGACCGGTGACGTTTCCAATATCCGGATCTGCGATGTCGGTAAATTCAAAGAGCACCTTGCCTCCTTCCGCGAACGCGGAAGGATCGCTGACGTCCAGCGCGAATACGCCTTGCGCCCCACCTCCCATGCCACCCACCAGCACGGTTTTCCACGCATTGCCGGCATATGCTTCGCCCACTGCGATTGCACCGTCCATGTATGGCTGGTGCTGGTATTCGGGGGCGGTGAGGCGGTTCAGGCCTTGGAGCAAGGCATTGGGTACATAGGCAAACAATTCCGCGCCGCTGGACGCATCAAAGGCATGCAGCATGCCGTCGTTGGCACCGACATACACTGCCCTGGCGCGCTCGGCATGATTCTTGTAAAAGTCCTGATAGCCGCTGCCTTGGACATTTGTCGACGGTGCACCGACATAGACCGGATTGCCATTGATGATGTCACCCAGTACACGCTTCCTTGTTCGAAAGATGCCATTTGGCCGGTCGACTTCCAGTTCGCGTTTCCCACGTAGATAATCGACCCGATCGTTGCCCAGCCCGTCTGCCTGTCCACTTGTCGGCGACGTATTCAGCACTATCTTTTGACTGTCGGTCAGCTCGCTCCATTTGAACTCGACTGTAGCGATTCCTCCGCTCGGAGCCGGAGCTGACGTGAATATTTTGCGCTTCTCGGGCGCAGGACTCGGCGCTGTTACTGCTGTTCCGGTCAGCAGGTCTCCGGCGTCCCATTCTGCGGTATTCGCAATATGCACGACCCCATCACTACCCAGTGCCAGCTTGAGTTTTTTCAGGCTACCGCTCCAGCTTGCCGCATCAAAGCCCGGTTGAAAAACATAGGCTCCGTCGGTGGAAATACGGGAAGTTGACACCGATACGCCCGAAATCGTCCCCCCACTTCCGGACAGCAAGGCAAAGACCTTGCCGATCGCACTGATCATTTCCTTTGGCTGACCTGCCAGAAAATAATTTCTGGGAACTGCAGCGGGCGTTTTACCGTTGCTCCATTCTGCATAGCTTCCAGAGACCGGCTGTCCATTTGCATCCAGCGTAATGAAAGGATTATTGTCCTTGGTCTTTGCATCGAAGCCGCCATATTTGGCTGCGAGGTAAAGCTGGCTGTCACGCGGCTTGGTGCTGCGGTTGCTGCCATCGATCAAGCCGTTTCCGCCTTCGTCGACATCAATCACAAACGTCTTTACGCGCGTTGGTTTGTCCAAGCGTATGTCGTGAGTGTTTGCCCAGTATGCAAGGCCCGACATGTAATAAGTTCCATGTCCGCCAGATCCGGTGTCTTTTGCTTCAAGGCCTGCGAGTGCGGAATTTTTGCTTGGATTGCCGAAGCTTCCACTGGCGTCACTCTCCATTTCGCCCACAAGGCGCGTCCATTCGACAACGTCTAGCGCCGGCGTCGACGCGTCGGCGGATTCCACCGCACGTGCGACATCATGCGCATCACTTACGCCAGTAGCGGTTGCATAAGTGGTACGTTTGTTCCCCGGGATGAAACGATCCCAATGGGTGTTGACGTCAGCAATATTGAGGATGTAGTTTTTCTGGCATGAAGCAATTACCGGATCCTTCCATGTCGTTATCACAGGAAAGCTATCTTTCATGCTATCGGCGATCCCGCTTGTGGCCTCAGGGGTCGGACCCTTTCCCTGAAAATAGCGGATACCTTCGTAGTAAAGCTCGCTGACCGGGTCGTAGCTCTTGTAAATGCCGGAACGGCCGAACTTGTTCAGGTAATTGAGGACGCCGCTGTTGGGCTTGCCATCCCGATCCGAAGGGACTTCAGGATTGTTGTGAAAGCGTCCGGAAACCGGATCCCATTCGCGCAGATCGTTGTCCTTTGCAAGAAAATCCGGCGCATCCCTGCGAAGCGGCCCCACATATTTCATTGGCGCCCGCAATACACCGCCGTAGCGCTGCACACTGTCGTCCAGCAAATAGCCCATTGCGCCGACACGCAGTTTCTCGGCATGACGCTGGATTTGGCCGACGGGTTTATAGGCATTCCCGTATTTCTGGCAAAGGTCGGTGCGTTGCGGCCCCTCTTCGTCGTCGCACACCTTGACCCTGACCAGATAATCTCCCAGCTTCTTGTCCGTTGCCAGCTTCGGAAGGCTGCCATTGCCATCCCAGACGGAAGTGCAATACTTGCTCGCGTCCTTGCTGTCCACCGTTCCACTGCTCACTTCGCTGAACAGGATACGGTTGCGGCAGGAGACGATGTACAAGGTCTTGACATCGAACGGAGTTACCATCCCGGGCGCACTGGCATTGCCGCCCATGGTTAGCGTACGCCGTGGAAAATAGGTGTTGTGTGCGTAGAAATTGGTTTCCGGGCTATCCCGTAGTACGGCGCGCTGCAATATGGTTTGCTGGTCCGTATCGAGAATTCGGTCACCGCCGGTCAGCGCGTAACGCACCATGTCGATCGCTGAAGATGCTGCCCAATTCATGAAGTTGCCACTAAAGGTGGCATTGCCGCACTCATGCAAGGCGTCGGCATTCTTGTCGGGGATGAAGTACTGGTCTTCGTAGTAGGTATCCGGGTCGTTTCCTGGATTACGCTTGCTGCCCTTGTATTGATAACATTTTTTCGGATTGAAATAACCCACGTACTCGAATGTACGGTTATAAGTTCCTTTGTCTCCGCGGTAGGCGACACCTACCGTGGGGAACTCCACTGACAGGCTGAGCAGCAGATTGGGATGAATATTTGCGCGGCCATTGAACAGAGGCCCACTAGCCATCTTGACCTCTGGATTCGCAGCGACGGTATCAACGGCAATTGCCGTTAATACGATTCCCAGTGCACAGCGCATCGTGATTGCACCTGTGTCCAGTGAGATTACCCTGGCCATCTATTTACCAGCCTTTCTGTAAAAGGTCTGCAAGACCACCTGCGTGGTTTCTCGCATGCCGAATCCGATTGCGGTGACGCGAAAGAACACTTCCGGCTTCTCGGCCCCATGCCCTTTGTAAGAAAACATCATCGGCTCAATGATGTATCGGGGAAGTTTTGCAGGCAGCGCTCCCTTACCTGATGGGAAGACATAGCCGGTAAAGCGGCCATAGGGGACTGAACTAGCGTCACTGGAATCGTTTAGGAAGTCGACGCTCTGCCACATGGGAGTCGCTGTCTCTGCTGCAACGGCGCAAAGTCCGAGGTTGGTACTGCCCAGGCCGGAGCCACATCCGGCCTCGGGGAACGCCAGAATATTGTCCGACGCGAACAAGGCGCTACGTGATTTGGCGGCATCCGGCGAACTTTCGATGTCAAGCTCGGCATCCATGAGCGCTGCCTCCGCCGCTTGCAGCGCCACCTGTCTGTCACGGTCATTGCGGGAAATCTTTTCGCCTTGCAGGGCAATCTGTGCAGCAGAAATACCAAGCAGCATCGTCACCACCAGCATCATCAGGGCGACGACGAGTGAAGCCCCCTGCTCCCGTGGATTAGTAATGTAGTCGCTGTAACGGCACAGCGCCGCTAAGCTCAGGTCCGTTGCCCTCATTCGCCGCTGCCTGATGCCTGGTTACGCAGTTGCACCGTCGCCGTATAGACTTTGCGCGGCCGTTGCCTGACGCTCTTGGGAAAATCGGTTTCGCTCAGATGTGTACCCTTGTCATTCGACGCATGCATGCTTGAATATTCGTCACCGAACAAGTCGTAGACCGTTTTAGTTTTACCTGCTTGGACACGTGAGTTATTGGTGCCGCGGACCAGCACGGCGATGCGCACAGTTGATATTTTCTTCCAGAATGTTTTGGCATTGCGTGCGGCGTCACTTATGTCTCCGGCTGCCATCGCGGAATCGAGTGCATTGATTGCAGCCGCATTCAGCATCTTGTTGGGTAGCCCGTCCTCATCGATATCCACCCCATACAACACCTGAAGCGCTTCAACCCCGCGTGCGACGCCTTCCGCCCTCCAGCTGCTGTCTCCCTGGTACTTGCAGTACAACTGAGGCTCACCGATCGAATCTTCCGCCACATAGAAGATGCTGGCGCTGCGCTCCTGGTTAGGGATGGGAAAGCCGGCGCAATTGACGACAGCGCCATCCGTGGCTCCAAAAAACTGGACAGACAATATATCGCTGCCATTTACCGCCGCCGCAAGCGCTGATGTCATGCCGGGTGTATTGGACTTCAGTCGGTGAGCATCAAGGCCCTCCAGGCTTGGGCTCATTTCCGGCCTGACTACCGCAGGTGCCTCCTGCCGATCCCAGTTGACATAGGCGGCCTGTCGAACAGCGCGCGTCATCAGTTCAACCGCGTAACGGCCAGTGTCATCCATGCGCGCATCGTCATCCTGGGCGATATAGCCCGATTTTGCGGACAACAGCAATGCCGTCGCCGCCATGACAACCAGCAATCCAAGCGTAATGGAGATCATGAGCTCAATTAAGGTCAGGCCTTGTTGTCGACCGGCGTCGCGACATTGCGGGCCGAGCGCATGCAATCGAGTTGCCCTCATTGAATATAGGGTTCCACAGTGAATGCCACGGTAGGCGGGAATTCCTTGGAAGCGTTTCTGACCAGCGTGCCATCTGGATTTTTTGCCTGCCACCCGACTTTGATGACAACTGACGCACCTGCGCCAGCACCTCCCTGGCATTCCCATGTGAGCGAATGCTGTGCGTCATCCCAAGGCTGCGCATCGCGACATACGACAGCACGCGCGTCCGGCAGCGTCGCAGCGAGGCGCTTCTTCCATTCGTAGATATCGAAATCCGCAAGTTCACGGCTATCGCAACTCGCGCTGTAGCACAACTTGGAGGGTGTGGTCGGGGTGCCCTCGACTGAATGCCGGAAACTTATGCCGATAAAGGGATTGTCTGCATCGTTCTTCTTCATCTGCCCGTCATTGGCGCGCATTTTGTCGGCAAGTTCGGCAGCGAACTGAACTGCCATCGTTTGCAGGCCGGACTGATGACCGGTACGCATGGCGGTCAACTGCATACCGGCCGCGCCGATCACGCCCAACGCGAGAACCAGTACCGCGACCAATACCTCAATCAACGAGAAGCCAACTATATGCTTCTGTCTCACCATCCCGCCCCCTCCTTGCCATGAATTGTTACTTCCCGAAAGACAATATTATATATTTGATAATTATATATATGGCAATATTTTTAGCGGCAAGATGCGCTGGAAGCGGCAGCAAAATGTTTACTTGGAGGGGGTTTTGCGTTCAGGACCGACTTCGGCGATGGCGTCCTGAAACTCAGCCACATCTTCGAAGCTTTTATAAACGGAAGCAAAACGAATATAGGCAATCTTGTCTAGACGCTTGAGTTCGCGCATGACAAGTTCGCCAATGTGACCGGACACCACTTCGCGGGAGCCACTAGACAGAAGTTTCTCTTCGATACGGTGAATTGCTGCATCGACTGCCTCGGCAGAGACAGGCCGCTTGCGAAGAGCCAGCATCAGACTGGCGCGGAGTTTGGCGGGGTCGAAATCGGTACGGCTGCCATTTTTCTTGACGATGACCGGCATCGACAATTCGATGCGTTCATAGGTAGTGAAGCGTTTATCGCAGTGAGCGCAACGGCGTCGCCGGCGTATGGTATCCCCTTCCTCGGACACGCGAGTGTCGATGACTTGGGTGTCTTCATGCTGACAGAAGGGACATTTCATGGCGGCTGTGGTGAAGAGTGCTAACGTATTCGGAAATCGTAGCCGCTAGTATCGCATACAAAATTATCAACTCAGCAATGGAAAGCGCCCGGCGTGCCGGCCCTGCTACCACCACCATTAGAACACGTTAGCAGCAGACTGGGCGACCGGCCTCATGTGCGAAACGATTATGGCCAGTCATACCGGTCCGGGCCCTGATTGCAATTCAGGGCCGGAACCGGTCATCGGAATTTAACCGTAAACCGGGAACGCTTCGGTCAACTTCCTGACTTCCGCCTTCACGCGCTCGATCGTTGCGGCATCGTGCGGATTGTCGAGTACGTCAGCGATCAGATTACCGACCTTGGTCGCCTCGGCTTCCTTGAAGCCACGTGTCGTCATCGCCGGACTGCCGAGACGGATGCCGGAGGTGACAAATGGTTTTTCCGGATCGTTTGGAATCGCATTCTTGTTGCAGGTCATGTGTGCCGAACCAAGGATAGCTTCAGCTTCCTTACCGGTAATCTTCTTGGCGCGCAAATCGACCAGCATCACATGCGATTCAGTGCGGCCGGACACAATACGCAAGCCACGTGCGATCAGCGCTTTCGCCAGCGCATCAGCGTTCTTGACGACTTGTTCCTGGTAAGCCTTGAACTCAGGCGACAACGCTTCCTTGAATGCGACCGCCTTGCCAGCGATGACGTGCATCAGCGGGCCGCCCTGGATACCTGGGAAGATCGCGGAATTAATGGCCTTCTCGTGCTCGGCCTTCATCAGAATGACGCCGCCGCGCGGACCGCGCAGGGACTTGTGCGTTGTCGAGGTCACGAAGTCGGCGTGCGGGACCGGATTAGGGTACACGCCGGCAGCGATCAGGCCAGCGTAGTGCGCCATATCGACCATGAAATAAGCACCGACCTCCTTAGCGATCTTTGCGAAACGCTCGAAGTCGATACGCAACGCATAAGCAGATGCGCCGGCAATGATCATCTTCGGCTTCTTCTCCCGTGCGAGGCGCTCCATTGCTTCATAATCAATCTCTTCCTTCTCATTGAGACCGTAGGAGACCACGTTGAACCATTTGCCGGACATGTTCAGCGCCATGCCGTGCGTGAGGTGACCACCTTCGGCCAGCGACATGCCCATGATGGTGTCACCCGGCTTCAGCATCGCGAAAAACACGCCCTGGTTTGCCTGCGAGCCGGAATTTGGCTGCACGTTTGCCGCTTCAGCACCAAACAACTCCTTCAGACGATTGATCGCCAGCGTTTCGGCGATGTCGACGAATTCGCAGCCACCGTAGTAACGCTTGCCCGGATAGCCTTCGGCGTACTTGTTGGTCAGCTGGGAGCCCTGAGCTTCCATCACAGCGGGTGATGTGTAGTTCTCGGACGCGATCAGTTCGATATGATCTTGCTGGCGCGCGTTTTCCTGCTGGATGGCGGACCAAAGTTCGGGGTCGACTTTGGCAATGGTATGGTCTTTTGTGAACATGAAAACTCCAATCGATTAAGGATGCAAAGTGGGTTTGCCGAAATCGAATGAGGGGCCAATAGAAAGAAGACAGGCAGCCTCAGTCGTGCATTCCATTTGGGCTGCCCAGGCGAACGGCTATTGATATCCCACGTTCCCCGGTGGATTTCCACCTTTTAGCCGAATCGCGACTAGCTGCGCGCCCGGCATTCGCCAGTTACGTGAGACGAAATGGACCTAAATTGTAAAGTAGCGTCTCAAATGTGGCAAGGATCGCTAGCAAACCTTTTTCCCCGAATTGGAATTGGACGTTCACCTTTCGGCTACAATTTTGCCAACGTAACGTTTTTGCAGAGAAGGAAATACCATGATCGTGCTGATTACCGGGGCAACTTCAGGCTTCGGGGAAGAAATGGCACGCAAATTCGCCAAACATGGCCACCAGGTCATCGCAACCGGCCGTCGCCGCGACCGACTTGACAAGATTGCCGCCGAACTTGGCGCGTCCCTGCTCCCGATCGAAATGGACGTCACCAGCAAGGTGTCGATTACGCAGGCAATCGACGATCTGCCACAGGACTGGAAAGACATCGATGTACTGGTCAACAATGCCGGCCTTGCGCTCGGGACCGAGCCTGCTCAGAAAGCCTCGCTGGAAGACTGGGAGACCATGATCGACACCAATTGCAAAGGTTTGGTCACAATGACCCACGCAATCCTGCCGGGCATGGTGGCACGCGGACGCGGTACAGTAATCAATATTGGCTCTACGGCAGGTGCCTATTCCTATCCTGGCGGCAACGTATACGGCGCGAGCAAGGCATTTGTTGACCATTTCACCCTGAACCTGCGAGCTGACCTGATCGGCACGGGTGTACGCGCCACGAATATTGCCCCGGGGCTGTGCGGCGGCACGGAATTTTCCAATGTGCGTCTCAAGGACGATGCGGCGGCGGCAAAGGTGTACGAAGGTACCGTACCTCTGACTGCGGCCGACATTGCCGACTCCGCCTACTGGATCGCCACACTGCCGGCCCATATCAATATTAATTACATTGAAATGATGCCGACCTGTCAGGGCTTCAGCCCGTTAAATATCAAGCGCAACATGTAATGCTGACTGTTCATATCGCCAATTTGTCTCCGGCCTTGGAAGCGCAATGTAATGGATAATCCATCTTCCGATTTTTCCTGGCCTGTCCGCGTCTACTATGAAGATACAGATACTGGCGGTGTCGTCTTCTATGCCAATTACCTCAAATTCTTCGAGCGTGCGCGTACCGAGTGGCTACGGACCCATGGCATCGGCCAACAATTGTTAGCCGAGAAACATCATGTAATGTTTGTCGTCAGAAGCACGGCCGTGGATTATCATGCCCCGGCGAAATTAGATGATGAACTGAAACTCACGGTCGTGGTCGAAAGGCTGGGCCGCGCTTCAGTGGAATTCGCGCAAGAAGCGTGGCGAATGAATGGCGCCGAGAAAAAATTGCTGACCAAGGGTAAGATTCGGGTCGGCTGCGTACATACCGAAAGCTTTCGGCCAATGCCCATTCCCGACGAAGTGCTGGGCCGTATATATAAAAGCAATAGCGGCAGAGCTTAAATCCCATGCAAGGACATTGCCCGCCAAGGTGGGCAATGTCCTTGCATGGTTAGAATTTGCAATTACGTTAAAAGAATCCAATGAGCGTCACACAAGACCTTTCGTTTATTTCCCTGATCAGTAATGCATCCGTGCTCGTCCAGCTCGTCATGGCGTTGCTATTGCTGGTCTCGATCATGAGCTGGACTTACATTTTCCGCAAAATGTTCGCGATCAAAAGTGCGCAGGTACAGACCGAGGAATTCGAGCGCGCATTCTGGTCGGGCGGGAACCTGAATGCCTTGTATGAAGAAGCAACGTCGAACCGTCGACGCAACGGCAAGAGCGGCGCCTTGGAGCGTATCTTTGAATCCGGCATGGGCGAATTCATCAAGGGCAAGGCGATTTTCGCAGGCAAGGGCCAGATTGATCAGGGTAGCATGATCGACGGAGCACGCCGCGCCATGCGTGCGGCTTACCAGCGTGAAATGGATGCATTGGAATCGCATCTTGCCTTTCTCGCATCAGTCGGTTCCGTATCCCCGTATGTCGGCCTGTTCGGTACGGTGTGGGGTATCATGAACGCATTCCGCGGACTGGCAAATGTACAGCAGGCGACGCTGGCATCAGTCGCACCGGGTATTGCCGAAGCGCTGATAGCGACCGCCATCGGCTTGTTCGCCGCGATTCCGGCCGTGGTTGCCTACAACCGCTATTCGCATGACATCGACCGTCTCGCGATCCGCTTCGAAAGCTTTATCGAAGAATTCTCCAATATCTTGCAACGTCAGGTTCGCTAATGGCAGGCAACAGCACGATGCGCGGTGGGCGTAGCCGCAAGTTCAAATCCGAAATCAACGTCGTTCCCTACATCGACGTGATGCTGGTGCTGCTGGTGATTTTCATGGTGGCTACACCGATGACCAATCCCGGCGTGATCAATCTGCCAACCGCAGCGAAATCGTCGCTGCCGCCGACGGAATACATCCAGATTTCACTCAAACCAGATACCACTGCGACTATCGGCATCATCGGTCAAAAGAGCGCCAGCCAGGCCGAAAAGGTAGGCGGTCGCAGTGGCCTGATCCAGAAGCTGCGTGCCATGCATGAAGCGAATCCCGACATGCCTGTCATGATCTCCGGCGACAAGGACATCAAGTACGACGAAGTGATCCAGATCATTTCCGAGGCGAAGAAGCTGGGCATCACTCGCGTGGGGTTGGCAACCAAGCAATGAATGCAATGACTGATTCCGCCCCGTACACCGTTCCACAGGAGCGCGGTCGCTGGCGCGCACTGATCCTGGCCGCACTGGTGCATCTGGCTCTGCTGGTGTTCCTGTGGATCGGTGTGCGTTGGCAGAATGAAACCCCGACTACGATTGAAGCTGAAATCTGGAGTCCCCAACCGCGCGAAGCCGCGCCCGTGCCCGAACCGGTAAAAGCACCGGAACCCAAACCTGAGCCGAAACCCGAGCCACAGCCGGTACCCAAGGTCGCTGCGCCGGAACCGCCCAAGCCCAAGATCGAAGAGCCCCCGGTAGCCAAACCTGATATCGCGCTCGAACAGGAAAAGAAGCGCAAGATCGAAGAGAAAAAGCGCCGCGAAGAGGAAGAGCGCAAGGAAGAAGAGCGGAAAGAAAAACTCGCGTTGGAAAAGAAACAACAGGACGAGAAGCTCGCT
Organism: Herbaspirillum sp. GCM10030257; assembly: GCF_042666555.1. Classification (NCBI taxonomy): domain Bacteria; kingdom Pseudomonadati; phylum Pseudomonadota; class Betaproteobacteria; order Burkholderiales; family Oxalobacteraceae; genus Herbaspirillum; species Herbaspirillum sp. GCM10030257. Next base: position 445,866 of record NZ_JBHTDH010000003.1, read on the forward strand.
CTTGAAAAGAAGCGCCGGGACGAAGAACTGGCAAAGGAAAAGAAACGCGAACAGGAAAAGCGCGAGCAGGAAGAAAAAGAAAAAATCGCTAAGGCCAAGGCGGAAGAAGCCAAGCGCCTGGAAAAGGAAAAAGCAGCGAAGGCCGAGGCCGAAAAGAAACTCGTTGAGAAAAAACGCCAGCAGGAAGAAGCGGACGCCAAGCTCGCGCAGAAAATGCGTGAAGAAGATATGCGCCGCATCACCGGTGCAGGCGGCTCAGGCGACGCACCCAAGGCACAAGGTGGCCGGGCCGACGGCGCGTATAGCCAGCGTATCGCCGCTAAGATCCGATCCAACATCAGCTTTATTGTCCCGGAGAGCTTGCAGGGCAACCCCCCTGTAGAATACGAAGTGCGCTTGCTTCCCGACGGCTCGGTAGCCGGCTTGCGCAAGCTGCGCTCCTCCGGCGTGCCGGGTTTCGATGAAGCTGTCGCTCGCGCGATTGAGCGCTCTCAGCCTTACCCGAAAGACTCGTCGGGCAGCGTGCCGTCTACATTCATAGGCCACCATAAACCCAAAGACCAGTAAGCGACCATGATAAAAAATCTTTTTTCGCGCACGTTTGTGATTCTTGCCGTCGGCTTCACAGCCACGTTCGCACAGGCGCAGTTGCGCGTCGAAACCTCCGGCGTTGGTGCGACACAGATTCCCGTTGCCATTGCAGGCTTTGCTGACGAGACCATCGCACCTCAACAGATCACCGCCATCATCAAGGCCGATCTTGCACGCAGTGGTTATTTCAAGATCATCGACACCGGCAACTCCATGTCGGAGACGACACAAATCAACTTTGGAGAATGGAAATCCAGGGGCGCCGACGCACTCGTAGTTGGCAGCGTGCAGCGTCTTGCCGATGGCCGTTACGACGTACGCTATCGCTTGCTGGATACGGTCAAATCAACCAGCCTGTCCGGCTTTGGCCAGGTTGCCGGACCCGATCGCTTGCGGGTCGCATCCCACAAGATCGCTGACGATATTTACGAAAAACTGATCGGTGTACGGGGCGCGTTCTCGACACGTATCGCTTACGTCACCAAGGCCGGTAATGAATATCGATTGGAAGTGGCGGATGCCGACGGCGAAGGTACGCAAGTCGCTTTGCGCTCCAACGAGCCCATCATTTCCCCTTCCTGGTCACCCGATGGCACCAAGGTAGCATACGTCTCGTTCGAGGCGAAAAAGCCAGTGGTTTATGTGCAGGACCTGACCTCGCGCCAGCGTACCGTCGTGGCCAATCACCGTGGCAACAATTCGGCGCCATCCTGGTCGCCGGATGGTTCAAAGCTCGCCCTCGCTCTGTCGCGTAGTGGTTATACCCAGGTGTATGTAGTCAATGCCGACGGCTCCAACCTACGCCAGCTGACCAACTCCAACGGCATCGAAACCGAGCCCCAGTTCTCGGCGGATGGCCAGTATATTTACTTCACCAGCGACCGCAGTGGCGGTCCGCAAATCTATCGCATGAGCGCCAACGGCGGCGAAGCGCAACGTGTCACCTTCAACGGCAGCTACAACATCAGCCCGCGTGTCGCGCCCGATGGCAAGTCGATCGCTTACATTTCCCGCCGTGAAGGCCGGTTCCAGTTGTACGCGCTCGATCTGTCAAGCGGCCAGGAACTACGCCTGTCGGACTCGGCCAAGGACGAGTCGCCGAGTTTTTCGCCGAATGGCAAATACATCATGTATGCAACCGGACGCGGCTCGCTTGCCGTGGTTTCAGTTGATGGCCGCGTCAGGCATAGCCTGACCACGCGGGCGGGCGATATCAGGGAGCCCACTTGGGGCCCGTTCATGAAATAATAGATGGTTCGAAGCAATATTCACTCAGGAGGAATTTTTTAATGCGCACTACCACAACTCTCGCTCTTCTTCTTTCCAGCGCGCTGGCGCTTACAGCTTGCGGTTCTTCCGTCAAGCTGGATGACAACGCCAAGATCGAAGAGCGTTCGGGCACCACGGTTCCGGCTACCGCCGATTCCCGTGCCATCAGCACCGTGAACACTGGGTCGACCGACCCGCTCAACGATCCGAAAGGCATCCTGGCCAAGCGCAGCGTGTACTTCGACTACGACAGCTACATCGTAAAGGATGAGTTCAAGCCGGTCGTGGACGCGCATGCCAAATACCTGACCGCCAACAAGGGTCGCAAGATTGTCATCCAGGGCAATACCGATGAGCGTGGTGGCCGTGAATACAACCTGGCACTCGGTCAAAAGCGTGCAGAAGCCGTTCGCAAATCCCTGTCCCTGCTGGGCGTCCCTGATTCGCAAATGGAAGCTGTTTCCTTCGGCAAGGAAAAGCCGAAAGCAACTGGCAGCGATGAAGCCGCGTGGGCAGAAAACCGCCGCGCTGATCTGGCCTATCAATAAAACATGAAGACCTTCTTTCGATCGACACTTGCTGCGGCTGCACTGGCCGCAAGCGCATTAATCCCTCTGCAATCGCAGGCGGCACTGTTTGAAGACGAGGAAGCCCGCAAAGCCATCCTTGAAATCCGCAACCGTCTCGCGAACATGCAGAGCGAGATTAACGCCAAGGCGGACAAGACCAACAGTCTTGATCTGAACAATGAGAATGTGCAGCTCAGACAGGAAATTTCCCGACTGCGCGGCCAGATCGAGGTGCTGACCAACGAGTTGGCTAATACACAGAAGCGCCAGAAGGACTTCTACGTAGATCTGGATACGCGGGTGCGCAAGCTTGAACCGCAGCAGGTAACGGTCGATGGGAAGGATGTCATGGTCGAACAGGGCGAGCAGCGGGCCTATGACGCTGCTCTTGCCTTCTTCAAGGCGGGCGACTATCGCAGTGCGGGTGCAGCGTTCTTCGATTTTACGAAGCGCTATCCGCAATCCGGCCTTGCGCCATCGGCGCAGTACTGGCTCGGCAATACCTACTATGCACAGCGCGACTATCGCAATGCGATTACTGCACAGCAGGTGGTCGTCAAGAACTATGCCGATAGTCCCAAGGCAGCCGATGCATTACTGAATATTGCCAGCTGCTATCTGGAACTCAAGGATAAGGCCGCGGCAAAGAAAACCCTTGAAACACTGGTGGCGCAATATCCGCAGTCGCAGTCGGCTGAAACAGCGAAAGAACGACTGGCTGCACTAAGGTAGCTTGATTCTTGCAGGTCCGGTACCAGGCCCTTTCAACGCCATGTTGGTCAGGGACGAAGGGTATCAAGTGTTTTAAATAAGGACTTTTCAATTTTCTGTCGAGACTCATTTGACAGATGGCATAAAAGTTCTCTATAATCTTGGTCTTCGGGTCGTTAGCTCAGCTGGTAGAGCAGCGGACTTTTAATCCGTTGGTCGCAGGTTCGAATCCCGCACGGCCTACCACGAATGCAAGGGCTTACATGGTTCCACCATGTAAGCCCTTTCTGTTTTTGGATCTTCATTTCAAGTCCGCATGCATGTGCTGTGCTGGTGCGCACGCATCGTAGCTCCCCCCGCAGCCAATAACAAAATCAACGGCAGTCCGCGCTCTTCTCTTCATGGCGTTGATCAAGTATTGATCTCCTACCTTCCCTCCGCAGTAAAATTAAACTTTTATTGAATTCCACCAGGCATCCAGGAACCACCATCCGTGCCAATCTATTACGCCAGACGCCTGACAGGACGTGACCGGACACCGGTCGCCAACCGACATCTAGGTTTCGCTCTGGCATTCATCGCCGGCGCTACCAATGCAGGCGGCTTCCTCGCCATACAGCAATACACTTCTCACATGACCGGCGTCGTTTCGTCTATGGCGGACAACCTGGTGCTAGACGGATATGGGGGGCTTTCCGCGGGAGCTGGTGCGCTGATTTCCTTCATTCTTGGGAGCGCATGCACTGCGGTGATGGTGAACTATGCGCGACGCCATCAGCTGTACAGCGAATACGCGATGCCCCTGCTTCTGGAGGCGACCTTACTGCTTTGCTTTGGCGTTCTGGGCGCACAGATGTCGGTGATAAAAGGGCTTTTTGTTTCTCTGACAGTGATGTTTCTGTGTTTCATTATGGGCCTGCAAAATGCTGTGTTTACTAAGATCTCCCGGTCCGAAATCCGAACAACGCATCTCACGGGAACCGTGACCGATATCGGCATTGAACTCGGCAAACTGTTTTACTGGAATATTGATCCGTCCACGGAAAAACCGAGGGTGCTGGCCGATAGAACGCGACTCAAGACACTGTCGCTACTGGTCGGTTTTTTCTTTCTCGGTGGCGTGCTCGGCGCGTTCGGTTTCAAACATATCGGCTACCTTGCAACAGTGCCACTCGCACTGGTGTTGATTGCTCTTGCCATTGTCCCCGCGTTCGATGACCTGCTGGTCCTGTCGCGCAGGCTAAGGAAAAGCAAGTAGACGTTTGCGGGTGCCGTTATGTCCAGCGCAAAACCTTGAACTTGACTGTCTGCGCGTAGTCGCACGCACATGAGAGCAGACAGCGCCCTATCCCATCTTTACGACAGCGAAATCTGCATTGCAGCCATGGCGGACGGCAAGGAACGAGAGGTCCGTTGGAGCAGGCAGGACTGGTGTTTCTATCTCGCTGATGCCAACGTGCCGACGGTATGCCCGTTCGAGCAAATCAAGGAATGGCGACCTGCTTCGATTCGTAAGTAGCTCGGACAAGAGACGCCATCATGCATGCCTGTCCAGGGTTGTCCCCATTCGCTGTGACTAAGCTTGTGGATAAGTCTGTTTTTTGTACGCATGCCCCTGATTTGCAAGGAAATTTTTCTCGTGATTAAATTTCTTGCGAGTGCTTGCCAAGAAAATTCCTCTTCTCAATGCTGGACTTGGTTGACCTTGCCATTGTGGGAAACCTTATAGTCAAATTCCTTGTCATCGATAATCAGCAAAGGCAATCATCATGTACGAATTACAAGTAGAAGGAATGAGCTGCAATCACTGCATCAATGCTGTTACGCAAGCCGTTCAGGATGTCGATCCGACTGCGAAGGTCAATGTTGTTTTAGCCGAACAGAAAGTATCAATTTCGTCGGAAGCGGACATCGAACGCATCAAGTCCGCCGTGGAAGAAGCTGGATATCCGGTACTGCGCACCACGGCGTCCTGAAGAGCCAGCTTCGCGCCAGTGTCAGCTTGACATTGCCATTCCCTGCAATGCTTCCTGTACGGTTGCGTATCGCAGCCTGACACCGAGTTCCTGCTTGATGCGCCGATTAGCAAGACGCCGGGATTCCGACATGAAGGACAGCAGCACCGGCGTTACCTCCTTCGCAAGCGCGTCGCGTGTCAGACGCGGTGCACGAGGAATACGGAACGCATCGGCAACGACATCAAAGTAGTCGGCCATCTTCAATTCCGAATCGTCGACCGCATGATAGACCCGCCCCGGCTGGCCACGAAAAATTGAGAGCGCAATGATGCGCGCCAGGTCATCGGCATGAATATGGTTGGTATAGACATCATCCTCTGGAAGCAACGCCGGGGTTCCCTTTTGCAGACGCTCGACGGGCAATCGGTTGGCGGCATAAATGCCGGGTACGCGCAGGATCGCGAGGCGGGATCCTGAACGCCGCGCCCAGGTCCGCAATACCTTCTCGGCGTCGACACGCCGCCTGGCCCGCGCATTTTGAGGATTGACCGGTCGTGTCTCATCCGCCCAGGCACCGCCACAATCTCCATAGACTCCTGTTGTACTGACATAAACGAGCGTCGCCTGGTCGGGTAAAATGGCGGTCAAATGACGGGTGCGACGGTCCATCATGCCATCGGGCTGAGGCGGCGCCAGATGCACGATGGTCTGTGCCAGTCGTGCGAGGCGAACCAGTGTCGCGGGCTGATCGAGGTCCGCTACCAGCGGGATAGCTCCCGCGGCGCGCAGTTCGGTACAACGTGATGGCTGGCTAGTGACTGCAAAGATGCGGAAGCGGTCACGAAGCAGCGGAAGCAAGCGCATGCCGACGTCGCCACACCCGAGGATGAGCAAACGAGGCCGGTTCAGCTTTGTCGATGCTTTTGATTCAATGTTTTTCATGATCAGGATTGTATGACTTTCCAAGTAACAGTTCAGCCGAGTGGTCGGCAATTCACATGCGAAGAGGGCGAAACCGTATTGACGGCCGCCATTCGCGCCGGCGTCGGCCTGCCTTACGGTTGCAAGAACGGGGCATGTGGCAGCTGCAAGGGCAAACTGCTTGAGGGTTCGGTTGAACATCGAGCACATCAGGAGAAGGCGCTGTCCTTCGCGGAAGAGGAAAAAGGCTGGTCGCTGTTCTGCTGCGCAATGCCAGGTTCGGACATCGTCATCGAAGCACGTGAAGTGCTCGGCATAGGCGAGTTCCCGATCAAGAAGCTGCCGACCCGCGTAGCAAAGCTCGACAAAGTTGCCGACGACGTCATGGTTCTGTCCCTGCAACTGCCAGCCAATGAGCGCCTTCAGTACAAGGCTGGCCAGTACATTGAATTCCTGCTCAAGGATGGCAAGCGCCGTAGCTACAGCATGGCCAATGCACCGCATCTGGACGAACACCTGACATTGCACATTCGTCATATGAGCGGCGGATTATTTACCGACCACGTCTTCAACACCATGAAGGAACGCGACATCCTGCGTTTCGAAGGGCCACTGGGTACCTTCTTCCTGCGCGAAGAATCCGAAAAACCGATGATCCTGCTGGCATCCGGTACCGGATTTGCACCGATCAAGGCGATCGTTGAACAGGCGATTCATAACAAGACTACACGTCCCATGGTGCTGTATTGGGGAGGCCGTCGGCCGAAAGACCTGTACATGAATGCCCTTTGCGAAGAATGGGCGGCGACGCTGCCGAACTTCAAATATGTGCCGGTCATCTCGAATGCCTTGCCTGAAGATGGCTGGACCGGGCGCGCCGGGTTTGTGCATCAGGCAGTGATCGCCGACCTGCCGGATATGTCCGGATATCAAGTCTATGCTTGTGGTGCTCCCGTCATGGTTGATTCGGCAAAGCAGGATTTCGTCGCACAGTGCAAATTGCCGGAAGAAGAATTCTACGCAGACGCTTTCACTTCCGAGGCCGACTTGGCGGATGGTGTTTTGACAACGAAATAGTTTGCGAAATAGTTTTTGACGCACCGCGCAAAAGGTCTTAACATTGACTTTATGAATATGACAGCCAAATCCTTGCGACGCCGTACATTGCTGCCTCAACCCGGGAAGCCGTGCGTGTAAGTGTTTGCTGCTCACTAAGCCACAGGCCTGCCCTGTGGCTTTTTTTTTGATCCCGATTTTTGACCCTCATCGACTTTACATCGACTTTCTTCAGGAGCCCCGAGATGGAATTCAGCCAGTACGACGTCAACGCCCTCATGCAAATCACCAGCAGGCCATCACTCGTGTTTACGCAAGGCCAAGGTATGTGGCTGACGGACAATAACGGCAAGCGCTATCTCGATTACCTGCAAGGCTGGGCAGTGAATTGCCTTGGCCATTCGCCGCAGTGCATTGTCGACGCCATTACGTCACAGGCAGGAAAACTTCTCAATCCCTCCCCTGCTTTTTATAACGAACCTTCCATCGTGCTGGCATCCTTGCTGACCGCGAATTCCGTATTTGATCGCGTATTCTTTGCCAACAGCGGTGCGGAGGCAAACGAAGGGGCTATCAAGCTCGCGCGCAAATGGGGCAAGGTCAACAAGAATGCGGCCGGCGAAAGCCGCTATGAAATCATCACTTTCAACCACGGCTTCCATGGCCGTACGCTTGCGACCATGTCAGCCAGCGGCAAGTCCGGCTGGGATACGATGTTCGCGCCCCAGGTCCCTGGTTTCCCAAAAGCTGAATTGAACGACATTGCAAGTGTTGAAAAGCTGATTACCGATAAAAGCGTCGCTGTCATACTGGAGCCGGTGCAAGGCGAAAGCGGCGTGATTCCCGCCACACGCGAATTCATGCAGGCGCTGCGTGCACTGACGAAGAAGCACAACATGCTGTTGATCGTCGATGAAGTACAGGCCGGCATGGGACGGACTGGCGAATTGTTTGCGTATCAGTTGTCGAACATCGAGCCCGATATCATGACCTTGGGCAAAGGCATTGGTGGTGGCGTACCGCTGGCTGCCTTGCTGGCACGCGAGGAAGTCTCGGTGTTTGAACCGGGTGAGCAAGGTGGTACCTACAATGGCAATCCGGTCATGACTGCAGTCGGCATTGCCGTGCTCAACGAGTTGCTCAAGCCCGGTTTTCTGCAGTCCGTCAAGGACAAGGGTTCATACCTGCGCGGCGAACTGCTGAAGCTGAGCGAAAAGCATGGGCTGGATGGCGAGCGCGGCGAAGGTTTGCTGCGCGCTCTGAAACTTGGCAAGGATATCGGCCCGCAAATCGTGGAAGCCGCCCGTAACATGGAACCAGTGGGCCTGTTGCTGAATTCGCCGCGTCCCGACCTGTTGCGTTTCATGCCCTCCCTGAACGTGACCAAGGAAGAACTGGACCAGATGGTGTCGATGCTGTCCGACATCCTGATCAAGCTAGGTCATTGATAATCGAAGCGCGGATCGATGTCCGCGCTGGCAGCAAAATAAAAAAGGCGACGTGAAAACACGTCGCCTTTTTGTTGGGTTCATTTAGTCGCGCAATTACTTTTTGCGCATTGGTGGCAAGTCCGTACACACGCCTTCGAAGACTTCCGCAGCCATGCCGATCGATTCGCCCAAGGTCGGGTGTGGGTGAATCGTCTTGCCGATGTCGACCGCGTCGGCGCCCATCTCGATCGCCAAGGCCAGTTCACCGATCATGTCGCCGGCATGCGTGCCGACGATGCCGCCGCCAACGATGCGATGTGTCTCGGCATCGAACAACAGTTTGGTGAACCCTTCATCACGCCCGTTGGCAACAGCGCGTCCACTAGCGGCCCAAGGAAACAAGCCCTTCTCGAGCTTGATGCCCTTGGCTTTTGCTTCGTCTTCGGTAATGCCAACCCATGCCACTTCCGGATCGGTGTAAGCAACGGAAGGAATGACACGCGCATCGAAATGCGACTTCTGTCCTGCGGCTGCTTCCGCAGCCACATGCGCTTCATGCACCGCCTTGTGCGCAAGCATAGGCTGGCCGATGACGTCACCGATCGCAAAGATGTGCGGCACGTTGGTGCGCATCTGTGAATCGACGTTGATGAATCCCCTGTCGGTCACGGCGACGCCCGCCTTGTCGGCGGCGATCTTCTTGCCATTCGGGCTGCGGCCAACCGCAACCAGGACCATGTCATAGAGTTGCGGCTCGGGAGCCGTCGCTGACGGGTCCGCGCTCTCGAAGATGACCTTGATCCCCTCCTTCAGGGCTTCGACACCGACCGTTTTGGTCTTGGTCATGATCTTGTCGAAACGCTTTTCATTGAACTTCTGCCAGACCTTGACCATGTCGCGGTCCGCGCCCTGCATCAGTCCATCCATCATTTCAACCACGTCGATACGGGCACCGAGCGTCGAATAGACGGTCGCCATTTCCAGGCCGATAATGCCGCCGCCGATCACCAGCATCTTCTTCGGAACCTCGCGCAATTCCAGGGCGCCGGTAGAGTCGACGATGCGCGGGTCTTGCGGAACGAAAGGCAGGTTTACAACAGAGGAGCCCGCGGCAATGATGGCTTGCTTGAATTGCACGGTCTTCTTGCTGCCATCCGTCGCAGTGACTTCAAGATGGTTGGCGCCGACGAACTGGCCTACACCCTGTACTACATTTACCTTGCGCGCCTTTGCCATTCCGGCAAGGCCGCCGGTCATTTTCTTGACTACCTTGTCCTTGTACTCGCGCAGCTTGTCGATGTCGATCTGCGGCTTGCCGAAAGTCACGCCATGCGCTGCCATGGAAGCCGTTTCATCGATTACCGCTGCCACGTGCAGCAAGGCTTTGGAAGGAATGCAGCCGACATTGAGGCAGACACCGCCAAGGGTCGCATAGCGCTCGACCAGTACCGTATTCATACCGAGATCGGCCGCGCGGAAGGCGGCGGAATAACCGCCTGGACCGGCACCCAGCACCAGCATGTCGCATTGGATGTCTGCCGAGCCGCTGAAGCTTGCAGCAGTCGGCGTCGGTGCGGGAGTAGTTGGCGCAGGCGCCGCACCGGCAGGTGCTGATGCGCCATAGCTGGCGGGTGCTTGCGCCGAGTCAGCCACGGCCGCATCGGAGGATTCGAGCAGCAACAGCAATGAGCCTTCCGACACCTTGTCGCCAACCTTGACCTTCAAGTCCTTGACCACACCGGCATGGCTCGATGGAATTTCCATGCTGGCCTTGTCGGATTCAACCGTGATCAGCGACTGGTCGACCTTGATGGTGTCGCCGGCCTTGACCAGCAACTCGATGACTTCCACTTCCTTGAAGTCGCCGATATCGGGGACCTTTACTTCGATCATGCTCATAGCTTTAGCTCCGTTCTCCTCCGCCCTCGTTGGGGAAGGGACTTATTATTAATCTCTCATCGGGATGCTGTAGATCCGGAATGGTCCCGATGTGCTCTTGTCGAACTCCGCGCCGGCATGCACGCCGATCTCGGCAATTTCTCGCGCGCTTGTTGCCTTGTCGTACGCCGCATACATGGCGCCTAATGCAAAATTGCGCCCGCTGCCAATACCCCAGAAACGATCGAAGCTGAATACCTCCCGATACGAATAGACGCCGAAGATGCCGTTCGGATTGGCGATCAGCGCGGTGATCTGCGAAGACTCGTAGGGGTCGTCCTCGTCTTCCTTCGTGTTCAGGAAATACTTTTCCTTCAAAATTTCATGCACCCGCGAGAATGTCTCGAAAACTTCGTCGCGGTTGCCCAGCTTGCATTCTTCGCCCATGCCGGTGAGCAGTTTGCGCATCACCGGAAAGTGCGCCGCCGTACCGGCCAGCGTGACGTAGGAATCCCCTACCGGAAAAATCTTTTCGTTGACTTCGTATGCATGGGACAACCGGGTATCGCCGAACGTTACAAGTGAATCGGATGCAATGGCGATTTGATTGTTCTTCTTGACGACGACGCAAGTGGTCATTGGGACTCTCCGTAAGCAAGGTTTGAAGCGCCAGGTCTTCAGTGAAAAGAGAGCGATTTTCTCACTTTCCGCTGTGACCGGCGCCCGGTACCTCAACTATTGGATTACAGCAATGTCTTGCGCATGTCGCCCAGCACTTCCGCGAGATACGCCGCAAACCGCGCACCCATCGCACCGTCGATCACACGATGGTCGTAGGACAGCGACAGCGGCAGCATCAGGCGCGGGGCAAATTGCTTGCCGTCCCACACCGGCTTGATCCCCGACTTGGATAAGCCAAGGATCGCCACTTCAGGCGCGTTGATAATCGGCGTGAATGCCGTACCGCCGATACCGCCAAGCGAGGAAATGGTGAAGGTCGCGCCTTGCATGTCGGCCGGCTTGAGCTTGCCCTCGCGCGCTTGCGCGGACAAGTCGCCCATTTCCTGCGCGATCTGCGAGATGCTCTTGGCGTCGGCATTCTTGATCACCGGGACCACCAGGCCGTTCGGTGTATCCGCCGCAAAGCCGATGTTGTAGAACTTCTTGAGGATCAGGTTCTCGCCCTTCTCGTCCAAGGAGGAATTAAAGGCCGGGAATTTCTTCAGTGCCGAGACGCTGGCCTTGATGACGAATGCCAGCATGGTGAGCTTGACGCCGGACTTGGCCATCGCCGCGTTGGAATCCTTCCGGAATTCTTCGAGGTCAGTGACATCGGCCTCTTCGAATTGCGTAACGTGCGGGATCATCACCCAGTTGCGATGCAAGTTGGGGCCACTGATCTTCTTGATTCGGGACAGCGGCTGCAATTCGGTTTCACCGAATTTGGAGAAATCGAGCGATGGCCATGCCAGCACCTGGAGTCCGCCACCGCCGCCTTTCGCAGCGGATGCCGCCGGTGCCGCAGCGGCGCCGGACATGACGGACTTGACGAAGCCTTGTATGTCTACCTGCAGGATGCGTCCCTTCGGGCCGCTTCCCTTCACGCGGCCGAGATCGACACCGAGTTCGCGGGCAAATTTTCGGATGGAAGGCGATGCGTGGGCCTTGCTGCCATTTCCTTGCACCGGTTCGAGTGCGGCGGTCGGCGCGGGCCGGGATTCCGGCGCGGAAGCCGGTGCACTGGCGGAAGCCTGTGCAATAGCGGTGGCCTGGGTCGCGGGGGCAGGTGCAGCAGCCTGCGCAGGCGCACCGCCTTCGGCAGCCAAGGTCAGAATCAACGCTCCCTTAGACACCTTATCACCGACCTTGACCTTCAATTCCTTGACCACGCCTGCATGGCTTGAGGGAATCTCCATGCTGGCCTTGTCCGATTCGACGGTCAACAGCGACTGGTCTACCTTCACGGTATCGCCTGGCTTGACCATCAGTTCAATGACTTCAACGTCCTTGAAGTCGCCAATGTCGGGTACCTGTACTTCAACGGTCGATCCGCTTGCGGCGGTTGCGGGCGCTGCGGCTGCTGGCGCAGGGGCTGCTGCAGGAGACGGTGCTGGCGCGGCTGCTGCAGCAGGTGCCGGCGTAGTGGCGGCGGCGCCGGCAGCTTCGTCCAGCACTAGCAATACACTGCCCTCGGAGACCTTGTCACCTACCTTGACCTTAACTTCCCTGACCACACCCGCATGGCTAGACGGGATTTCCATGCTGGCTTTGTCGGATTCGACCGTGATCAGTGACTGGTCGACAGTGACGGTATCACCCGGCTTGACGAGCAGCTCAATAATTTCCACTTCCTTGAAATCGCCAATGTCCGGGACTTTGACCGTTGTACTCATAGCGTTTGCTCCGTTCTCACCCTCCCCGGGCACAGGGCTGGGGAGACGGTTTCCATTCGCGCTGGAAAGCCATCCCGACCCAACCCTCTCCCAGCCGGGAGGGAGTTGTTAGTTTTGTTAATTGAGAGTTACAGCGTTACCGGATTCGGCTTGTTCGGATTGATGCCGTATTTCGCGATTGCTTCCGCAACGACAGCCGGCTTGATGGCTCCATCTTCCGCCAATGCCTTCAATGCGGCAACCGTCACGTAATAACGATTGACTTCAAAGAACTCGCGCAGTTTCGCGCGGCTGTCGGAGCGTCCGAAACCATCGGTTCCCAGCACCTTGTAGTTGCGTCCCTTCGGCATGTACGCACGGATCTGCTCTGCAAATGTCCGCATGTAGTCGGTCGATGCAATGATCGGGCCGGTGGTGCCTTGCAGCAGTTTTGCAACATGGCACAGGCGCGGCTCTTCGGTCGGGTGCAACAGGTTCCAGCGATCTGCATCCTGGCCGTCACGTGCCAGCAGCGTAAATGAAGGTGCTGACCAGATATCGGATTCGATGCCCCAATCATTCCTGAGCAGATCGGCAGCGGCCATCACTTCACGCAGGATGGTGCCGGAACCCATCAGCTGCACGCGCTGCTTGCCGCCCTTGTCGCCTTCCTGCAGCAGATACATGCCCTTGAGCAGGTCTTGCTCGGTACCTGGACGCAAACCCGGATGCGGGTAGTTCTCGTTCATCAAAGTGATGTAGTAGAACACGTCTTCCTGTTTTTCGACCATGCGCTTCAAGCCGTCATGCATGATCACCGCCACTTCATGCGCAAAGGTCGGATCGTAGGGGATGCAATTCGGAATGGTCGAGGCCAGGACATGGCTGTGACCGTCCTCATGCTGCAAGCCTTCGCCATTGAGCGTGGTGCGTCCCGCGGTACCGCCTAGCAGGAAGCCGCGCGCACGCATGTCGCCCGCCGCCCACGCCAGATCGCCGACACGCTGCAACCCGAACATCGAGTAGAAGATATAGAACGGAATCATGACGCGATTGTTGGTCGAGTACGAGGTCGCCGCAGCGATCCAGGAACTCATCGCACCGGCTTCGTTGATGCCTTCCTGCAGGATCTGACCGGCCTTGTCCTCTCGGTAGTACATCACCTGGTCCTTGTCGACCGGCTCGTACAACTGACCTTGCTGGTTGAAGATACCAATCTGACGGAACAAACCTTCCATGCCAAAGGTACGTGCTTCGTCGACCAGGATCGGCACTACCCGTTTGCCAAGGTTGGGATCGCGCAGCAGTGTTGTGATGATGCGGACGTAAGCCTGCGTCGTGGATATCTCACGGCCTTCCGCAGTGGGGTCAAGCACTGCCTGGAATGCGGAAAGCTCTGGAACTGGCAGCGTCTCGTCAGCCTGCTTGCGCCGCTGCGGCAGGTAACCGCCGAGCGCCTTGCGGCGCTCGTGCAGGTACTTCATTTCGGGTGAATCGTCGGACGGCTTGAAGAACGGCACTTCGGCCAGTTTGTCGTCCGGAATCGGAATATTGAAGCGGTCGCGCATTTCGCGCACGGCCTGGTCGTCGAGCTTCTTGGTCTGGTGGGCGGTGTTGCGTGCCTCGCCGGACTTGCCCATACCGAAGCCCTTGATGGTCTTGACCAGCAACACAGTCGGCTGGCCCTTGTGTTCCTGCGCCTGCTTGAAAGCCGCGTAGATCTTGTGCGGATCATGCCCGCCGCGGTTGAGGCGCCAGATATCGTCGTCGGACATCTTGGACACCATTTCGAGCAGCTTCGGATGCTTGCCAAAGAAGTGTTTGCGCACGTAAGCGCCATCCTTGGCCTTGTAGTTCTGGTACTCGCCATCGACGGTTTCCATCATCACGCGCTGCAGGATGCCTTCCTTGTCGCGCGCTAGCAGCTCATCCCAATAGCTGCCCCAGATCACCTTGATGACGTTCCAGCCGGCACCACGGAAATCAGCTTCCAGTTCCTGGATGATTTTGCCGTTGCCGCGCACCGGCCCGTCGAGTCGCTGCAGGTTGCAATTGACGACGATCACGAGATTGTCGAGGTGTTCACGACCGGCCACACCGATCGCACCCATCGATTCCGGTTCATCCATTTCGCCGTCACCGCAGAATGCCCATACCTTGCGATTGTCGGTCTTGGCGATGTCGCGTGCATGCAGGTATTTGAGGAAGCGGGCCTGGTAGATCGCCATCAACGGGCCAAGGCCCATCGATACCGTGGGGAACTGCCAGTAGTCCGGCATCAGTTTTGGATGCGGATAGGAAGAAAGGCCCTTGCCGTCCACTTCGCGGCGGAAGTTCAGCAGTTGCTCTTCAGTCAGACGGCCTTCGAGGAAGGAGCGCGCATAGATACCAGGCGAGGAGTGTCCTTGGATATAGAGCAAGTCGCCGCCGTGATCTTCAGTCGGCGCATGCCAGAAATGGTTGAAGCCGATACCGAGCATGTTGGCCAGCGAAGCAAAGCTGGAAATGTGGCCGCCGAGATCGCCATCGGCACGGTTGGTTTTGACCACCATCGCCATCGCATTCCAGCGCATCCACGAACGCAGGCGCTCCTCGTATTCCAGATTGCCGGGGCAGTGTTCGCCAAGGTGGGCGGGGATGGTATTGACGTAAGCGGTATTGCTTGAAAACGGGATATGCGCACCGCGGCGGCGGGCCAGATCAACCATGCGCTCCATCAGGTAATGCGCGCGCTCGGGGCCTTCGGTTTCAATCACGGCTTCGAGCGCATCGAGCCATTCCTGTGTTTCCATGACATCGGGATCGTTGGCGGCTTGTGCCAACACTTGGTCGAGCTGGGCGGACATGTTGTGTCTCCTGGGTTATGGGCCTTACCGACCACTGTAGTGACCGGGCTTTTTTGACAAGAAATAGCTTGAATGGTGCGCAATGAAAAGATTCTAACAGCACTTTTTCAACTTTTCAAATTACGATATTGTTTTTTATAATGTGAAATTTACTGCGGCACTGCAGCATTTTTAATGCGCCTGGCGGATGTCTTGCAAGGCTGCCGTCTTATAATTCTGTTTTCACTGCACTCACCTTTCCTCGACACGCCATGACCGCACAGCTCATCAACGGTAACCTGCTCTCCCAACAACTCCGCGCCGATGTCGCCACACGCGCCGCAGCCCTCACAGCGAAAGGCAGACAACCCGGACTGGCCGTCGTGCTCGTCGGCGACAATCCGGCGTCCCAGGTTTATGTGCGCAACAAGGTCAAAGCATGCGAGGACAACGGCATTTACTCGGTCATGGAAAAGTACGATGCCGAACTGACCGAAGAGGCGCTGCTGGCGCGTGTCGACGCCTTGAACAAGGACCCCAAAATTCATGGCATCCTGGTGCAACTTCCCTTGCCTGCACACATCAATGCTCATAAGGTGATCGAAGCGATCGCACCGGAGAAAGATGTCGACGGATTCCATATCAGCAATGCGGGCCTGCTGATGACCGGCCAGCCGCTGTTCCGTCCTTGCACGCCGTACGGCGTCATGAAAATGCTGGAATCGATCGACTATCCGGTGCGCGGCGCCAATGCCGTCGTGGTTGGCGCATCCAATATTGTCGGCAAACCGCAGGCGATGTTGCTCTTGCAAGCCGGCGCAACGGTCACCATCTGTAACTCGAAGACCCGGGACCTCGGCTACCACACCAGGAACGCCGATATCCTCGTGGTTGCCACCGGCAAACGTAATATCGTGACCGCCGACATGATCAAGCCTGGTGCGGTCGTGATCGATGTCGGCATGAATCGTGACGACGCAGGCAAGCTCTGCGGCGACGTCGATTTTGCCAACGCCAAGGAAGTGGCCGGATACATCACTCCGGTCCCCGGCGGCGTCGGACCGATGACTATTACGATGCTGCTTGTCAACACTATTGAAGCCGCAGAAAGAACCTGACCGAATGACTAGCGCCCTGAATCCCCTGCTCGACTTTTCCGACCTCCCGCGTTTCGACGCTGTAAAACCTGAACACGTCGCTCCCGCGATCGCTGCGCTGCTCGACGAAGCGCGCACCGTGGTCAAGCGGCTCGAAGCACCGATGGATAAGGTGAGCTGGGAGAACTTTGTCGAACCGCTCGAGAACGCCACCGAAAAACTCGGCCGTGCATGGGGTGTCGTCAGCCACCTGAACTCGGTGGTCGATACACCGGAACTGCGCGCGGCGTACAACGAAAACCAGCCGAAGGTTACCGAGTTCTGGACCGAGCTTGGACAAAACCTCGCGCTATTCGACAAGTACAAGGCACTCAAGGAAAGTCCCGACTACATCAGCCTGTCGGGAGCCCGCAAGAAGATCATCGAAAACGCGCTACGCGATTTCCGCCTCGGTGGCGCCGAACTTCCCGACGACAAGAAGGCGCGCTATGCGCAGATTCAGGAAAAGCATGCCGCCCTGGCGACAAAGTTTTCTGAAAATGTCCTCGACGCCACCAACGACTACGCGCTGTTTGTCGACAACGAAGCTGACCTGGCCGGCCTGCCGGAAGACGCGAAACATGCTGCCCGCGCCGCCGCTGAACGGGATGGCAAGCCTGGCTATAAATTTACGCTGCACTTCCCCTCTTATTTTCCGATCCTCCAGTACGCGGACAAGCGCGAACTGCGCGAAACAATTTACCGTGCCAACGTGACCAAGGCTTCGGAACTCGGCGCAAAACCGGAATGGGACAACACGCAAAACATTGCGGAACTGCTGAAGCTGCGCGATGAAGAAGCCAAGCTGCTCGGCTTCAATAACTTCGCTGAAGTGTCCCTGGTTCCGAAGATGGCCGAAACCCCGCAACAGGTGATCGGATTCCTGGAAGACCTTGCAAAGCGTGCAAAACCGTTCGCCGAAAACGATCTCGCAGAACTGCGTGCATTCGCGCAAAAGGAACTAGGCATCGCAAAGCTGGAAGCATGGGACGTCACCTATGCATCCGAAAAGCTGCGCGAACAGCGCTACGCCTTTTCGGAACAGGAAGTGAAGCAATATTTCCAGGAGCCGAAGGTGATCGAAGGCCTGTTTCGCGTCATCCAGAGCCTGTTTTCAGTCGAGGTCAAACCGGATACCGCGACGACCTGGCACAAGGATGTAAAGTTTTTCCGTATCGAGCGCAATGGCCAGCTGGTCGGGCAGTTCTATCTCGATCTGTATGCCCGCCATGGCAAGCGCGGCGGCGCCTGGATGGATGATGCGCGCGGGCGGCGCCTGATCGGCCCGAAGGTGCAGACGCCGGTCGCTTATCTGACCTGCAATTTCACCGAACCGACCGTGGTGAACGGCAAAGCGAAACCAGCGCTGTTCTCGCACGATGAAGTGATCACACTATTCCATGAATTCGGTCACGGCCTGCATCACATGCTCACGCAGGTGGATGAACTCGGTGTGTCCGGCATTTCCGGCGTCGAATGGGATGCCGTTGAACTGCCTTCACAATTCCTGGAAAACTTTTGCTGGGAATGGGATGTGCTGCAGCACATGACCGCGCATATCGACACCGGCGCTCCGCTGCCACGCGCCCTGTTTGACAAGATGATCGCGGCCAAGAATTTCCAGTCCGGCCTGCAGACGTTGCGCCAGGTAGAGTTTGCGTTGTTCGATATGCATTTGCATTTTGACCACGACCCGCACGGCACCCGCACTGCACAAGAAGTACTCAATGATGTCCGCAACCGTTTTGCGGTAATGATTCCGCCGCCGTTCAATCGCTTCCAGAATTCCTTCAGTCATATCTTTGCGGGCGGCTATTCGGCAGGCTACTATAGCTATAAATGGGCCGAGGTCTTGTCGGCGGATGCCTATAGTGCGTTCGAGGAAGCCGGCGCCGTAGGTGGAAACATCCTTTCCGCGGATACGGGACGCAAATTTATGGAGGAAATCCTCTCCATGGGTGGTGCCCGGTCTGCACTGGAATCATTTAAGGCTTTCCGCGGCCGCGAGCCGAGCATCGACGCGTTGCTACGGCACAACGGCATGACGGCATAAAAAAGAAACAAGGGAGTGAAATGAAACGTCCGCTGCAATGCTGTTCTGTGCTGCTGCTGTGCTTTTGCAGTGCAGCAGCACAAGCACAACTGTACAAATGGGTGGGCCCGGATGGCAAGGTCACCTATAGCGACGTACCGCCACCCAAGACGGCAGCCAAGGTGGAAACCAAGACACTGTCTTCCGGCGACACCCATACCGCCGGCCTGCCCTTCGAGCTGGCCGAAGCGGCGAAGGCCCATCCGGTAACGCTCTACACGACACGCAACTGCGCTGCCTGTGATGACGGCCGCAAACTGCTATCGGAGCGTGGCATTCCCTTCAGGGAAAAGACGGTCAACAGCAATGATGACGTTGCACAGTTCAAGCAGGCTGGCGGTGACGGTCAGCTGCCGATGCTGACAGTTGGGCGGAACAAGCAACTCGGGTTTGAGCCGGGCGCATGGAATGGCGCACTGTCCAATGCAGGATATCCGGAAACCAGCGCACTTCCCAAGAGCTATCGCAATCCACCTCCGCAGGCAGCTGCGCCAACACCGAAAAGCGTTGCTGCAAGTCCGGAAAAAATCGATGCGCAAGGTTCATCGCGACCGTCGGCGACCGATCTGCCGCCGGCAATCGGCAACGCGCCACCCGGCTTCCGGTTCTGACATGGGCTGGGTTTCCATCGCGGGGATGCGCACATGACCCGCATTGATTTTCATAGCAATGTGCCAGACAAGCTGTTGTATGCCTGCCGGCTGGTCCGCAAGGCCCGTACCGCCAACTGCAACATCGTGCTGCGCGTGGACGATCGTTCCCTGCTTTCAAAGTTGGATGAGGCGCTGTGGACCTTTTCGGCGCTGGATTTTCTGCCGCACGTGACCGCCGGCGATCCGCTTGCCGTCAGTACGCCGATTGTCCTGACCGACAGTGATGAGGCTGAACTGCCGCATCATCAAGTGCTGATCAACCTGTCTTCGGGTACGCCAATCCATTTCGCCCGCTTCGAACGCATGTTCGAAATCATTTCCAGTGACGATATCGACAAGGCAGCCGGCAGGGATCGTTACCGGTTTTACCAGCAGCGCGGCTACCCTCTCACTCACTTTGTCGCGGACCCGGCATGAGCAACAATATCCTAGACGCCGGCATACCGGTTCTGACTGAAATTATTCCGGCTCCTGCCACCACTGCACCAGAGGTAACGATGACCGCCGATGTCCCGCCCGAAATACCGGTAACGGAAGCAATCGTTACGCTGGAGCCGCGCACCGAAAGGGTATGGGATGAAGCCGATTGGGAGCGCCTTGAACGGGAAGTCCGTGAACGCGTTCTGGTCCAGGTACTGGAACGGGTCGACTTCGTGCTGGAACAGCGCGTACGCGATAGTCTTGCTGATGTACTCCAGCTTGCGGTCGAACGACTGGCCAACGAAATCAAGGATGGACTGCACCATTCGGTCAAAGACGTTGTCTCACGCGCAGTGACGCAGGAAATCACGAAACTGCAGTCTTTAAAAAAATAAGCTCACCTATTCAATTTTTGGATTTTCAAACACATGCAGGCTTAAGGTGTTTTCAAATAAAAATCCTGCACCCATTCTTGATTACTCAAAATATCGATAACTTTTTACAATTCCGTCATCGCTAAACGGAGATTGTGTGTCATGAAAGTTATCGTACTCGGCTCGGGCATCATCGGTACCACGTCAGCATGGTTCCTCAACAAGGCAGGCCATGAGGTGACTGTCATTGAACGCCAACCCGGCGTTGCACAGGAAACCAGCTTTGCCAATGGCTGCCAGATTTCCGTTTCCCATGCGGAACCGTGGGCCAATCCCTCCGCGCCGCTCAAGATCCTGAAATGGCTGGGCAAGGAAGATGCACCGCTGCTCTATCGTTTCCGTCCTGAATGGCTGCAGTGGAACTGGGGTCTGCACTTCCTGCGCGAATGCACGCCCGGCCGTACTGCTGAAAACATCCGCCAGATCGTCGCTATCTCCGAATACAGCCGCCAGACCCTGCAGGCAGTCCGTGCCGAGACTGGCATTGACTATGACCATCTGACCAGCGGCATCCTGCACTTCTACACCGACAAGAAAGAGTTCGACGATTCGCTGCCGGCCGCCAAACTGATGCGCGATCTTGGATGCCCACGCGATTCAATTGGCGCTGATGAAGTAGTGCGCATCGAGCCTGCGCTGGCAAGCATCCGCGACAAGATTGTCGGTGGTGACTTTACCGCGACCGACGAGTCGGGCGACGTCTTCAAATTCACCACCGGCCTGGCGCAACGTGCCGCCGATGCCGGCGTCAACTTCCGTTTCAATACCACCATCACGCGATTGATTACCGAAGGATCGGGTGGATCGGCCAAAGTTACCGGGGTTGAAGTCATCCATCCGGATGGACGCCACCAAGTGCTGCATGCCGATGCGTTTGTCATGGCGATGGGCAGCTTCTCCGTTCCCTTGCTCAAACCGCTGGGCATTGATCTCATGATTTACCCTGGCAAGGGGTACTCGGCAACCTATGCCGTCACCAATCCGGATGCAGCGCCTACCGTTTCGCTGACCGACGATGGTTACAAACTGGTGGTATCGCGTCTTGGTGACCGACTTCGCGTCGCCGGCACCTGCGAACTCAACGGCTATACCCGCGAACTGAATACCACCCGCTGTGAAGCGATTACGCGCCGCACACGTGAACTGTTTCCGGGCGCCTGCGATTACGACAACCCGGTGTACTGGACCGGCTTGCGTCCGCTGACGCCATCGAACGTGCCTTACATCGGCAAATCGAAGATCAGCAATCTTTTCCTCAATACCGGCCATGGTACGCTGGGTTGGACCATGGGCTGCGGCTCCGGACGCGCGATCGCCGACATCGTGTCGGGTCGCCAGCCGGAAGTGGATTTTGCGTTTACCGGCGTGCCCCGCCGCACACCGGGTCAGTTCACCACCTCAATGCCAGTGCGCGCATAAGACGGCGTCCATATCCACATTGACGGCAACATAAATAAAGCCCCTTGAATTCTGCGGAAACTACCTAGGCAGATTCAGGGGGCTTTTGTCATCCGCGCGCATCATGACGCGTTATGGAAGGACGATGTGGAGTCAACTCAGCACATCGGCTTATACCAAATAGCTGGCTTACTTAGGCACGCGAACCTGTACTTCCGCCTGCTTCTCATCGAAAGCGATGCGGGTTGCAAATTTTGCGCGCTTCATTGGAAAACGCGACTGGAAATGCCGCACATTGCCGGAGCCGGAAATGACACGTCGCACGAACTGGTAATACGCATCCATATCGACCACATGAACGACGAGGAAATAGTCATAGTCGCCCGATACGAAGTAGCACTGCATCACCTCGCTTTCCTTGGCCATGCGCGCCTCGAATTCCTGCATATGCTCATCCGACTGATTGTTCAGGGACACCTCAAGAAAAGCCAGCATGCCGTAGCCCAGCGCGAAGGGATCGACCAAGGCGACGTCGGCGCTGATCACTCCTGCCTCGCGCAGTTCGCGAACGCGCCGGAGGCAGGTCGGTTGAGAGATGTGCACTTTCTCGGCAAGGGTCCGTGTCGGTATCTGATTATCCTTTTGAAGCAGGTTCAGAAGCTTGCGGTCGACCTTGTCGAGTGCATGAAATTTAGGCATATAAAAATTGTCGAAAATTACGAAAAACCGCAGAAAAACTCTTTGCGAACCATTTTTTCTGTTGTACCGTCTGCCTGTTCAGTTTTCTGAATAGACAACAGGCTGCCGCGAGGTGATGCAGGCGTCGCGAATCATCGACTAGGAGACCTCTTCCGATGATTCGAACAACCGCAGCGGACTCGCGGCAACCTGAGAGGTGAGTGTTGCAGTTACCCCGTGTTTTATCAATCCTTAGGAGGATATTTTATGCAGTCCACAACAAAAATGATTCCGTTGGCCGCAGCACTGGCATTTGCATTCGCAGGCACAGCTTCGGCACAGGAACAAGTCGTCAAGATCGGCCACGTCGGCCCGATCTCCGGCGCGATCGCTCACCTGGGTAAGGACAACGAAAACGGCGCCCGCATGGCGATCGACGAACTCAACGCCAAGGGCGTGACCATCGGCGGCAAGAAGGTCAAGTTCGAACTGCTGGCGGAAGACGACGGCGCTGACCCGAAGCAGGGTACGGCTGCAGCACAGAAGCTGGTCGATGCCAAGGTCAACGGCGTGATCGGTCACCTGAACTCCGGCACCACCATCCCGGCATCGAAGATCTATTACGAAGCAGGCATCCCGCAGATCTCCCCGTCCG